>JAJAYJ010000106.1 GCA_026786275.1 Nocardioides sp. | reverse complement strand
GAGCTGCGCCAGGCGCAGGCCCGGTTGGCGAGGTACGACGCCGAGGCTGGTGCCGAGCGGCGCAGCGCCCGGACGGAGCGGGACGAGGCGACCCTGCGCGCACGGCTGCTGCTCGACACCGTGCTGGACGCGGCCGCCGGGTTGCAGCGTGAGTTGGCCCTGCCCTCGGTCGCCGGCTCGCCCGCCGAGCGGGTGGAGCAGGGCCTGGGCTCCGAGGGCGTGCGGCACCCCTCCGCGAGCGGTCAGCTGGGTCCGGACAGTGGCCCGTTGCTCGACCAATACCTGACGATGCCGCGGGCCCGGCTCGTCGTCGACGGCTACAACGTGACCAAGAGCGTGTGGGGTTCGTTGCCGCTGGAGTCGCAGCGGATCAGGCTCGTCAACGCGCTCGCGTCCGTGGTCGCCCGCACGGGGGCCGAGACAACCGTCGTCTTCGACGCCCATCAGGCGGGCGGTCACCGACCCGTGGTCGCGGCGCCTCGGGGCGTCCGGGTGGTCTTCAGCCCCGACGGCGTGATCGCCGACGACGTGATCCGCGACCTGGTCGCGGTGGAGCCCACGGGTCGGGTCGTCGTGGTCGTGACCGCCGACGCCGAGCTCGCGGGCGACGTACGACGTGACGGCGCACGGGTCAGTGCCCCGGCCAGCCTGCTGGCGCTGCTCGGCTCCTGAGCCCACGAGCCCACGGGCCCTCGACACGCCGGTCTCGTCGGTCTCTCGTCGGTCTCGGAACCGGACTGTCGGTGCCGCCTGTCAGAGTCCGGGACATGACGCGAATCGACTGCGACACCTGCGTGGTGCGAGGACTGGCCTGCCACGACTGCGTGGTCACGGTGCTCCTCGGCCCCCCGCCCGAGTTGACCCTCGACGACGAGGAGCAGCGGGCACTGTCCGTGCTCGCCGACTCAGGCCTGGTCCCACCGCTGCGCCTGGTGCAGTCGGTGCCGGCCCCGGTCATCGAGTCCGCCTGACCTGTGACGATGGGGCGTGGGTGGTCGATGGGGTCATCGGTGCAGGTGAGACGGCGCCCGAAGGTAAAACTCCGATCGCCGCGGCGAAACGTGGCGGAAAGTTTGGCCGGGCGACACGACCCGATTAGCGTGGCGCCTCAAGTGCTCGTGGCAGTGGATCCTCCGATCCACGCGAGCACCGCGTTGAGTCCTGAGGACGACGGCCAGTGGTCGACGTCGCGGGAGCCGGGGAACCACGTGTCACCTGGGGTGCATCGCCGACGAGAACCACTGTGCGCGGTGGCGGAGTCGGAGTAGGGCCGGTCGTGCCCGAACCCGTCAGCTCACCCGGTAGGCGTACGACATCCGAAGGGGAACCTCCCGCCCGTGACCCACGGTCGCACGAGACTTGTCACTGCTCTGTCCGGGCTCGCCCTCGCCGCCGTCATCGGCGTCGTGCCGTCGACCACCGCACAGGCCGAGCCGGACATCGCCGACGTCCAGGAGCAGGTCGACGCGCTGTTCCACGAGGCCGAGGAGGCCTCCGAGCGGGTCCAGGACGCCAAGCTCCAGCTCGCCGAGCTGCAGGGCGACCTGCGCACCCTGAGGGCCGACCAGGCCCGGCAGGACGAGACCCTCGACGCCGCCCGCGAGCAGGTCCAGGACTCGATCCTCAGCCAGTACCAGGGCCAGGGCCTCTCGGCCGTCGGCGAGGTCGTCGTGTCCGACAACCCCACCCAGTTCCTGGCCGGCATGTCGACCATGTCCGCCTACAACCGCCTGCAGTCCCACCGGTTCGACACCTACGCGACCGAGGTCAAGGCCCTCGACATCCGCAGCGACGCCACCGCTGACCGCACGGCCGAGGTCGACGCGACCAAGGCCGGTTTGGTCAAAGATCAGGCCGCCATCGACGCCCGGCTCGAGAAGGCCGAGTCCCTGCTCGCCGAGCTCGAGTCCGAGGAGCGCGAGGCGCTGCTGATGCGGGGCTCGACCGCGGTCCCGAGCACGGTGGAGGCCTCCGGTCGTGCCGCCGCCGCGGTCGCCTACGCGATGGCCCAGGTCGGCGACTCCTACGTCTTCGGCGCCGCCGGCCCCGACGCCTTCGACTGCTCGGGTCTGACCATGATGGCGTGGGGAGCCTCGGGCGTGGGCCTCTCACACTCCTCCAGCGCGCAGTACGCCTCCGGCACGAAGGTCGCCGCCGGCGACCTGCGGCCCGGCGACCTGGTCTTCTACTACTCGCCGATCAGCCACGTCGGCATGTACATCGGCAACGGCCTGATCGTGAACGCTCTGAACCCCGGGGCGGACGTGGCGGTCTCGCCGCTCTACTCCATGCCGTACGTCGGCGCGGTCCGCCCTGGCTGAGGGGCCACCGCCGCCGGTCGGTCGTCCCCGTCGGTGGAGGGCCGGTGGCGGGCTGCTCGTCGCCGTCGTCCTGGCCCTCACCCTGGTCGTCGGGCTCGCCCTGTGGTGGGTGCTGCGGCCGGACTCCTACACCGTCTCCGCGCAGCAGGAGATCACGCCCCAGGCCAGGCCCGCCCTGGCGGCCCGGTCCCTCGTCGACCTCGTCGACGCCGTCCGGGCCCGCGACGCCGCGGGCGCGTCGGCCCTGGGGGACGCCTCGACGGCCCCGCTGCTCAGCCACGTCGTCGACAACGCCGCCGCGCTGCGGGTCGAGGACTTCACGCTGCGCTACGTCGACGAGGTCGGTGCGGTGCGTGCCGACGGCTCGTGGCAGGCCGCCGTCGACGTGAGCTGGCGTTTCGAGGGCTACGACGAGGTGCCGGCCCGCGAGGAGGTGCTGGTCGGGTTCCGACCCGTCGGCGACCAGGTCGCACTCGCCAGCCTCGGCGGAGGCGACCGCCGCACGCCCCTGTGGTTCACCGGCCCGCTCGAGGTGCGTCGTACCCCTGAGTCCCTGGTGCTCGTCAGCGGCACCGGGCCCGGGGCCGACCTGATCTCGCAGCGAGCCGTCCTCGCCGTGCCGACCGTGCGCCGGGTGCTGCCGGCCTGGGAGGGTCCGCTCGTCGTCGAGGTGCCCGGGTCGGGCGACGACCTCGACGTGCTGCTCGACGCCGACCCGGGCACCTACGCCGACATCGCGGCGGTGACGGCGACCGTCGACGGCTCGGTCACGGCCGATTCGCCGATCCACGTCTTCCTCAACCCTGCGGTCTACGACCTCCTCGAGCCGGTCGGTGCCCAGGTCGTGATCAGCCACGAGGCCACCCACGTGGCAACCCAGGCCCCGGTCCGCTCGTTGCCCGTGTGGCTGCTCGAGGGGTTCGCCGACTACGTCGCGCTGCGTGACGTGGACCTGCCGCTGAGCACCACCGCCGGGCAGGTCATCGCCCAGGTGCAGCGCGACGGCCCACCACGGGTGCTGCCCAACCAGGTCGACTTCGAGGGCACCTCCGCCGATCTCGGCGCGGCCTACGAGGCCGCCTGGTTGGTCTGCACGACACTGGTCGAGCAGGCCGGTGAGGAGGCGCTCGTGACGATCTACCAGCAGGTCTCCGACGGAGCGGACCTCGCCACCGCCCTGCAGGCCAGCGCAGGGCTGAGCGTGGCGCAGCTGACCCGGGCCTGGCGGGCGCGGCTGACGGACCTCGCCGCACGAGGCACCGGATGACCAGCCAGCACCGACGGGCCGCCGTCGGCACCACGGTGGTCGGGCTGGTCCTGCTGGTGGCCGTGGCCGCCTGGCGGGTGCCCTGGGACCCGGTGGCCGGGCCGGTGCTGCGCGCCCCCGCGGCGGGTGACTGGTTCACCCCGGCCCAGGTCGCCCGTGGGGAGGACTTCGCGTCCTGGGCCCGGGTGTGGAGCCTGAGCTCGGTGCTGGTGTCCCTCGCAGTGGCCTGCTGGTTCGGCCTGACCCGGGCCGGCCGGTCGCTGGTCGAGGGCCTGCCCGGGCCGTGGTGGCTGCGCACCGCCCTCTGCGTCACCGTGCTGACGCTGCTGGGACGGGTCGTCACGCTGCCCTTCGCGGTGCTGCAGCGCCGCCGGGTCCGGGCGTTCGGCCTCTCCGAGCAGGACTGGTGGGGCTTCGCCGCCGACCTGGTGCGCACCCAGGTCGTCACCATCGCGGCCACCACCGTGGCCGTGCTGGTCCTCCTCGGCATCGCCCGACGCTGGCCGCGCACCTGGCCCGCCGTCGCCGGCGCCACCCTCGGGGTGCTGGTCCTGCTCGGCTCCTTCGCCTACCCGGTGCTCGTGGAGCCGGTCTTCAACCGCTTCACAGCACTGCCGCCGGGGCCGCTGCGCACCGACATCCTCGCCCTGGCCGAGCGGGAGGGCGTGCGGGTCGACAACGTGCTGGTCGCGGACGCCTCACGACGTACGACGACGCTGAACGCCTACGTCTCCGGCTACGGCAGCACCCGACGGGTGGTGCTCTACGACACGCTGGTCGACGACCTGCCGGCCGACGAGACGCTCTCCGTCGTCGCGCACGAGCTCACCCATGCGCGACACGACGACGTGCTGACCGGCTCGGTGCTGGGCGCGCTGGGCGCCGCGACCGGCGTCGGCCTGCTGGGCCTGCTGCTGGTGCGCCGCACGGAGCACGAGGAGCCCGTGGGAGCCGGGGACGTGCCCCGGCTGCTGGCTCTGGTGGCCGTGGCGAGCCTGCTCGTCGGCCCGGTCCAGCACGGCATCAGCCGGCAGATCGAGACCCGCGCCGACGTCGGCGCCCTGGAGGCCACCCGCGACCCGGCCGGGTTCATCAGGCTGCAGCAGGAGCTGGCCGCCCGCTCGGTGGCCGACCTGACCCCGCCGCCGGCCTGGCAGTGGTGGTTCGGTAGCCACCCGACCACGGTGAACAGGATCGCCCTCGCCCTGCGGGTGCAGGACGAGGGCGGCTGAGCCGGCCGTGCAGGACGAGACCTCAGCAGGTGCCTGCGGACCGGGCGGCTTGCACCGTGTCACAGGTGCCGGTGAAGAGATCGGTCACGCTGCCTCCGAACAGGAGGACGGCGCTCACGATCAGAGCGGCGACCCCGCTGATGAGCAGGCCGTACTCCACGGCGGAGGCGCCACGCTCGCGGCGCACCCGGACGTGCGAGCACGCCAGCAGGCCACGGCACAGGACGGCAACGGACGGCATGGCACCACCTCCGGGTCGGACGGGCAAAGACGAGGCGAACGATGAAGGGCGCCGACCCGTCCGACCCGGGTCGGCGGTGCTCGGCGCCCTTCTGGGGAGGTTCAGCTGCAGGTGCCGGAGGTGGTGGCGGTGCCGTTCGTGGACTTGATGACCTGGCAGGTGTCGTCGAAGATGTTCTTGATCGCACCACCGAAGATGAAGACGACGGCGACGATCAGGGCCGCGATGCCGGCGATGAGCAGGCCGTACTCGACGGCCGAGGCGCCCCGCTCCTCCATCTTGGCCAGGCGGGCGTTGAGCACGATGCGGAGGTAGTCCTGCATGATGGTTCTCCTTGAGGAAGGTCAGGGCACGAGTCGAGGCGACGGCCTCGCACCGGTAACTCTGGACGAGCGGCGTGCCTGGCGGATCGGTTGAAGGTCCCCGACCTGGTAGTCACTTAGGACTACCTCTCGGCGCCTGCCGGGAGACCGGCACTGGTCACGAGGCCGCCGGTCGCACCCCATCTGACCTGCGCGGACACGAATGGGTACCGGACCCGGCCATTCGCCGGACGGGCACCCCCGCAGGGTGTAGGCGTCACCGCTGCGCGGTTGCCTTCCAGCGGTTGCCTCCGGGCGGGTCAGCGGTCGAGGGGTCGGATGCTGGAGAGCAGCCCGATCCGCATCGCGGTGACCAGGGCCTGGGCCCGGTTGGTGGCTCCCAGCTTCTGGTAGATCCGCGCGATGTGGGACTTGGCCGTGGACTCGCTGAGATAGAGCTTCTCCCCGATCGCGGCCGCTCCGAGGCCGTCCGCGAGCAGGGTCAGCACCTCGTGCTCCCGCTCGGAGAGCCGGGACGACTCAGACGCGCTGCGGCGCATCATCGCGCCCACCAGGCCGGTGCAGACGAAGGAGCGGGGGGAGACCACGGCGTGCCGGGCGGCACGCACCACCTCGCCCGAGGGGGCGTCCTTGCCGACGAAGCCCGACGCGCCAGCCTCCATGGCCGCGAAGATCTGGTCGTCCCCGGAGTGCATGGTCAGCACGATCATGCCCACGGTGTTGCTCACCTTGCGGATCGCCCGGACGATGTCGAGCCCCGTCCCGTCCTGCAGCTGCAGGTCGGCGACGACCACGTCGGGCTGCACCTCGTTGTAACGGTGGATCGCCTCGGCGACCGTGGCGGCCAGCGCGACCACGGTCATGTCCTCCTCGAGGTCGAAGACACCAGCGAGGCCGTTGCGGATGAGCTCGTGGTCGTCGGCGATAAGCACCCGGGTCGGGGAGGTCATGCCCCGATCTTGGCACGCCCGGCGCTCGGATCGGTGGCTTCGGGCATCCGGCTCGCCGGGACACGTACGGTGACGGAGAACCCGCCACCCACGTTCTCGCCCAGCTCCAGGCCGGCGTTGATGAGCAGGGCCCGCTCCCGCATGATGTCCAGGCCGTGGGAGTTGGGTCCGGCCTCCTGCAGGCCCCGACCGTTGTCGGCCACCGTGATCCGGGCGTCCGGTGCGTGCACCTGGCAGTGCACGTCGATCGCCGTGGCGTGGGCGTGGCGCACGGCGTTGTTCATCGCCTCCTGGGCGATCCGGAACAGCTCGGCTTCGACCTCCGGGCGCAATCGCGCGGTGTGCTCGTCGAGGGTCACGTGGATCGGGACGCCCGAGACCTCGCTGAGGTTGCGCGCGATCGACCCGATCGCCGTGCCGAGGGACTCCGCCGACCCCACGCTGGTGCGCAGCGTGACCACGGACCGGCGGATCTCGGCCACCACGGCGGTGATCCGGTCGCGCAGCAGGTCGATGCGCTCGGACTGCGACGGCGTGTTGTCACCGGCGCGCAGGGCGTCGACGAGGTAGCCGAGGGAGGCGATGTCCTGCGCGACGCCGTCGTGGATCTCGCGGGCCAGACGGCGTCGCTCCTCGGCCGTCGCGGAGTCGCGGAACGCCGAGAACAGCAGCGCGGTGTCCAGGTGCACGGCGGTCTTGTCCAACGACTGCATCAACCCACGGATCCGCTCGGGCGCGCCGAGCTGGTCGAGGTCGACCCGCTCGGAGAGCACTCCGGCGACCACGGCGGTGGTGCCGGCGCTGGTCGCCAGGGGGAAGGCGAAGACCCGGCCCGAGAGGACCGGGGCGCCCACGGCCCAGGCCTCGACGGCGAGGTCCTCGGTGTCGGCCACGTCGCCGTCGGGAGCCATGTTCTTGCTGACCAGGGGCGTGAGGGTGTCCCCGCGCGGGATGTGGACGACGAGTGCGGAGGCGGGCAGCTCGTCGCGCACGTTGCTGAGGATGGCGCCGCCCAGCGCGACCGGGTCGAGACCGGAGTCGAGACCACCCGAGAGGTCGATCAGCTGCCGGATCAGCGTCTGCGCGTAGTGGTAGGGCGCCAGCGGGTCGGCTCTCTCGCGCAGGGTGGAGCGCAGGAACGCGCCGATCAGCCCGAGGCCCAGCGCGGTCATGGCCCAGCTGAAGAGGTCGAAGCCCGTCTTCTGGGTGGGCGGGTCACCCACCAACACGGCGACTAGGACCAGCGCGGCCAGCGTGGCGCTCAGGGCGACGGCCACGCCGCGCACGCCGCGGTGCAGCCCGGCGGTGAACGGCGGAACGGCCAGCGCGCCCAGCACGGCCAGGGACTCCTCGACCGCCAGCCCGGTGATCGCGCCGACCGCGATGCCCTCGAGGCCGACCAGGACCATCGAGGCCACGGAGGGCCGCAGCTCCGTCACCGTCACCACGGCCCAGACGACGCCGATCGCGAGCAGGGCCAGCAGGGCGTGCGTGTCCTGGTACCAGAGCACCGGGGTCAGCAGGGCGATCAGCACGAAGCCGCGCGCCGCGATCCCGACCTTGACGTGCAGACGGTCGCGCAGGCTCACGCAGGCCAGTCTCTCACTTGAACGTGTCCATCAGGCTGATCGCCGCGGGTCCCATCACCGCGATGAACAGGCACGGCAGGATGCAAAAGATCAGGGGGACGGTCATCTTCACCGGCACCTGCTGTGCCTTCTCCTCCGCCCGCTGGCGCCGCTTGACCCTCAGCTCCCGTGACTGCACCCGCAGCACCTGGGCGATCGGGATGCCGAAGGAGTCGGCCTGCACCATCGCGCCCACGAAGGTCTGCACGTCGGGCACGCTGGTGCGCGTGCTCATCGCGCGCAGGGCCTCGGCCCGGCCCATGCCGATCTGCATCTCCCGCAGCAGCCGCGAGAACTCGTCCGACAGCGGGCCCTCGGTGTTGCGGGCCACCTGCTGCACGGCGGCGTCGAAGCCCAGCCCGGACTCCACGCTGATGGTGAGCAGGTCGATCGCGTCGGGCAGCTCGCGCACCATCCGCTCCGAGCGCTCGTAGGTCTTCTGGTAGAGGAAGAAGTTCGGCACCAGGAACCCCACCACCAGGCCGCCGAGAACCACCACGATCCGGATCGGGCCGGAAAGACCCAGGACCAGGGCGATCACGACACCGAACAGCAGGCCGAGCACGGCCAGCAGCACCTTGCCCGAGATCACCCGGTCGACCGTCATCCCGCTGGGGTTGCCGGCCAGGTCGAGCTTGTGCCGGGTTCGCTCGACGGTGTCGGCCCCTGAGAGCCGGCGACCGATCGCGAGCGCGCGCGCCTGCAACGGCTCGAGCACCCGGTCGGCGAACGGCTTGTCCAGGTCGCGGGTCAGCTCCTTCGGAGCGTCCGTCATGGCCTGCAGCACGGCCAGGGAACGGCTGATGCCGCCGGTCGCCGAGGTCGGGCCGACGGCCACGCCGACGAGCACGATGGCCAGGAGCAGCAGGGCGACCCCCAGGATGAACAACAGGGTCATCTCAGACCTCCACCTTGATCAGCTTGCTCATCCAGAAACCCCCGACGGTCAGCAGCAGGCCGGCGCCGGCCAGCATCAGCAGACCGAGGGGCTCGGTGAACAGCACGATCACGTAGTCGCGGTTGGTGAGCAGCAGGTAGAGGAGGAACAGCGGGGGCAGACCGCCCAGCACGTACGCCGAGAGCTTGCCCTCGGCGGCCAGCGCGGCCACCTGACGGCGCATGTACTCCCGCTCGCGCATGGTCTCGGCCACGGTGTTGAGCAGCTCGGCCAGGTTGCCACCGACCTGGCGCTGGATCCGGATGGCCATCACGACCCATGCGAAGTCCTTGCTCTGGAACCGCTCCGAGATCCCGTCGAACGCGTCCTCGAGCGACACTCCGAGCCGGGTCTCCACGAGCACCCGCTTGAACTCGTCCTTGATGGGGTCGGGCCCCTCACGCACGATCGTGTCGACGGACTGCGCCAGCGACAGCCCGGCCGACAGGGAGCCGGACATGAGCTGGAGCGTGTCGGGCAGGACCCGCGAGAACGCCTTGCGGCGGCGCGAGGCCCTCAGGCCGAGGTAGACCCAGGGCGCGAACACCCCCAGCAGCAGGAACAGGATGCCGATCGCCAGGTTGCCTTGGCTGAGCAGCAACCCCAGGAGACCCACGACCACGAAGACGCCCCCGTGCACCAGCAGCCACTCGGCGGAGCGCAGGTCGCTGCCGGCGGCCTCGAGGCGCTTGCTGATCCGGGCCTCGAGGGTCTTGTTCCGCTCGAGGAGGTCGGCGGCGACGCCGCGGGCCTGGTGCAGCGTCTGCTCGGCCTCGACCCGGGGCCCACCGTCGCTACGGGCCCGGGTCCCGTCGGCCGCGTACCGGGAGACCCGCTGCTCCGGGGTCAGGGGCGCGGGAGCCCTGGGCACGAGCAGCACCAGCACCGCGACCAGGCCCAGACCGAGCGCTGCGGGGCCGGCGTACGCCGCCCAGGTCGGGAGCTGAACGCCACCGGCGCGCGACGAGGGCACCGCCGTCTCGGGTGCTGCGGTCGCCGGCACGGTGATGGGGGAGTAGGACTCGGCGGCGATCCCGTCGGTCGCGTCGGCGCCGGCGAGGCGGACGGTGAGCTCGGCCTCGGTGCTGCCGGCCTCGACGACGGAGGCGGGCAGCGTCGCGGTCACCAGGACCTGGTTGGCCAGCGACTGCGCCTCGGCGGCGAACGCCGCCTGCAGCGCGGCCGGGTCGGCCGGGATGAGCTGGCCGCCGCCG
>JAJAYJ010000105.1 GCA_026786275.1 Nocardioides sp. | reverse complement strand
ATCCTGCTGATCCCGAAGTTCCTGGTGCTCAATTACATCGGGATCTACAACACCTACCCCGCGCTGATTCTGCCGCTGCTGGTCGACGCGGCCGGTGTCTTCATCATGAAGCAGTTCTTCGAGAGCATCCCGGTGGCGGTGGAGGAGGCGGCCCGCATGGACGGCGCCGGCCCGTTCCGCACCTTCTGGTCGGTGGTGCTCCCGATGTCGAGGCCGGCGCTCATCACGATCACGATCCTGTCGTTCCAAGGGTCGTGGAACGAGCTGCCGCACTTCATCATCGCGGCGCAGGACCCGGACCTGAACACGCTGACCAAGGGCGTGGCGACGCTGACCAGCGGTCAGCTCGGGTCGGGCTCGCAATACCCCATCACGATGGCCGCCGCCCTCCTGATGACCATCCCGGTCGCGCTGATGTTCTTCATCTTCCAGAAGTACCTCGTCAGGGGAGGCGCCGCGGGCTCGGTGAAGGGCTGAGGGCTCTCGCCGCGCCCGAGATGAGCCTGCCGAGCGCCATCAGCCTCGTGTCGCCGCCCCATGGCGACAGCCCTGGCCCGAACGAGCACCGCGACGGTGCGCCGCACGCTACCTCCCGCCCGCATGGCCAGGGAGAGCGCCTGGCCACGACTCTTCGCCTGCAGGGTGAACCGGCGTGCTGAGGTGGCGGTGCGTGCGGGAACGTTGATGAGGGTGTCGAGGCCGTGCGGGTGTTCACGGCCGGTGTTCCTGGTGGTGTTCAGGTCTGGGATGCGGCGCGATCAGCACGCCGGGGACGCGGGTGGTCTTCTCCTGTGCGGTGAAGACGATCTCGGCGACCGCTGCGGTGGAGATCCACGTCTTGGCCGCTTCGTCGTCGATCGCGTCCGTGTACTCACTGGGTGTCCAGGCACCGTCGGGGATGAGGAGGATCGCGGCCCGGATGGTCCGTGGTCAGCGAACTGGCGCATGGACAAGGAGAAGCCCCGCCCACGCACGCGTGGACGGGGTCCTCGACTGGGGTGAGTAACGGGACTTGAACCCGCGACATCCGCCACCACAAGGCGGCGCTCTACCAGCTGAGCTATACCCACCAGGCGGCTCGGGCAGTGCCAGAGCCGTGCAGAACTATAGAGGGATCAGGCGGGATCCGCTGCATCGAGGGCAGGCGCGGCGCCGGTCCCCGTCAGCGCGCCGCCATGCCGGGCCGCCACGGCCTTGGCGGTCGCGCTGTCGGGGCCAGGAGACGCCACGAACACCGCGTCGCGGTAGTAGCGCAGCTCCTCAATGCTCTCCTGGATGTCGGCCAGCGCCCGGTGGTTGCCCTGCTTGGCCGGCGCCTGGTAGTAGGCCCGGGGGAACCAGTGGTGCGCGAGCTCCTTGATCGAGGAGACGTCGACGATCCGGTAGTGCAGGAAGCCCTCGAGGTCCGCCATGTCCCGGGCCAGGAAGGAGCGGTCGGTGGCTACCGTGTTGCCGGCCAGCGGGGGGCGGCTGCCCTCGGGGCAGTGCTCGCGGACGTAGGCCAGCACCTGGGCCTCGGCCTCGGCCAGGGTGGAACCGCCGTCGAGCTCGGCCAGCAGCCCCGACGTCTCGTGCATGGTGCGCACGAAGTCACCCATCTGCTCGAGGGCCTCGGCGGGCGGCTTGACGATGATGTCCACCCCGTCGCCGAGCACGTTCAGGTCGAAGTCGGTGACCAGGGCCGCCACCTCGACCAGGGCATCGGCCCCGAGGTCGAGCCCAGTCATCTCGCAGTCGATCCACACCAGTCGCTCGTTCACGGGTACAACCTAGTCTTTGCCCTGTGAAGGCGTGGTCGGGGCTCGTGGCGCGGCTCGTCGTCGGTGCGGTGTGGATCTGGGCCGGCGCGATCAAGCTGCCGGACCCCGCCGCCAGCGTCCAGGCCGTCCGGGCCTACCAGCTGTTGCCGTCCTCGATCGTGGCGACGGTGGGCCAGCTGCTCCCGGTGGTCGAGGTCGTGATCGGGGTCTGCCTGGTCCTCGGGGTGCTCACCCGCGGCGCGGGCGTGCTGTCCTCCCTGCTGCTCGTCGCCTTCGTCGTCGGTGTCGCCTCGGTCTGGGCGCGGGGCATCGAGATCGACTGCGGCTGCTTCGGCGGCGGGGGTGCCCGCGCCGGTGCAGCGGCGGCGTACCCCTGGGAGATCGCGCGCGACGTCGCCCTGCTGGCGCTCTCGGCGTACGTCGCGTGGCTGCCGCGGACCCGGCTTGCCCTGGAGGACCGCCTCTTCGCCCGCCCCACCGTGCTGACTCGGCCCGACCCCGGCCCGCACCCCCACGACCTGACGCACGACCGAGGAGCACCACGATGAACACCCTGACCGACCAGCAGCGACGCGAGCAGGCCCGACGCCGCCGTAGCATCGGCGGGGTCGTCGCGGTCCTCGTGGTGATCCTCGTCGTGGGCTTCGGCGTCAACCGGCTGCGCGACACCAGCACCGACGTGAACGCCGACCCGGCGGGCGCCAGCGACTACGGCGTGAGCATGGGTCCGGACGACGCCCCGCACACGGTCGTGATCTATGAGGACTTCATCTGTCCCTTCTGCGGTGAGCTCGACGCCGCGGCCCACGACCGGCTCACCGAGCTGGCCGAGCAGGGTGCCGTGCTCGTCGAGTACCGGCCCGTGTACTACCTGGACGACGACTACTCCCGCCGGGCCGCCAACGCGTTCAAGGTCGTGCTCGACGCGGCAGGTCCCGAGGTGGCGATCGCCTTCCACCACGAGCTGTTCGCCGACCAGCCCGAGGAGTCCGGGCCGGTCCCGGACGACGACTGGCTGGTCGAGAAGGCCGTCGCCGCGGGCGCTGAGGAGTCCGCGGTGCGCCCGGGCATCGAGGGCGGGACGCAGGCCGAGTGGGTGCAGGCGGCCAAGGAGTCCGCCGAGGCCGCGGGGCTGCGTGGCACCCCGACGGTGCTGCTCGACGGTGAGGTGTTCAACGACGGCCGCACCGTCAGCGAGCTCGCCGACAACCTGGTCGCCGAGATCTCCTGACCCCGGTCCTGGCACGATCGGGCGGGTGAGCTTCTCGACGTCTGCGCCCCCTGACCTGTCCGCCTTCATCGCCGGGCTGCCCAAGGCCGAGCTGCACGTGCACCACATCGGGTCCGCGTCGACCCGGATCGTCGCCGAGCTGGCCGAGCGGCACCGTGGCACGACGTCGGTGCCCAGCGATCCCGAGCAGCTGGCCCGTTTCTTCGCCTTCCGTGACTTCGCGCACTTCATCGAGGTCTACCTGGCGGTGGTGGACCTGGTCCGGGAGCCGGAGGACATCCGCTACCTGACCTACGAGATCGCTCGCGAGATGACGGGACAGAACATCCGCTACGCCGAGCTGACGTGCACGCCGTACACGTCGGTGCAGCCGTTCCGCGACACCATGACGATCGAGGGCTACACCGAGGCGCTGGAGGCGGCCCGGGTCGACGCCGAGGCCGACTTCGGCCTGGTGCTGCGCTGGATCTACGACATCCCGGGCGAGGCCGGGCTGTCGGGCGCCGACGCCACCCTGGACTTCGCACTGCGGCACCGCACCGACGCCCTGGTCGGCTTCGGCCTCGGCGGACCGGAGATCGGGGTACCCCGCCCGCAGTTCCGAGCACACTTCGACACCGCCCGGGCGGCCGGGCTGCACTCGGTGCCGCACGCCGGCGAGACCACCGGTCCCGAGACCGTCTGGGACTCGGTGCGGCTGCTGGGCGCGGAGCGGATCGGGCACGGCACGTCCTCGGCGCAGGACCCGGAACTGCTCGCCCATCTCGCGCAGGCAGGCATCGCGCTCGAGGTCTGCCCGTCCTCGAACATCGCCACCCGCAGTGTGGCCACCCTGGACGAGCACCCGCTGGCGGCGTTCCGCGACGCCGGGGTGATCGTCACCATCAACTCCGACGACCCGCCGATGTTCGGCACCACGCTGAACCGTGAGTACGAGATCGCGGCCGGGCTGCTCGACCTCGGCCCGGCGGGCGTGGCGGACCTGGCCCGGGCGGCGGTCGACGTGTCGTTCGCGGACAGCGTCACCCAGGCACGGCTGGCCGCCGAGATCGCGGCGTACGTCGGCTGACGACGACCCAGGTCGCCTGAGCTGGTGAGGCGCGATCCGTTCCCGAGCGGTCGGGACTAAGGTGCGGGGATGCCCACGGTCCCCGTCACCCCCGGCCGCCCGGTCCGGGTCGCGATCGTCAACGACTACGAGATCGTGATCGCCGGTGTGGCCGGCCTGCTGGCGCCGTACGCCGACCGGGTCAAGGTGGTCGAGCGGGACGGCCAGATGCCGGTGATCAGCGACGTCGACGTGATCCTCTACGACACCTTCGGCCAGGTGCAGGGCGACGGGGTCGACCTCGAGGACCTGGTCCGCGGCGGCAACGCCAAGGTCGTCATCTTCAGCTGGAACACGGAGCCCGGGCTGGTGGCTCGGGCGCTGGCCAAGGGCGCCCGCGGCTACCTGGCCAAGAGCGCCGAGGCCAGCGACGTCGTCACCGCGATCGAGCGGGTGCACGCCGGGGAGCAGGTGCTGCCGGACGGTGCCGTCGACGGGGCCTCCGAGCACGGCGGGTGGCCCGGCAAGGTGCAGGGCCTGACGGCGCGCGAGGCCGAGGTGCTGGCGCTGATCACCCAGGGCCTGTCCAACCAGGAGATCGCCGACCAGTGCTACCTCAGCATCAACTCGGTCAAGACCTACATCCGCACCGCCTATCGCAAGATGGGCGTCTCCCGTCGCTCGCAGGCAGTGCTGTGGGGGCTCAGCCACGGTTTCGAGCCGGACAAGTTCCGCACCATCCACGACGGCAGCGGCACCCCGCCCCTGCGCTGACCGGGCTCCACGTCGAGGAGGTGGCTAGCGACGCTTCGCTGCCTTGCGCCCGAACACCTCGCCGGGTGCCGGGGAGTAGGCCTCCAGCAGTCCGGTGCGCTGGGTGATCCGGTTGTCACCGTCGATCACCATCGAGCCGACCGACGTCGAGGCGTCGGGGAATCTGACCTTGCCCTGGATGTTGTTGCGGGTCTGCCACATGGTCGCCAGCAGGTCCTCACCTGCTGCCTGGTCCTGCATCCGCCGGGCGTCGAGGGTGAGCTGACCGTCGGCCCAGACCCGGCCCACGACGTAGTCGGTGGTGCCGTGCGCGAAGAGACCGCCGTGGGAGAGCTGCACCGGTCCGCCGTCCGCGAGCTGGGTCGCGGTGAAGTCGTGCACCTCACCGTTGAGGTAGAGGTCGACGCCGTACTCCTCGAGCACCCGCCAGAACTCGCTGGCCTCTCCGCGGTCGAGGTGCAGCGCCGACGACCCGCGGGTCCGCACCGGGGTCAGCACCGGCACGTGGCCCTGCACCAGGATCTTGGTGCCCCGCGGGGCGTCGCCGAGCACTCCACGCAGCCACGCCAGCTGCTCGCCACGGACGTCGATGCTGAGCGACCTCTCGCTCCACGCGAAGGGGTCGACGGTGACCAGCAGCAGCTGCGGGGTCAGGTAGCTGGCGTAGGCCGTGTCGTCGAACTGGGTGCCGGTGGGGTGCAGCCGGAAGCGGTCGGCGCCGTCGACCCGGGTGAAGTGCTCGGCCCACACCTTCTTGAACGTCGGGACCGCGTCCAGGGCGAAGCTGCCCTCCGGCCACGGGTTGTCACCGATCTCGTGGTCGCCGATGGCGGGGTACACCTGCTCGAGAGCGATGCCGTTGTCAGGGAAGCGGTTCTTCCAGACGTCGTAGTAGAAGTCGCCGGCCCGGCGGATGGCGCGGCGCCGCTGCTCCGGGGTGCGGACCGGGCCGAAGGTCCCGGTGCCGGCGTTGTCGACGTCCCAGTGACCTCGGACCTCGTCGCCGGCGACGAAGACTCCGTCAGGGTTCCATGCCGCCATGTCCGCGAACAGCCGGTTCAGCGAGTCGTTGGTGGTCTTGTTGAACGAGTTGGGGGTGCCGGGCGTCCAGCCGGGGTAGCCGTGCAGGTCCCCGATGTCGGCGTTGAGCAGGTCGGGGGCCGAGACGAAGGTGTAGACGGGCTGCTCGACCGGCACGACCGGCACGACGGGCTCGGTGGCGACGGGGGGCGTGGGCGTCGGCGAGACGTCCGGGGTCGTGGTCGGGGCCGCAGTGTCGGCTGCGGACCGGGCGGTGTCGTCGGACTCGCCGGACCGGCCGGACCGGCCGGAGCGGCCCGCCTGCCCCACCAGGGCGATGGCCACGATCAGCACGACCAGGGACGCGATCGTCCGGCCGACCCGGCGCGCGGTGGGCCGTTCGTGGTCGAGGGTCATGACCCACGAAGTGAATCACGGGAGTGGCGAAGGGCCCGCAAGCCGACGGACCTCACCCGGGCAGGTCCAGGTCGTCGGCGAGCCGCTCGACCAGCTCGCCGAAGAACAGGTCGGTGTCGACGACCGAGCCCACCAGGTGGCCGAACAGCTCGAAGGAGACGGCGCCGAAGACGGTGGTCCACGAGCTCAGGATGCGCATGACCATGTCGTCGGCGAGCTCGCACGGGGGTGCTGTCCCGGTGAGCTGTCGGTGGTCCTCGGCGATGAACGCACGCGCCCCGGCGAGGTTGTCGTGGTGCTCGGCCGTCATCGTCCGGCCCGTCGCGATGCGGGTCGCCGGCTCGCCGAGCTGTGCGTCGACCACGATCCGGATCAGCACCCCGGCGGGCCGGGTGGCCGGGCCGATCGTGGCCTGCGGGGCCTGGTATCCAGGGACGGGGGAGCCGTAGAGCAGGGCGTACTCGTGCGGGTGCTCGGCCGCCCAGGACCTGATCCGGCCGCAGGCCGTGCGCCAACGGCGTCGTACCTCGAGGCGCGGTAGCGCCGCGTCGGCCTCCTCGACGGTGGCGCCCAGCTCGTCGTAGCACTGCACGATCAGTGCGGTGAGCAGCTCGTCGCGGCTCGCGACGTAGCGGTAGACGGCCGAGGAGACCATGCCGAGGTCGCGGGCGACCGCTCGCAACGACAGGGAGGCCGGCCCGACCTGGCCCAGCTGGGCCCGCGCCGTGCGCAGGATGTCGGTGGTCAGCTCGGCGCGGGCGCGCTCGCGTGCGGTGCTCATCGAGGTGGAGTGTACGGCGCTCGGGCTGACGAAGAGAGCGCCGATCCGAAACGGGAGCAGTGCTCTTGACGTACCGCCGCGACCCGCTCACAATGAGAAAACGAGAGCGGTGCTCTCCATCCAGTTCCCGTCGGAGGTCACCCCCATGTCCGATCGTCACGTGATCGTCGGAGCAGGCCCGGTCGGCACCCACCTCGCCCGGCTGCTCGCCGAGCGCGGCTCCGAGGTCGTCGTCGTCACCCGCAGCGGCTCTACCGTCACCACGCCCGGTCGTTCGGTGCAGTCGGTCGCGCTCGACGCCTCGGACGCGGAGGCGCTGAGCGCGGTCGTCGAGGGTGCCGTGGCGCTGCACAACTGCGCCAACCCCGGCGACTACACCACCTGGGAGAGCGTGTGGCCGCCGCTGGCCGGGTCGCTGCGCACCGTGGCCGAGCGGACCGGGGCGGTGCTGGTGGTCACCGGCAACCTCTACCCCTACGGCCCGGTGCCGGGCGGCCGCATGGTCGAGGGCATGCCCGACGCGGCCACCGACCACAAGGGTGCGCTCCGGGCGCGGATGTGGGCCGACCTGGCGGCCGCCCACGCGGCCGGCACGCTGCGCGCGGTGGAGGTGCGCGGCTCCGACTACGTCGGCACCGGGGTCGGCGGTAACGGCCACGTCACCCGGGTACTGCCCACGGCGGTGCGGGGCAAGACCGCGTGGGTCCTCGACGGGGCCGACCAGCCTCACTCCTGGACCGACGTCCTGGACGTCGCCCGGGCGTTGGCCGCCGTGGCCGAGCGACCCGCGACGTGGGGCCGGATCTGGCACGTGCCCACCAATGCGCCACGCACGCTGCGCGAGGCGATCACCGACACGCTGGCCTCGGTGGGCCGCCCGCCGGTCCCGGTCCGGGTGCTGCCCCGGTTCCTGACCCGCTCGGCCGGACTCGTCTCGCCGCTGTTGCGCGAGCTCAACGAGCTCGCCTATCAGCGCATCGCGCCGTACGTCCTGGACTCGGGGGCCAGCATGCAGGCGCTCGATCTCGAGCCCACGCCGTGGCTGGAGGTCTGCCGGCGGACGGCGGTGCTCTGAGTCTCGATCGGATCCGCCAGAACCCGTTTCACGGTGTGGCTCATGAGCTGCACCGAGTCCAGCCCCGACCGATTTACCTGGACACCACCCCCGTGGGAGCCGCCCCTGGCCGGGACCGAGCTCGAGCACCTGCTCGGGTGCCTCGACCGGCTCCGGGCCACCTTTTTCTGGAAGGTCTCGGGTCTCGACCACGCGGGCATCCAGGTCCGGATCGGCACCTCGTCGCTGAGCCTTGCGAGCCTGGTCGCACACGTCTCGGCCGTCGAGGACGACACCACGACGACCAGGCTCGCCGGCGCCAGCATCGGCGAGCCCGGGCAGAGCATCTGGGACGGCGGCGCTGGCCACCGGTGGCCTCAACCAGCTCGTGCACGTGGACGACGGCGAGGCACACACCCCCAGCCTGAGGCGACTGCTCCTCGACCTGGTCGAGGAGTACGGGCGCGACACCGGACACGCCGACCTGCTTCGTGAAGCCGTGGACGGCCTGGTGGGAGAAGATCCACCGGCAGACCTGGCCCTGTGCGTGGTATCGACACCGACGCGCCCGACGTTCCTGCGCCGAAGCAGCACCGGGCGGGCGCTCGGCCTCTAACCTGAACCATGCGGTCGCGGCGGTCACTCGACACGGCGACCACCGACATCGCGCCCCCCAAGCCGACCGCACGGGCCGCCCTCCCGTTCGCGGTGGTCGCGATGCTGGGCCTAGGCTCCACGTTCCTCCCGCCCTACGCGGAGAACGGGGCCGTCAAGCCGTTCGTGCTGATCCTGGCTTTCCTCATCACGCTCGGCTTCTTCGTGGTCAGCCTCACCCGGACGGAGAGATCCTGGCTCGACCCGGTGGGGCCGTGGCTGTTCTTCCTCGTGCTGGCGCTGGGTCGGGACCTGAGCGGCGGAGCCACGTCGGGGTTGGCGCCGTTGGCGGCTCTGCCGATCGTGTGGCTCTCCCTGCTGGGCACGCGACGCGACCTGGTGGTGGCCACGTTCCTGACGGGCGCGACGTTCCTGGTGCCGATCCTGCTGGTCGGAGCGCCCGCCTACCCCGTGGGCGACTGGCGCCGGGCGGTGCTGTGGGTCGCGGTCGCCGCGATGATCGGCCCGGTGATCCAGCAACTGGTGCGTCAGCTCTCGGTGGAGACCCTCAAGCAGCGCGAGGCCAGCGCCGAGCTCGACGGAATCATGGGCGGCGCGCGGCTGAGCAGCTTGATCACGACCGACGTGTCCGGCACGGTCCGCTCGTTCAGCGTGGGCGCGGAGGAGCTCCTCGGGTACCGCGCTCACGACGTGATCGGGCTCGGGCACGCCCTGTTCCACGATCCCGAGGAGGTCACCCAGGTGGCCGCCGAGCTGGGCGTCGAGCCGGGCTTCGCGGTCTTCGCCGAGCTGGCTCGACGAGGGGCACCGAGCCGGATCTGGACCTACGCGCGGGCCGACGGTCAACGGATCCTGGTCCAGCTCGTCGTAACGGACCTGCGCGACAGCCACGGCGAGGTCACGGGCTACCTGGGGGTCGCGATCGACGCCACCGACGCGGTGCAGGCCGAGCGTGCGCTGACCCTGGCCGAGGCTCGCTGGCGGGTGGTCATGGACCACCTGCCGGACACCACCGTCATGGTGGTCGACGACGCGCTGCAGATCCGCGCGGTCGCGGGTGCCGGAGCGTTGCGGGTGGGGCTTCAGGGCACGGTCGGCAAGTCTCTCGGAGACGTCTCCCGTGCGGAGAACGTGACCCTTCTCCGGGGCCTTCTCGACGAGGCGTTCGAGGGACGGGAGGCCAGCGCCGAGCTTGCCGCTACCCACGGCGGTGCCGAGCAGGTCATCGTGGTGACACCCCTGCCGCCCGACACCGACGGGGCACGCGCGCTGATCCTGGGACGCGACATCAGCAAGGAACGGGCCCGGGAGCGCGCCCTGGTGCAAGCCAAGGAACGCGCCGAGCGGCTCTTCAACGATGCGCCGTACGGCGTCGCCGTCATCTCCACCTCGGGGCGGGTGGTCCAGCTCAACAGCGCCCTGAACTCGATGTCCGGGATCATTCCCGGCAGCCTCGACGGTCAGCCGCTCGCGGTGCTCTCCCGTCCCGGCGACGACCAGCTCGAGCGGCACCTGGCCACGGTTCTCGACGACCGGGGAGCCCGCGTGCAGTCCGACTGGACCCTGCGAGACGCGCACGGGAACGACATCCACGTGGCGTTGAGCAGCCGCGTCCTGGCCGAGGAGGACGCCAGCGAGGACGTGGTGCTGGTCAATGTCGTCGACGTCTCCGAGCGACGTCGCTACGAGCAGCGCCTGGCTCATCTTGCCGACCACGACGCGCTGACCGGCCTGGCCAACCGGCGGCGCTTCGACGGGGAGCTGCGACGCCACCTCGAGCAGTGCCGTCGGTACGGGCCGAGGGGGGCGCTGCTGCTGCTCGACCTCGACCACTTCAAGGAGGTCAACGACACCTTGGGTCACGGCGCCGGCGACCAGCTGATCATCTCCACCGCGGCGTTGCTGCAGCGCGGAATCAGGGCCACCGACGTGGTGGCCCGGCTGGGAGGTGACGAGTTCGCCATCCTGCTGACCGACGGGGACCGGAGCGCGGCCGAGACGGTGGCACGCTCCGTCGTCGAGCGGGTGCGCGAGCACACCGCGACCCTCGAGGGCACCCGCCGACGGGTCACCGCCAGCGTGGGGGTGGTGACCTTCCAGGGTGCCAGCGAACAGGGGGCCGACGTGCTCGCGCTCGCGGACATGACGATGTACGACGCCAAGGACGCCGGCCGGGACGGCTATGTGGTCCTCGACGAGGTCAACCACCGACAACCCCGCTCGGGTGCACGCCTGCAGTGGAAGGGTCGGATCGAGGAGGCGCTCGAGAACGACGACTTCGTGCTCCACCTGCAGCCCATCCTGGACCTGCGCACCAACACGATCCACTCGGCCGAGGCGCTCCTGCGACTGGCCGACACCGATGAGCTGGTCCTGCCGGGACGGTTCCTCTACATCGCCGAGCGGGCGGGACTCGTGCCGGCCGTCGACGTGTGGGTCCTCAAGCGCAGCATCGCCATGCTGGCGGAGCTGAGGCGCCACCAGCCGGACTTCCAGCTCGAGGTCAACCTCTCGGGACTGTCGATCGGGAAGCCGGAGATCGGCCTCGCGATCACCGAGTCGTTGCGGTACCACGGCGTGGACCCGTCCGCGCTGATCCTGGAGATCACCGAGACGGCGGCTGTCGCGGACGTCGAGGTCGCACGCAGGTTCGCCGAGCGGATGACCAGGCTCGGCTGCAAGTTCGCCCTCGACGACTTCGGGGCCGGCTTCGGTTCGTTCTATTACCTCAAGCACCTGCTCTTCGACTACGTGAAGATCGACGGGGAGTTCGTGGCCGACTGCCACCGCTCGAGCGTCGACCGCACGATCCTGCGCTCGATCGTGGGCATCGCTCGCGACTTGGGCAAGCGCACGGTCGCCGAGTTCGTCGCCGATGCCGCGGCCCTCGACGTCGTCCGCGCCGAGGGCGTCGACCTGGCGCAGGGTTACCTGATCGGCGAGCCGGTGCCCTTCGAGGAGTTCACGTCGAGGTTCCTCTCGGGGGCCCCGCTGCCGTCACTGACTGATTGACGCCAAAACCCCACGAGCGAGCCGCGGCCGGACCTAGCATCGGGAGCGCACGCTCCCGTGAGGAGGTGGTCGGCGTGGGACGGTTCCAACGGGCAGTGGGCCTCGTGATCGTGGCTCTGGCCGGCGGGGCTGCGGTGCTGTTGTGGTTCGCGATCGCCGCGGGCGGCACCCAGGTCAGCGAGGCGCCCGACGAGGGCCTGCTCTTCGGGGCCTGGAAGGTCGTCTACGACACCGCAGCGCCGAGCTCCCGCGTCCTGCTCGCGGCGGCTTGCCTGGCGATCCTGTTCGCCGTCGGCGTGGCTCTGCTCGAACGTCGGATCACCAACCGGTTCCGCCGCTCGGCGAACTCAGGGGCCACCCCGCTCGCGCCGAAGGTCGTGATGGCGCAGACGCGTGGCGTGTTCGCGGGTCCCGTCACGGTGACGGTGCTGATCCCGGCTCACAACGAGGAGGCCTCCCTGGCGGGGACGCTCACCTCCCTGATCTCGCAGTCCCACCGCCCGGAGCGGATCGTCGTGGTCGCCGACAACTGCACCGACTCGACCGTCGCGGTCGCACGACGAGCCCGGGTCGAGGTCTTCGAGTCCGTTCACAACTCGCACAAGAAGGCCGGCGCCCTCAACCAGGCGCTGACGTCGCTGCTGCCGGGTCTGAGCGACAATGAGATCGTCATGGTGATGGACGCCGACACGGCGCTGGACGCGGGGTTCCTGGAGCACGCCGTACGCCGGATGACCGACGACCGGGCCCTGATGGCCGTGGGCGGACTCTTCTACGGCGAGGAGGGCGAGGGCCTGCTCGGCCAGTTCCAGCGCAACGAGTACATCCGCTACGCCCGGGAGATGAGGCGCCGGCGCGGTCGGGTGTTCGTGCTCACCGGCACCGCGTCGTTGTTCCGTCCCCGGGCGCTGCGCACCGTGGCCGCCAGTCGCGGTGACTCGCTGCCCGGGCGGCGAGGCGACGTCTACGACACCGCGGCGCTGACCGAGGACAACGAGCTGACCATCGCGTTGAAGTCCTTGGGCGCCCTGATGATCTCACCGGCCGCCTGCACCGTGGTCACCGAGGTGATGCCGACGTGGCGCACCCTGTGGGCGCAGCGGCTGCGCTGGCAGCGCGGCGCCCTGGAGAACCTCGGGGCCTACGGGGTCACACCGCAGACGTTCCGGTACTGGGCCCAGCAGCTCGGGATCGGGTACGGCGTGATCGCCCTGACCTCCTACCTGTTGCTGATCCTGCTGATGGTGCTCTCGCTCGACGACTGGGTCTGGTTCCCGTTCTGGCTGGGGGTGGGGCTGCTCTTCACAGCTGAGCGGGTGGTGACCGTGTGGTCGGGCGGCTGGCGTGCGCGGCTCCTGGGGATGGCGCTGTTCCCCGAGCTGTTCTTCGCGCTGTTCCTCAACGTCGTCTACGCCAAGGGCATCATCGACATCTCCCTGGGGCGCCAGGCCCGGTGGAAGCACGTCACGCACACGCTCCGCGACGAGCGCGACGACGTCGCCAAGGTGGCCTGAGCGGTGGTCGGTGTGTCGAGCGCGATGCTGCCGCTGGGGATCGTGTTCTCGCAGTCGCTGCTCCGCTCCGAGGTCTTCGCGGTCCTCGCGGCCTTCGTCGCCATCAACACGATGATGTACGGGGCCCTGGCCGTCGCGAAGATGCTGCCCAAGGTCTATCCCTCCGACTGGACGACCAGTAGGAACCGGCGCGTCGAGTCCCGTGGAATCCACCCGCTCGACAAGGCCGGCACCGAGACCGACGCCGACGACAAGGCCGACACCGAGGCCGACACCGGGGACGACGCCGAGGTCGACGCCGAGGCCTCCGAGCTGCGCTGGCACGTGCCGCGGGTTCCGATGTCCTGAGAGATCACACGGTGCCCCCGGCAGGATTCGAACCTGCGACCGGCGGATTAGAAGGCCGCTGCTCTGTCCAGCTGAGCTACGGGGGCTCGGTGCGCATTCTTCACCACGACGCCGAGGCACCGCACCGGGGCCGCGCTCACGCAGCCTCAGCCGCGGTGCTCGGCCATCCAGGCCTCGACGTCGGCGCTGGTGCGCGGCAACGACTCGGAGAGGTTGCGCCAGCCGTCCGCGGTCACCAGGATGTCGTCCTCGATCCGGATGCCGATGCCCCGCAACTCCTCGGGCACCAGCAGGTCGTCCTCCTGGAAGTACAACCCCGGCTCCACGGTCAGCACCATTCCCTCGGCCAGGTCGCCCTTGGGGTACAGCGCCGGGGCGGCCTTGCCGCAGTCGTGCACGTCCATGCCGAGCATGTGGCTGGTCCCGTGCAGGGTCCAGCGCCGGTAGACCAGGCTCTCGGGGTCCAGCGACTCGGCCGCCGGCACCGGCAGCAGGCCCATCGCGTCGAGGCCGTGGGCCAGCACCGACATGGCCGCGTCGTGAGCGGCCAGGAACGGCACGCCGGGGCGCACCGCGTCGATGCCCGCCTGCTGGGCGGTGAACACCAGGTCGTAGAGCTCTCGCTGCAGCGCGGTGAACGTGCCGTCGACCGGCAGCGTGCGGGTGACGTCGGCCGTGTAGAGGTGGTGGCCTTCCACCCCCATGTCGAGCAGGACCAGCTCACCCGGTGTGATCGGGCCGGAGTTCTCGATCCAGTGCAGCGTGGTCGCGTGCCGACCGCCGCCGACGATCGAGTCGTAGCCGATGTCGTTGCCCATCGTGCGGGCCCGCCGGAAGAAGGTGCCCTCCAGCCAGCGCTCGCCGTGCTGCCGCCCGGCGGACCACTACCTGACGCAGTCCTCCAAGCCACTCTCATATAAACAACACCGAGCCCACCAGACT
>JAJAYJ010000104.1 GCA_026786275.1 Nocardioides sp. | reverse complement strand
TGCCCGGCGGGGGGGGCCCGGGGGGGGGCGAGGGCCGCGACGGCGCGGGGGGCGGGCCCCGCCCGCGCGGCGTACGACGCCGACCGTGACCCCGGGGGCGGCGCGGGGGGCGGCGGGGGCGCGGGGGCGCGGCCCCCCGACCACAACATCAGCGACCCGCGTGGTCGACGTAGGCGACGATCCGGTTGAACAAACCGGTGACCGCACGCATGTCCGCGGGGGTGCTGCGGGCGTCGCGGGCCAGCTCGGCGACCGCGGCACCGGCGCCGGTGGAACCCTGCCGGGCCGCCACCGCGGCACAGACCCGGGCCGCGTCACGCACGGCCGGCGGGTCGACCGTCCAGACCGACTCGAAGATCCGGTCCCGGTCGCGCACCGACTGCTGACCTGGCAGCTCCCACGCGGTCAACGCGACCGGCAGGTCTGAGGAGTCGCAGACCACGGCCCACTCCCGCTGCAGCGGGTGCTCGTCGTTAAGGGAGACCAGCGACATCCGGCCGTCGACGTTCTCCTTGAAGTCGGCGAAGGCGAACGTACCGGACGCGGTCCGCGACAGCTCGCTCCACCGGGGGCGGGCCGCCTCGAAGTGCTGGGCACGCTGGAAGGCACCGAAGAGGTAGGCCCGCTGCGAGGTGGCAGCGAACTCGTCCTCGATGGCCCAGGACAACCCGAGCAACGTCGACTTGCGCAGCCGGTTGACCGCCAGGGACGGGTGCTTGAGCCGGAGCTCGGCGTAGACCGACGGGGCCGCGGGGGTGGCCTTCTGCATGGCCTCGGCCAGGGCCTCGTTGATGGCGACGTCGAGACGGACCCCCTTGGCCCGGCGACTCTGCACGTCCAGCACGGTGTCGACGGTGGACTCGTCGTAGCGCCGGTGTCCGCTGGCCAGACGATGCGGCTCGGGGAACCCGTGCCGGCTCTCCCACATCCGCAGCGTCGGGGCCCCGACCCCGGTGCGGTCGGCGACGCCGCCGATGGTGAGGCCGGGAGTCGCCGCGTCCGGGAATGACGGCGCGGCCGTCATGCCGTGGCCGCAGCGACGACGGCCTCGCCGTCGTAGCCGTTGGTGACGCCCCAGAGCACTGCCTGCGACCGTCGTCCGACACCGATCTTGCGGTAGGCGCTGCGGATGTAGGTCTTCACCGAGTTGATGCTAAGGCCCAGGTGGGCACTGATCTCCAGGTTGCTGCGACCGGCGGCGATCAAAGCGATCACGTCACCCTCACGGGGGGTCAGCAGCACGTCGTGGTCGACGACCCGCTCGTGGCGGGGTTCCGGCTCCGGCTCCGGCTCGGGCGCCGGCTCGGTGACGGCCGCGGCGGCGGTGAAGCGGCCCGACATCAGCTCCTCGAGGGCGACCACGAGCTGGGAGGCGGTCAGGCGCTTGCTGAGGTGCGGGCGCGCGGTCGGCGTAGGCAGCTGGTCCTGGGTGGCCCAGCTGAAGACGGCGGTGTGGGCGTGCCCGGTGTGCTGCAAGTCGCGCAGCAGCGAGGCCGCCATGGTCGACATGCCCATCGGCTCGTAGAGGATCACGTCGAGAGCACCGGGGTGAGCGAGCGCCTCCCGGGTGTCGACCAGCGTGACGCGGTCGACGTACGGCGTCAGGATGCTGCGCAGACCGGCGGTGGCCAGGTCGCAGTCATCGATCAGGACGACGGTCAGGGGGCTGCTGTTCTCGAGCTTCACGTTGTCTCCTCAGGAAGAACGGTTCAGCGACGAGACCTGAATACCTCAACGCCAATGTGAGGATCGTAGCCCTAAATTCAACAGAACCTCTACAAACTCACCCCTCAGGTTGATGTGACGTGGCAGACATCGCCCTGGTCAGCTGATCGTGACGCTGCCGTCCTCGACGTGCCAGCGCTGGTCGAGGCGGACGTTGTCGAGGAGCCGGCGGTCGTGCGAGACCAGCAGCAACGCACCGTCGTAACTCTCCAGCGCCTGCTCGAGCTGCTCGATCGCCGGCAGGTCGAGATGGTTGGTCGGCTCGTCGAGCACCAGCAGGTTGACCCCGCGGGCCTGTAGCAGGGCCAGGGCCGCGCGGGTCCGCTCGCCCGGCGAGAGCCGGCCGACCGGGCGGGTGACCTGGTCGGCACGCAGGCCGAACTTCGCCAGCAGCGTGCGCACGTCGCTCGGTGCCAGGTCCGGTAGCACCGCCTCGAAGGCCGCGCCCAGGCCCAGCTCCTCGACCAGCCCGGTGCGGGCCTGGTCGATCTCGCCCACGGCCACGCTGGCTCCCAGCCCGCCCGAGCCGGTCTCGGGTGTCAGCGTGCCGAGCAGCAGCCGCAGCAGGGTGGTCTTGCCCGCGCCGTTGGCGCCGGTCACCCCGATCCTCATCCGCGCGTCGACCTGCAGCGAGACGGGGCCGAAGGTGAAGTCACCCCGTCGCAGCACGGCCCGGTTGAGCGTGGCCACCACGCTGCTCGACCGGGGCGCGGCCCCGATGCTGAACTGCAGGGCCCACTCCTTGCGGGGCTCCTCGACCTCGTCCAGCCGGGCGATCCGGGACTCCATCTGGCGCACCTTCTGGGCCTGCTTCTCCGAGGACTCGGTGGCGGCCTTGCGGCGGATCTTGTCGTTGTCGGGGCTCTTCTTCATGGCGTTGCGCACGCCCTGGGAGCTCCACTCCCGTTGCGTGCGGGCCCGGGAGACCAGGTCCGCCCTGGTGGCCGCGAAGTCGTCGTAGGCCTCGCGGGCGTGGCGTCGGGCCACCGCCCGCTCCTGCAGGAACGCGTCGTAGCCACCGTCGTGCACCGTGACCTGCTGCTGGGCCAGGTCCAGCTCCACGACCCGGGTGACACAGCGGGCCAGGAACTCGCGGTCGTGCGAGACCAGCACGACCCCTCCGCGCAACCCCGTCACGAAGGCCTCCAACCGGGCCAGCCCGGCCAGGTCCAGGTCGTTGGTCGGCTCGTCCAGCAGCACCACGTCAAAGCGGCTCAGCAGCAGCGCGGCCAGCGCCACCCGGGCCACCTGCCCGCCCGAGAGCGACGACATCAGCGCCTCGGGAGCGACCCGGAGCCCGAGGTCGGCCAGCACCGCCGGCACCCGGTCCTCGAGGTCGGCCGCGCCGCTGGCCAGCCAGCGGTCCAGCGCGGCGGCGTACGCGTCACCGGCGGCGGCGTCACCCTCGGGCGCCGTCTCCAGCGAGGCCGCGGTCGCCTGCATGGCCGCGGTCGTCTCGCTCGCCCGGGTACGCCGGGCTAGGTAGCCGCCGACGCTCTCGCCGGGCACCCGCTCGTGCTCCTGCGGCAGCCAGCCGACGAACGCATCCGGCGGTGCGGTGCTCACGGTGCCGGCCAGCGGCGTGGCGTCACCCGCGAGCAGCCGCAGCAGCGTGGTCTTGCCGGCACCGTTGGCCCCGACGACCCCGACGACGTCGCCGGGCGCGACCGTGAGGTCGAGATTCTCGAAGAGGGTGCGGTGGGCGTGGCCGCCGGCCAGGCCCTTGGCGACGAGGGTGGCAGTCACCGGCTCATCGTAGGGCGGCGCGCGACCTCGGCGGCGATCCCAGCGGGCTGCTGCGGGCTGATGGCGCTGACGGGGCTCGCGCCGAGACGCCGGCCCGGATCCCTCGTCGGGCTCCCTAGTACGGCGTGGTCCGGGCCAGGGCCAGGGCTCGGTCCCGCAGGAAGGGACTGTTCTGGCGGTAGAGCCAGGGCCGGCCGAACCACAGGTAGCCGTCGACGTGCTGCCGGGCCAGCGCGTTCGTCGAGGCCGCGAGCCCCCATCGCGGGTTGGCGACGTCGGCGGTGGGTGGGATGCCGAGCGTCACGCAGGCCTGGGCGCCGGGTGCGGCACAGACGGTGGCGTTGTCGGGGTCGCTCCCGGGGGCGTCGCCGAACACGAACGGCCTACCATTGGACGACGTGCTGATCACGACGTGCTTGTCGGGGATGCCGCGCGCGGCCAGGGCCTCGACGATCTCGGCACCGCGCTCGACCTCGTCGGACGTCGCACCGTAGTGCGTGCTGTTCAGTGCGATGCCGCGCACGTCCTCGATCCCCGCAGGGATCAGGAACTCCAGCACCTTCGGCACGCCGCCCTGGCCCACCGCAGGCCAGTCGGCCGAGCCTGCGTCGATGTAGGTCGCGGTGTTGTCGAGGGCACCGAAGGCCCGCGCGGCGTACGCGATCAGGCTCGACGGCAGGCCAGATCCCCCGGGCACGCACAGCGCGAACGGGCCGTCGGGCTGCAGGATGATCGCCGCGGGCGTGTCGCCGACGGCGGCCGCGAAGCTGTCGATCCACCGCTTGTACGACGCCTGCTCGGCCGCCGAGGGCAGCCGGCCACAGGCCTCGCGCTCCCAGGGCACCATCCGGAAGACGGCCATCTGCACGAGCGTGTCGGGGTCGCCGCCCTGTGCGTTGGCGATGTAGTCCTCGACCCTGCCCGCGATCTCGGCGTCCGGGATCCAGGCTCCGAACCACTGCGCCTTGGGGCGCTCCGAGATCTTGGCCAGCAGGGCGCGGTCGGTCCCCGTGGACGAGGCGTACGGCCCCCACGACTGGTCGGCCTCGCCCCGGTAGACGCCCCACTCCCGCCCGACCAGCGGATTCTGCGCCGCAGCCGCCCGAGTGGTCCTCTCCACCTCTCGGGCCAGCGCGATCCGCCGCTTCGCGGCCTTCCAGCGCTGGGTGTGCCGCAGCGTCGGGCCAGGTACGACGGCCGCGACCGGCACCCCGGCTCCGGCGTCGGCCCGGGATGCGGCCTCGGGGGTGCCCCGGTCCGCCGTCGTGGGGCCGCCCACGGCGACCGCGGTGGACTCGGCCGGCTCCGGGCCCGCGGCGCAGCCGCCGACGGTCAGGGCCGCGAGGGCGAGGAGCGGGACCAGCGTCCGGGAGGGGGAGAGGCGCATCGCCCTCGATCCTAGGCGGTGCGGCCGGCCGGCCACGATCCCTGGACCTACTCCCGCACCAGCGCCCGGACTGCCTTGCGGTCGGTCTTGCCCACGCTGGTCAGGGGCACGTGGGCGACCACGATCACCTCGCGGGGGTACTTGTGCGCCCCCAGCCGCTCGCGGGCGAAGGCGATGATCGCCTCGGGGCCCAGGTCGGAGCCGGGCACGACGGAGACCACCGCGACGACCTCCTCGCCCCGGGCGTCGGCGGGTCGGCCGACGACCGCGGCCGAGGTGACGTCCGGGTGGGCGAGCAGGGCGTCCTCGACGTCGCGGGGGTAGACGTTGAAGCCGCCGCGGATGATCAGGTCCTTCTTGCGGTCGACGACGTAGAGGTAGCCGTCCTCGTCGAGGTGGCCGATGTCGCCGGTGAGTAGCCAGCCGTCGACCACGGTCGCCGCGCTCTGCTCCGGTGATCTCCAGTAGCCCGCCATCACCCCGGGGCCGCTCACGCAGATCTCACCGTCCTGGCCGGGGGACAGCGCGGTGCCCGCGTCGTCGCGGATCTCGACCACGACGTGCGGCAGCGGCCTCCCGACGCTGGGCGGTCGGGTGGCCTCCAGGGTCGAGGCCGAGACGACCGCGCTGGACTCGGTCAGGCCGTAACCCTCGAGGATCACCACCCCGAGTCGTTCCTCGGCCTGCGCCCGCAGTGCGGGCGGCAGCGGCGCGCCCCCGGAACCCAGAGAACGCAGGCAGGTCAGGTCCCGGTCCTCGAGCGGCTCGGCCATCAGCATGGTCAGCATCGAGGGCACCATCGAGCTGCCCTCGAGCCGGTGCTCCTGCACCAGGGCCAGCCAGTCCTTCGCGTCGAACCAGCGCTGCAGGACCGCGACCGTCTCGCGCTCGGAGTGCATACCGCTGATGGTGACGATCAGGCCGTACGCGTGCGAGAGCGGCAGCGACAGCAGCGTGCGGGTGACGCCCGTGCTGAGCGCGACCCGGTCCAGCCCGTGACCGCTGGCCCACAGCCCGTGGTGGGTGAGCATCACGCCCTTGGAGCGTCCGGTGGTGCCGCCGGTGTAGAGCAGCGCGGCCAGGTCGTCGTCCCCCCGCGGCTCGATGCCCAGCGGCGAGGCCGCCTCCAGCTCGGTGAACCGTCGGGCCCCGGCCGTCTTGCCGGGGTCGCCGACGACCAGCACGTGCAGGTCCAGGCCCTCGGCGGCCACGCTCAGCAGCGGCAGCAGCTCGGGCGTGACCACGACGGCCCGGGCGCCGGAGTCGCTCAGGATGTGGCGCAGCTCCGGCGGGGTCTGCAGGAAGATCACCGGGGTGACGACCGCGCCAGCACGCCACACGGCCTGGTAGGTCACGAACACCTCGGGGGTGTTCATCATCAGCACCACCACCCGGTCACCGGGTCGGATGCCAAGCTCGCGCAACCCGCCCGCGACCCGCTCGCCACGCTCGAAGAGCTCGCCGCTGGTGTGCCAGCGACCCTCGAAGAGCAGGGACTCGTGATCGGCGACCCGTTCGTGGTTCCGCTCGTTGAGCCGAGCCAGGTGGTGCTCCCCGACCCCGCTCATCGCCGAACCTCGAGCGTGGCGGCGTACGGCTTACCGCGGTGCCGCTGGGCCAGCAGGCGGGCCTCGGCCGCCGTGTCCTCGACGTGCATCCGGTTCCTCTCCACGAGCAGGTGGGTGACCAGGTCACCCACGGACCAACCTAGGCCCGTCGGCGACGTCGGCAACCCCGGAGGCTGCCGCCGCGGGCCGGCAGCCTGCCGCGCGGCCCGGTGCTGCTAGACATGGGCCATGGCCATTACTGCCCTCGGCGGCAACCCCGTGAACACTGTCGGTGACCTCCCCGCGGTCGGCACGCCCGCGCCCACCTTCCTGCTGACGGGTGCCGACTTCAGCCCGGTGTCGCTGACCACGGGCACCCGGACCGTGCTCAACATCTTCCCGAGCGTCGACACCGGCGTGTGTGCGGCCAGCGTCAAGACGTTCAACGCGCTCGCGGCCGGGCTCGAGAACACCGTGGTGCTGTGCATCTCGGCCGACCTGCCGTTCGCCCAGGCCCGCTTCTGCGGCGCCGAGGGCATCGAGAACGTCACCGCCGCGTCGTCGTTCAGGTCGGGCTTCGGCACCGACTACGGCGTCACCCTGACCGACGGCGGCTTCGAGGGCCTGCTGGCTCGGGCGGTGCTCGTCGTCGACACCGACGGCACCGTCCTGCACACCGAGCTGGTGCGCGAGATCGGCACCGAGCCCGACTATGACGCCGCCGTGGTCTCGTTGTCGTGAGCACCGTGCCGGCCCTTCGGGTCCGGGCGATGAGGCCCGAGGACGTCGACGTGGTGGCCGAGATCTTTCACCTGGGTTGGCACGACGGCCACGACGGACACGTCTCGGCGGAGCTGGCCCGCGCCCGGACCGCGGCCTCGTTCCGCGACCGCGCGGCGGCGCGGGTCGCCCAGACCCTGCTAATGCTGCGCGGCTCCGAGGTCGCCGGCTTCGTGGTGGTGAACGACGACGAGCTCGAGCAGGTGTACGTCGCCGCCGCGCACCGCGGCCGCGACGTGGCGCCCCGCCTGCTCCTCGAGGGTCTCCGCGTCGTCGGCGAGCACGGTCACGAGCGGGCCTGGCTCGCGGTTGCTCCCGGCAACGCCCGGGCTCGGCGGTGCTACGAGAAGCAGGGCTGGGTCGAGGGTGTGCTGCTCGACTACCAGGCCGAGGGCCCCGACGGCCCGATCAGCACGCCCTGCCTGCGCTACGAGCGCGCCGTGGCTGCGTGACGTGACGGACGCCCTCAGGTCTTCGGGATGTGGATGTCGTACTGCGTGAGCTTGCGGTAGATCGTGGCCCGGCTCATGCCCAGCTCCTCGACGGCGTCCTTCATGGTGATGCCGGGCGTGGTCAGCACCCGCACGATCTCGTCGCGCTCGAAGGCCTCGATGCGCGAGAGCCGGTGGTGGGTGCCGGACAGCACGGCGGACGGCAGGTGCTGCACGTCGACCAAGTCGGTGCGGGTGACGGCGTGCCGGACCACCCGGCTGAGCTGGTTCACGTTGCCGGGCCAGGCGTAGTCACGCAGCGCGTGGTCGGCGGTGGGGGTGAACTCGACCGTGCGACCGCGGACCTTGTGGGCGATGTGCCGGGCCAGCGGCAGGACGTCATCGGTCCGCTCGCGCAGCGGCGGCACGGTCACCACCGTGTCGACGAGCGCGGCCAGGGGTGCCGGGATGTCCTCGAACCGCTCGGCGGTGATGCTGAACGGCACGCTGTCCGCAGCGCCGGGAGCGGCGCCGCCCGTCGTGTGCAGCACGGCGCGCGCGGCGCCCACGAGGTCACGCAGCCGCTCGGCCGCTCCGACCGGAAGGAGACCGACGTCGCAGACGATCACCGCGGTGTGCGGCTTGCCCAGCTCGGGCGACCACAGGGCCAACCACGGGCCGAGGTCGCGGGGCGCGGGGGTGGTGGCGCACAGGATCCGGTCGCGGGGCCGGACCACGCGCTGCGCCTGGGCGAGCAGCGTCGCGCGCCCGACGCCGGCCTCGCCGCCGGCCGCGACGATCTTGCCCAGGGCGAGTGCCCGCTGCGCCTCGTGGACCGCGCGCATCCACGGGTCCGACAGTTCGTGCAGCGAGCCCGACCCGGGTTCCAGGCGCTTGGACTCCACCCGGAAGACCTCGCCTCGCGGCGCCGGTCGGGACCGGCGACCGTGGGCCCGGGCCAGCATCAGCGACGCGGTGTTGCCGGCCGCCGACTGAGCCAGGGCGAGCAGCAGACCGGAGGACTGCTGGGACCAGGTCGTCAGGTTGACGGCGCCCTCGAGGCGGCCGGTGCGGGGGTCGAGCACCGGGACCGCCGCGCAGGTGTAGGTGCACAGACTCGCCGCGTAGTGCTCCTCGGCACGCACCACGCTCGGCACCCGGTCGGCCAGTGCCAGGCCGAGACCGTTGGTGCCGGCCTCGCGCTCGGAGTAGGAGAACCCGGGTGCGAGGTGCACCTTGTCGAGCGCACGGAGCAGCGAGGTGTCGCCGGAGATCCGGTTGAGGACCAGGCCGTCGGCGTCGGTCAGCATCAGGCTGATCGGCTCGTCGGCCAGGGTGCGGTGCAGGTCGGTGAGCACGTCGCGGCCACACTCGAAGAAGAGGGACTCGTCGTCGTAGGTGCCGGTGAAGACGGGCTCGATGTCGTCGACCGAGACGCCGTACTCCTGGCTTCGCTGCCACGACGCGGCCACCCGGCTCGGCACCGCGGGAGGCTCGCTCGACCCGGTGACCTCACGGGCCAGCTCGCCGTGTCGTAGCACTCGTTCCGACATGCGGGCATCCCTCCCGGTGGTGTGACCGAGGTTACATCCGCGGCCGGGCGGGCGCCGCAGGAGACGTCTCAGATTGAGACGGCTGGCGAGGTCACTCGATCTCAGATTGAGACGGTCCAGCCCGGTCGGCCGGGCCGATCCGTCCCTACGTTGACGGCTAGACGTGACGCCAGTCACCCCGAGCCAGTCACCAGAGAGCAGTGATGCCTGATGTACACCATGGACGGCGAGAACTACTTCATCGTGGACGCGCACGTGGCCCTGTGGGACGCGCGGCCGGAGAATCAGCGCAACATCCACGGCAAGCAGTTCATCGACTGCTTCTACGACTACCACCGCAACCTCAGCCCGGAGGAGCACGTCTGGTCCTACGAGGACTACGCCTACCAGGGCGGCGAGCGGCTGATGAAGGATCTCTTCACCGACGGCTACGTCGACCACGCGATCTTCCAGCCGGCCTACCTCGGCGAGTTCTACAAGACCGGCTTCGGCCAGGCCGAGGAGGCGTTCGCGCTGACCCGGGCCAACCCCGGCAAGCTCACCTACAACCACCACTTCGACCCCCGCAACGGTGAGCAGGGCCTCGACCAGCTGCGCGCGGACGCCGAGAAGTACGGGCTTCAGGGCGTGAAGCTCTACACCGCCGAGTGGCATGGCGATTCCCGCGGCTGGAAGCTCGACGACCCCTGGGCCTACCGCTACTTCGACGTCTGCCGCGAGCTCGGGATCAAGAACATCCACGTGCACAAGGGCCCCACCATCAGGCCCCTGGACCGCGACGCCTTCGACGTGGCCGACATCGACCACGCGGCCACCGACTTCACCGACCTCAACTTCATCGTCGAGCACGTCGGCCTGCCGCGGCTCGAGGACTTCTGCTGGATCGCCACCCAGGAGCCCAACGTGTACGGCGGCCTCGCGGTCGCGATGCCCTTCATCCACACCCGCCCGAAGTACTTCGGGCAGATCATGGGCGAGCTCATGTACTGGATCGGCGAGGACCGGATCATGTTCTCCTCCGACTACGCGCTCTGGACGCCCAAGTGGCTGATCGAGAAGTTCGTGGACTTCCAGATCCCCGCGGAGCTGACCGAGTACGGCCCGCTCACCACGGACCAGAAGAAGAAGGTGCTCGGCCTCAACGCGGCCAAGCTCTACGACATCGACGTCCCGGCCGAGCTGCAGCTGCCCGTCGCCGACGAGACCGAGACCGGCCCGCGCGAGCCGGAGCGGGCCGACCTGGCGTCGGTCTGATGACCGCGCTCACCGAGGACCTCGCGGGGGGCCTGCACCACGGCCCCACCGAGGCCGACGTGCGACGCGCCCTCGACGTCGTCATTGACCCCGAGCTCGACGAGCCGATCACCGACCTCGGGTTCGTGCGCTCGGTGGCGCTCGAGCCCGGCCGGGTCGAGGTGCACCTCCGGCTGCCGACGTCGTTCTGCTCGCCCAACTTCGCCTACCTGATGGCGTCGGACTCCCAGGACGCGGTCGCGGCCCTGGTGGCCTCGACGGCCGGGGAGGGCACCGAGGTGGTGGTCGAGCTCGACGACCACCACGACTCCGACCTCATCAACCGGGGCCTGGCCACGGGTGCGGGCTACCGGGGCACGTTCCTGCACGAGGCCGAGAAGGACCTCGACGAGCTGCGGGCGACCTTCCGCCGCAAGGCGCACACGGCCGCCATGGAGCGGTGCCTGACCGCGCTGCTACGGGCCGACACGTCCCTCAGCGAGACCGACCTGGGTGAGGTGGTGCTGGGCGACCTGCCCCACGGCACCGAGACCGCCTCGCTGCTGCGCCGGCGTACCGAGATCGGTCTCGGCCACGAACCGCTGGCGCGGGTCCTGGTCGACCACCACGGCGTGCCCTACCCGCCCGCCGACGTCCCGATGGCGGTACGCCGGGCCCGCTCGACGCGGATCTCGCTCGACGGCAACGCGCACTTCTGCCGCGGTCTGCTCGCGACCCGCTACCCCGGGTCGGAGACCGACCAGACCCACAGGCCCTCCGTCGACGACCCAGGACCTGCCGGCGGTGGCGCTTTCTTCCCGCTCTCCACCCTGAGCCTCAGCAAGGAGCACACCTCATGAGCACGATGAGAGCCGTCCAGGTCGTCGGCTACCACCAGCACCTCGAGATGACCGAGGTGGCGATCCCGGAGCCGACCGGTCCGTTCGACGTGATCGTCAAGATCGGTGGCGCCGGCGTGTGCCGCACCGACCTGCACATCCTCGAGGGCCAGTGGGCCGAGAAGACCCAGGTCCAGCTGCCCTACACGATCGGGCACGAGAACGCCGGCTGGGTCGCCGCCGTCGGCTCCGCGGTCACCCACGTCGTCGAGGGCGACAAGGTGATCGTGCACCCGCTGATCACCTGCGGTCTGTGTCGCGCCTGTCGCTCCGGTGACGACGTGCACTGCGAGAACAGCCAGTTCCCCGGCATCGACAGCCACGGCGGGTACGCCGAGTACCTCAAGACGTCGGCCCGCAGCGTGGTCACGATCGACGACGCGCTGGAGCCCTCCGACATCGCGGCCCTCGCGGACGCCGGCCTCACGGCGTACCACGCGGCGGCGAAGGCGGCCCGCCGGCTGACCCCCCGGGACCGGTGCGTCGTCATCGGCGCCGGCGGCCTGGGCCACATCGGCATCCAGGTCCTCAAGGCGCTGAGCCCCGCCGAGATCATCGTCGTGGACCGCAACCCCGACGCCGTGAAGCTGGCCCTCGCGATCGGTGCCGACCATGGCGTCGTCGCCGACGGCAGCCAGGTCGAGCAGGTCCTCGAGCTGACCGGCGGTCACGGTGCCGAGGTCCTGGTCGACTTCGTCGGCGAGGGCGGTGCCACCGCCGAGGGTGTGCAGATGCTGCGCCGCTCGGGTGACTACCACGTGGTCGGGTACGGCGAGAACATCGACGTGCCCACCATCGACATCGTCAGTGCCGAGATCAACTTCATCGGCAACCTCGTGGGGTCCTACAACGACCTCTGCGAGCTGATGGTCCTGGCGGCCCGAGGTGCGGTCACCCTGCACACCGCGAAGTACGCCCTGGATGACTTCCAGGCTGCCATCGACGACCTGGACGCGGGCAGGATCCGTGGCCGGGCGATCCTCACCCCGTAAGGGCCGACTGAGAAAGAGACCGTCATGACCGCACGCCTCAAGGGAACACTTCCGCTCGCACTCGTGGTCGGGGTCCTCACGTTCCTGTGGACCGACCTCGCACTCAACTTCACTTTCCACTGGGTGACCGACGGAGACCTCGGGAACGGTCTCTCCCTGCCGAGCAACTTCCACCTCGTCGTGCCCGCGGCATTCGTGGCGTGAGGGTTCTTCTTCGCCGCCGGCGCCGACATGGGCGCCTTCGTGAAGGTGGTGGCGGCCTCGATCACCGGTGGCCTGGCGGCCCTCGGGGCGATGGCCTTCTCCTCGGCCGTCTCGGACCTGCCGTCGTTCTGGAGCATCGGGCTCGGCGTCGGGCTGTTCGCGATCGTGCTGGTCGTGATCAGCGCCGCCGGTGACTGGCACTACGTGCCGGCCACCTTCGGGGCCTTCGCGTCCGTGTTCTTCTGGTGGACCGCCACCGGGTTGGACTACTGGGCGCCCGACGGTGGCGGTGTCGGCAACAGCCTCGCCGCGCTGGGCGACCCGGCCACCGCCGGTGCCGGTGCGTTCGGGGGCGTGATCTCGACACCCTTCGTCTTCGTGTGGCTCAACATCACCGTCAGCCTGCTCTGCGGCTGCCTGCTGGGCCTGCTCTCGGTGAAGCTCACGGGCATGATCACGCCGAAGGCGGACACCGCGGCCGAGATCGACGCCGTCGTCGACGCTCCCCGCGCCAGCACCAGCTGACGTCAGCGCCGACCAGTGCCCGCACGCAGCGGGCCGGCACCAGGCGCGACCCCGTCGAGCACCTCGACGGGGGTCGCCCACGGTGAGGCTCACCCCGGGGGTGTCCGGCACCAGGTTCACGCCGAACCACGTCGCACCGTCCCAACGCCGGATCCGGGCCAGCGACGCCGTCGGTTCCTTTCCGCGCTCGGCGGTGTCGGGGTCGATGCCGGTCATCACGCAGCGCGCGCAGCCCTTAACCGCCCGGAACACCGCCCCACCGATGCGGACCCGTCGCCAGTCGTCCTCGGTCCACGCCTCGGCACCCGACACCACCAGGTTGGGCCGGAACCGGGTCATCGCCAACGGGTCGAGGGCACCCCGCGAGCGCTCCACGACCTCGTCGTTGAGCGCGCGCAGCGACTCCGTCGTGGTCACCAGCAGCGGGTAGCCGTCCGCGAGCGAGACCCGGTCACCCGGCTCGGAGTACCCCGGGTTGGTGGCCCGGCGAGTGGGGTCGTCCAGGTGCACCAGCCGCGTCTCTCGGCCCAGGACGTGGCTGAACCACGCGTTCGACTCGTCGTCGGCCGGGGTCGCGAGCAGCGAGGAGCCCCAGAGATCGACCGGCACCAGCTCCCCGCTCGGCACGCGCACGTCGCGGTCCGAGCTCCCCGGCGCACTGACCCGCAACCCGGTGCCGGTGAGCTGCGGATGCACCAGCAGCATTGCGTTGACCTCGCGGGCCGTGATCGCGGTGCCCGCGGGATCGACCAGCATCCAGCGCCGGTCCCCGGCGAGGCCCCACGGCTCGACGACCGCGGTCCGCACCGACTCGCCCCGGCACGACTTGACCGGGTAGCGCCGGATCTCGGTGAGCTGCACCGGCCCAGCCTAAGGGGGCGCCGCGACCCTGGCCGCTGGTTGAGGTGCGAGCGCCGCGAGCCTCGAAACCAGCCGAGCGGAGTAGGGCAGGCTGTGCGGGTGCATCACATCGGGATCGACTTGGCCTGGGGCGAGCGCCAGCCGACTGGGCTCGCGGTCCTCGACGACGAGGGGCGGCTGGTGCACGTCAGCGCGGTCCGCACCGACGAGCAGATCGCCGAGGCGCTGGCGGCGTACCGTTTCGGGCCCTGCCTGGTCGCCATCGACGCGCCGCTCGTGGTCACCAACGCGACCGGCAACCGGGAGGCCGAGAAGGCCCTGAACCGAGACTTCGCCCGCTTCCAGGCCGGGGCGCACCCCACGAACACCGGCAAGCCCGAGTTCGCGAACGGCACCCGCGGAGCCCGGGTGGGCCGCCTGCTCGGCCTCGACCTGGACCCGCGGTCGGGTCGCGACCGGCGCGGCATCGAGGTCTACCCGCACGCGGCCACCGTGGCGCTGTTCCGGCTGGGCCGGACGTTGAAGTACAAGAACAAGCCCGGCCGCGACCTCGACGGCCTGCGAGCCGAGCTGCTGGTCCTGATGCAGCACCTGGAGGCCGCGCCCGAGCTGGGGCTCGGCCCGGCCTGGGTCGCGCTGCGCGAGCAGGTGGTCGACGCGGCCCGCAAGAGTGAGCTGCGGGTGGTCGAGGACCAGGTCGACGCGGTCGTCTGCGCCTACGTCGCCCTGGTCGCGTGCCGTCGGCCCGGCACCGTCACGACGTACGGCGGCGCCGAGACCGGCGCCATCGTGACGCCCACCCTGCCGCCTGACCTCACGCCCAGCCCGCGGGAGCGGCGCACGCCCGTCGACCGGCGCCGGGCCGCCGTCCAGGAGTACGCCGCCGGTCGCGACCGGCTCGCCGCCGCCGCGCAGGAGGCACTGGGCCTGGTCACCGAGCTGCTCGACGAGGCCGGCATCAACTACCTGTCGGTGACCGGGCGGGCCAAGACCGTGGCGTCGTTCGCGGGCAAGGCCGAGCGGACGGTCGAGGGCCGGGCGCTCTACCCCGACCCGCTGCGCGACATCACCGACCAGATCGGGATCCGGGTGATCACCTATGTGCAGAGCGACGTGGTCGCCGTGGCCGAGCTGCTGGACTCACAGGTGGTCGTGCACGACGACCGAGACATGGGGCGCGAGACCGCCAGCGAGGGCCGGTTCGGTTACGCCAGCCGGCACCTGCTGATCGCGCTGGACGCGGCGCGGGAGGCGGCGTACGACGCGCTGCGCGGCCGGGTCGCGCAGGTCCAGATCCGCACCGTGCTGCAGCACGCGTGGGCCGAGTTCGAGCACGACATCCGCTACAAGGGCACGGTGCCCCACGAGCACACCTCCGAGTTCGACCGGCGCTTCACGCTGGCCGCGGGGCTGCTGGAGCTGGCCGACCAGGAGTTCACCGCGATCAGGACCCGGCTGACTGGCACGGCGGCCCCGGTGGAGGCCGATGCGAGCGACGCGACCGACGACCCCCGGATCACCCCCAAGGAGCTCGCGGCTTTCCTGGCGGGTCAGTACACCGACTCGGCCTGGTCGCGTCCCGACCATTACGCCTGGATCTCCGGGCTGCTGCTCGAGCTCGGCATCGCCAGCCTCGACGAGCTCGGGGACACGCTGCGTCGTGCCGACGAGGACGCCATCTCGACCGCGATGGACTACCGCTACCCGCCCGGCGCCGTGCGCCGCCTCGACGACGCACTGCTCGCCACCCACGCGCAGCGCTACGTCGGCCTGCACGGCAACGAGCACCGGCGCTCCGCGCTCCAGGCCCGGCTGGAGCGGTTGTCTCCGCCACTACCGCGCAGAGCCTGACTCCTCCGGGTGGTGCCTAGGGCTGTGCCGAGGCCGCGATGTCCGCTATGGTCGTTGAATCATCAACTGACTCTGCCGGAGGTTCTTCATGCCCAGCAAGCTCGCGATCATCTACTACTCCTCGCAGGGCAGCACCCACGCGATGGCCCTGCGGCTGCACGCCACGGCCGTGGGCCTGGGCGCCGACGTACGCCTGCGCCACGTCACCGAGACCGCGCCGGCCGAGGCCGTGCAGTCGGTCGACGCCTGGGCCGCCCACGTCGCGGAGATCGAGGACCAGCCCAAGGCCACCCCCGACGACATCGACTGGGCCGACGCGGTGATCTTCGGCTCGCCGACCCGCTACGGCCACGTGACCAGCCAGCTGCAGGCCTACCTCGACACCCTGGGCCCGCTGTGGCAGCAGGGCAGGCTGGCCGACAAGGTCTACGCCTCGTTCACCTCGAGCCTGACCGCCCACGGCGGCCAGGAGACGACCCTCGAGGCGATGGCGACGACGTACGCCCACTTCGGCGGCATCATCGTGCCCCCGGGCTACACCGACGCGCTGAAGTTCAACGACGGCAACCCCTACGGAGTGTCCAAGGTGACCGGTCAGGGCGGCGAGCTCGACGACCACGACCACGCGGCCCTCGACCACCTCGTCACCCGGCTGCTCAGCGTCAGCGACCGTCTGAACGCCTGATCCGCGACCCGCTGGCCGGCACGGGACGTCAGGCCGGGACGCCCGGCTCCTGGGGTGAGGGCGCCTGCAGGGGCGCGGTGTCGCTCACGCACAGGCCGAGGGTGACCTGCTTGTACCTCTCGAACTCCTCGGAGCTCTGCGACGCCGCCAGGTAGTCACCGGGCGCGAGGTCGGCGTAGTACCGCACGGCCTCGGCCAGCAGCGCGCCCGGGGCCGAGTCGTCCTCGGCGGCCTGCGCGAGCGGCACGGCCTCGGCGAAGCGGGCCACCGTCTCGTCGTAGTCGCCGGCGTTGAAGGCGTCGATGCCGGCCCTGACCCGCTCGCAGGTCGCGGACCCGGACGCGTCGGTCTCGCCGTCGCCGGGGGGCGTCGGCGCCGGGCGAGCGGGGGGCGGCGGCGTCGAGACGGTCTCGTCCTGCGCGCTGCACGCACCAAGCACCAGCAGCCCCGTCAGCACGGCGGCGGCAGCGGTTCTCACCTCGGCACGCTATCCCGCCCGGGTCTCCCGCGGGTCACCCGTCGTGGGGCGTCGCGCGCTCGTGGGGGCGGCGTGGCGGCCAGGGCCAGGACACAGGCCGCTCCTTCGCTAGCCTGCGACGCATGACCCCAGCCCAGCTCCTGCGTGACGCCTTCGAACGGGTGCGCGACACCGCCCTGACCACCGTCGACGGTCTGTCCGAGGAGCAGCTGGCGCACCGACCGACCCCGGACGCCAACCCGATCGGCTGGCTGGTCTGGCACCTGACGCGGGTGCAGGACGACCACGTGGCCGGGGTGGCCGACCTGGAGCAGGTGTGGGTCAGTCGCGGCCACCTGGACCGGTTCGGGCTGGGTCTCGACCCCCGCGACATCGGGTACGGCCACAGCCGCGAGGAGGTCGCGGGCGTCCGGGCGCCGGCCGACCGGCTGGCCGACTACCTGCGCGAGGTCACCGAACAGACGCTCGCCTTCGTGGACGGCCTGTGCGAGCGCGACCTGGACCGGGTGGTCGACCCAGACTGGGAACCGCCGGTGACCCTCGGCGTGCGGCTGCTCAGCGTGATCAACGACGACCTGCAGCACGCAGGCCAGGCGGCGTACGTACGGGGGCTGCTCGCCGGCTGACGTAACCAGACGTACCAAAGGGCCCGCCCGGGGGCGTCAGACCCTCGCCGCACGCCGGTTGGCCCGCCATTGCTGTCGCTTTGGTATGTCCGGCTACGAGGTGCTCAGCGGGACAGGTCGGCCAGGGCGGCCTTCGCGGCCAGGTGGCCGCACATGCCGTGTGCGCCGGCCCCGGGCGGGGGGGCGGCCGAGCAGAGGTAGCCCCCCGGCACGCCGGTGGCGTACGGCGTGAGGCTGGCGCGGGGCCGGAAGACCAGCTGCCGCGGGTCGTTGGAGCCGGTCAGCACGTCGCCGCCGACGTAGTTGACGTTGTGGGCCTCCAGGTCGGCGGTGGTGCTCACGTGGGTGGCCAGGATGCGGTCACGGAAGCCGGGCGCGAACCGCTCGATCTGCGCGGTGATCGCCTCGGTGGCATCACCGGTGAAGCCGGCCGGCACGTGGGCGTAGGCGTAGAGCGGGTGCACGTCACCGGCCGATCGGGTCGGGTCGGCGACGTACTGCTGGCCCACCAGCACGTAGGGCCGTGGCGGCATCCGGCCGCGCACGACGTCCCGCTCGGCGGCCGCGACCTGCTCGAAGGAGCCACCCACATGCACGGTGCCCGCCCGCCGGGACGGCTCGTGGGTCCACGGCACCCCGCCGGCCACCGCGTAGTCCACCTTGAACGACCCGGGCCCGTGGCGGTAGCGGGTGTAGGCCCGCCGGACCCTCGCCGGCATCACGTCGCCCGCGATCGCGACCGCGGCCGCAGGGCTGGTGTCGAGCAGCACCAGATCGGCCCCCGGGCCCGACCGGAGCTCGCGCAACGAGGTCACGCTCGTGCCGGTCTCGTACGTCGCGCCGTGGCCGGCGCCCAGGGCCACCATCGCCGCGGCGATCGAGGCCGAGCCGCCCTCGGCGACCGGCCAGCCCGCGCCGTGGGCTGCCGTCGTGAGCGCCACCCCGATCGCGGAGGAGAGGGGCTCACGCAGGGGCCGGAACGCGTGTGCGGCCGCACCCGCGAAGAGCGCCCGGGCCTCGTCGTCGCGCCACACCCGGGCCAGCACGGCGGCCGGCAGGGCCGCGGCCGCCCCGAAGCGGGCCAGGGCGACCGGGTGCCGGGGCAGGTGCAGCACGGGCTGAAGGAACTCCTCGGCGATCGCGCCG
>JAJAYJ010000103.1 GCA_026786275.1 Nocardioides sp. | reverse complement strand
GCCGCGGCCAGCTCGGCCGCCCGGTGCAGGGACGCGGCCCGCTCGGCCGCGGCCTGCAGCGCGGCGAGTCGTGCGTCCGCCTGCCCGTCGTCCGCGGACCATCCGGGCCGGATCGAGGCGTCGTCCTCGGACCCCGGCTCCGAGGCGACCGACCCGGGCTGGTCGTCGAGACCGGCGGGGACGGTGTCCTGGGTGTTCTGGGGGTCCTCGGGCTCCGGCACGGTCTCGTCCTCCTCCTCGCCGTCGTCGTGCTCGTCGTCCGCGTCGAGCCGGGACCCGGCCGAGGGCTCCGCCCCGCGGAGGCCGGGCTCGGGCGCAGCAGCCTGGGCGGGCACGCCCGGGGACTCGGCGGTGCGTTCGACGGGCAGGTCGTCGGCCTGCTGCGGCTCGGGGTCGGGCTCGACGTCGGGCTCGACGTAGTGGCCGTGGCGACCGGCGTACGTCGTGGGCCCGTCGACGGTGGCGGGCACCCAGGCGCCGTCGACCGCGCGGTGCTCGGCAGTGCACGGCCCGTCGGACGTCTCGGAGGCGGGCTCGTCGAACGGGGGAGAGGCGTGCGCCCCGCGGATCCGTTCGGCGGGGGTGGTGGCGCCCGTGGGGCCCCGGTCCGCGAGGGGGTCGTCCCGCTCACGCGTCCACTCCGGGAGGTGGGTCTGCGTCTCGGGCTCGTGGGCGCCGTCGGGGTCGCCGCGCCCGGTCGAGGTGTGCCATCGGCTGACGAGCGCCGGCGACTCCCGGGTGTCGTCCAGCCGCGGCTCGGGTGACCCGTCGGAGTCCCGCGACGGCGGGGACGTGGAGACCGATTCCGGCGGGGGGCCGGGCGGTGCGAACGGCGGCGCGGGCGGCGGCGGACCCTGGCTGGGGGCCGCACCCGAGGACCAACCTCCGGACTCGGCCGGTGCAGGCGGACCGAAGGCCTGGGAGAGATCCACGACGGGCGGCGCCTCGAGACGATCCGGTGTCGCCGTGGAGGGCCTGCGTCGGGACGCGGGCTTGCGGACCTCCCGGTCGGACCGGTCACGGCGTCGCCAGAAGCGCCCGGACTCGTCCGGGCCCGCGGGCGGGTCAGCGGGGGCGTTCATCACTGTCAGCCTAGGGCACGCCGACGGGTTTGAGCCGGACCTGCCGGGCCGGAACCCCACCCGTCCTGGCGCCCGTTTCCCCGGGCCAGACGGGGCGGAGGGCTCAGTAGACGAGCGCCTGGACCTCGGGTCGGAGCACGTCCTCGACGAAGACCGCGGCACCGGCGATCCGCACCCCGGGCAGCAGGTCCTGCTCGCCGATCCCTCGGCGCGCGGCGCACTGCGAGCAGACCGTGACGGTGCCGGCCGAGAGCACCGCGGCCCGCAGGTCGGCGATCGGCACCGCCAGCGGCAGGTCGAGGTCGTCGTCGCGGTCGGCGACCCCGAACCACGCGGCTTCCCCGGTCAGCCACAGCGACACCTCGGCGCCGGCGGCCACCGCGGCCGCGGCCACCGTGAAGGCCTGGTTGGCGCGTTCGGGGTCGGCGGAGCCGCAGGTCACCTTCACCACGAGAGAACGGGTCACGCGGCCAGGGTAGCCAGGGCTCCAGGCACGAGCGCCGGTATCGATACCCTGCATCGGTGGTCTTCGAACTCCCCGACAACCTGCACCCCGACTGCGGCCCGCTGGCCTGGCTCCTCGGCACCTGGGCCGGCAACGGTCACGGCGACTACCCCACGATCGAGGCCTTCGAGTTCGGCCAGGAGCTAATCTTCACCCACGACGGCCGCCCCTTCTTCCACTACCTCTCACGGACCTGGATCGTGGACGAGAACGGCGAGAAGGTCCGTGACGCCGCCCTCGAGACCGGCTTCCTGCGCTGCCGGCCGGAGGGCAAGGTCGAGCTGCTGCTCAGCCACCACACCGGCTTCGTCGAGATCTGGTACGGCGAGGCGTCGCGCGGCAAGCTCGACCTCACCACCGACGCAGTGGTCCGCACCGACTCCGCCAAGGCCTACACCGGTGGGCGACGGCTCTACGGCAACGTCGAGGGCGACCTGCTCTACGCCTACGACATGGCCGCGATGGACCAGCCGCTGCAGCCGCACATCTGGGCCCGTCTGCAGCGGCGCTGACGGACCGGTGAGCCACCAATGACGGGCCTGGACTGGCGCGCGACGTTGCGCGGCCGGGGCTACCGGCTGACCCCGCAGCGCGAGCTGATCCTCCAGGCGGTCGACGTCCTGGGCCACGCCACGCCCGACGAGGTGCTCAGCGAGGTGCGCAAGCACTCCACGGCCGTCAACCAGTCCACGGTCTACCGCACCCTCGAGGTGCTCGAGGAGCTCGGGCTGGTGCGGCACGCGCACCTCTCCGAGCGGGCTCCGACGTACCACTCGGTGCGCGACCGCGAGCACTTCCACCTGGTCTGCCGGAATTGCCAGCGGGTCATCTCGGTTGACCCCGAGGTGCTCGCACCGCTGCTCGCGCACCTGCGCGAGGAGCTCGCCTTCGAGGCGGACGTCGGGCACCTGACCGTCTTCGGCATCTGCACGGAATGCGAGCCAACCCCATGACCAGCCCTGCGACCAGCCCTGCGAGAAGCCCCCTACTCACCCTGCCCGGCGCCGGCGGCGGCGACGGCATCGACGCCCCGGTGGCCGCGCACTACGGCTCCTTCAACACCGAACAGCGGCGCCTCGAGGCGCGCGAGGGCTTCGTGGACCTCTCGCACCGCGACGTGGTCCGGGTGGCGGGCCCCGACCGGCTGACCTGGCTGCACTCCCTGACCACCCAGCACCTGACCGGGCTGGTGCCGCAGACCTGGACCTCCGCGCTGGTGCTGAGCCCGCAGGGGCACGTCGAGCACGCGTTCGACGGCGTCGACGACGGCGAGGCGATGCTGGTGCACACCGAGCCGGGCCGGGCGGCGGCGCTGGTGGCGTTCCTGGACCGGATGCGGTTCATGATGCGCGTCGAGGTCAGCGACGTGACCGAGCAGCTGGCCGTGACCTGGCGCCCGTCACGGGTCGTCGAGGGCGGGGCCGCGGTCCACGGCTACGAGCTGGTGCCGCGCGAGCAGCTCACGGCGTACGCCGCGGCGGCCGGGCCGGCGGCCGGGTCCTGGGCCTTCGAGGCGCTGCGGATAGCCAGGGGGGATCCCCGTTTCGGTCTGGACACCGACGCCCGGACCATCCCCAACGAGGTGGGCTGGGTCGGTCCGGCGGTGCACCTCGACAAGGGTTGCTACCGCGGCCAGGAGACGGTCGCCCGGGTGCACACCCTGGGCCGGCCCCCGCGCCGGCTCACGCTCCTGCACCTCGACGGCTCCGAGAACCGGCTGCCCCGAGCGGGCTCCGAGCTGCGCCTGCTCGACAAGGTGGTCGGTTTCGTGGGCGGGTCGGCACGTCACCACGAGCTGGGCCCGATCGCGCTGGGACTGGTCAAGCGCACCGTCGACCTGGGCGCCACCCTCGAGACCGACGGTCTGGTCGCCGCGCAGGAGGTCGTGGTCGATCCCGAGGTCGGCCTGCACGTGCGTCCGCTGCGGTAGGGCGGGGTCAGAGCGGGGTCAGCGGCGGTACTGCACGTGGGTGTCCGCGGCGGCGTGCGTGAACCCCAGGCGCTCGTAGACGGCCCGAGCGGGTGCGTTCTCGGACTCCACGTAGAGCAGCACGTCGGCGCTGCCACCCTCGACGAGGTGGTGCAGTCCGGCGAGGGTCAGCACCCGACCCAGTCCGCGGCCCTGGGCCTGAGGGGCGATGCCGACGACGTACACCTCGCCCAGCGCCGGCGAGTGCCGCTTGGTCCAGTGGAACCCCAGCACGCCGGAGTCGTCGACGGCCAGCAGCAGACCGGCCGGGTCGAACCACGGCTCGGCCATCCGCTCCGCCAGGCCCGGCGCATCCAGCGCGCCCTGCTCGGGGTGGTGGGCGAAGGCGGCGGCGTTGACCCGCAGCACCGCCTCGGCGTCGGTCGGCTCGTCCGGGTCGAAGCCACGCACGCGCACGCCGGCCGGCACCTCGAGAGCCGGCAGCGGCGAGCTCATCGACCGGCGCATCACCCACAGGGAGCGGGCCGCGGCCAGCCCGTGCCGGGAGGCGAGCCGCCGCGCCGCCGGATGGTCGCCGTGCGACCAGGCCGAGAGGGGACCCGGAGCCTGCAGCGCGGCCGTGGTGAGGGCCGTGGCGACCCCTCGACCCCGAGCCGGGGGCGCGACGACCAGGTCGAGACCCTCGCGGTGGCGCAGCGCGAACCCGTGAGGCTCTCCCGCGTCGTCCTCGTCCGTGACCAGCCACAGCGAGCTGTCCCGCAGGCCCTGGTGTCGCAGCCGCAGGTGGGTGGCCTCGTCGACCGCGTCGTGCCCGTCGACGCGCGAGGACCGGTCCAGCACCGACGTGATCAGCTGGACCGCGCGGCGCGCCGCGTCCTCGTCGGGCCCGACCGCCTCGACAGCGGGCGGCCGCGGCTCGAGCGGGCGGCCGCTCAGGCGTCCTGCCCCAGGTGTGCGACCGCTGAGGCCGCCGCCGCGGACTCCGTGGCCGCGTCCTTGGCGGGCAGCACGAAGCGGTACCCGACGTTGCGGACGGTCCCGATCAGGACCTCGTTCTCGGGGCCGAGCTTGGCGCGCAGGCGGCGTACGTGCACGTCGACGGTGCGGGTGCCGCCGAAGTAGTCGTAGCCCCAGACCTCCTGCAGCAGCTGCTGGCGGGTGAAGACCCGGCCCGGGTGCTGGGCGAGGAACTTGAGGAGCTCGAACTCCTTGAACGTCAGGTCGAGCGAGCGGCCGCTGACCTTCGCGGTGTAGGTCACGTCGTCCACGACGACCTCGCCGGAGCGGATCACGTGGGCCTCGGGGTCGGTGGCCTCGCGCTGGGCGTTGAGCCGACCGATGCCGAGCCGGATCCGGGCCTCGAGCTCGGCCGGGCCGCAGGTGTGCAGGACGACGTCGTCCATGCCCCAGTCGTGGTGGACGACGGCCAGACCACCCTCGGTGACGATCAACAGGACGGGTACGTCGGCGCCGGTGGTCCGGATCAGCCGGCACAGGTCACGGGCGTGGGCCAGGTCCTGGCGGCCGTCGACCAGCAACAGGTCGGAGTCGGGGGCCTCGAGGAGGGCACTGCCCTCGGCGGGCAGGATCTTGACCTGGTGGCCCAGGAGGGCGAGACCGGGGATGACCTCGACCGAGGGTTGCAGGGCACTGGTCAGCAGCAGCAGGGTGCTCACGGTGGTTCCTCCCGTCGGGGCAGGAAACCGAAACTCGACGCTGGGCCTCGGTTCGTCCGTCGGGACGACACAATACCGTCACCATGCAGCCCTGAGGAGGTCGCCGATCATGAATGAGACGCCGTTCATCCGCGTGCACTACTGGGCCTCGGCCCGTGCTGCGGCCGGGGTCGCGGGCGACGACCTGCCCGTCAGCGGGTCGCTCACGCTGACCGAGGTCCGCCAACGAGCCGTCGACCTGCACCCCGGCACCCGCCTGTCCGAGGTGCTCGCCGTCTGCTCGACGCTCGTCGGCGACCAGCCCGTGGGCACGGCGGACCCGGCCGGTGTCGTGATCGCGCCCGGCTCGACCGTGGAGTTCCTGCCGCCCTTCGCCGGCGGCTGACCCACCGGCTCATCCACCGGCTGACCGACCGGCGGGTTCACCAGCCGGTCCGGAATGCCGAGACGCTGGGCCCTGTTGACGCACTCGTGAGCAACGGAGCGTGGATCGCCCTGGCGGCACTGGTCGTCGCGCTGGGCTTCGGTGGTTACCGGGCCCTGACCGACGGCCGGTTCCGCGGCACCAGGGCGATCGAGGGCGGCGGGGAGGCGGAGCAGGTGCACGAGGACGGCGCGGCCTGGACCGCGGTGCTCGCGGCGCTGCCCGCGGCCGAGCGGGGCAGCCGCGCCACGCTGCTGCAGTTCTCCTCCGCGTTCTGTGCCCCGTGCCGGGCCACCCGCCGGGTGCTGCAGGACGTGGCGGGCGTCGTGCCCGGGGTCGTGCACCTCGAGCTCGACGCCGAGCACCACCTCGACCTGGTGCGCCGTCTCGACGTGCTGCGCACCCCCACCACGCTGGTGCTGGACGCCGGCGGCCACGAGGTGACCCGGGCCGCCGGCGCACCCCGCAAGGAGCAGGTGCTCGACGCGCTGACGCGTTTGTCATGATCGCCTGGTGACCGACCGCGCCGACGACGCCCTCGCCGCGGCTCAGCGGCCGCTCGGGTCGTGGCCGGCGGGCGCCCTGGTCTTCGGGTCGTCGGCCGCGGTTCTCGTGGTGGAGCTGGTCGCGCTGCGGCTGCTGGCGCCCTACCTCGGGCTCACCCTGGAGACCAACACGCTGGTGATCGGGCTGGCCCTGACCGCGATCGCCGCCGGTTCGTGGTGGGGCGGGCGCGCCTGCGACGTGGTCTCGCCCCGGCTGCTGCTGGGCCCGCTGCTGCTGGTGTCCGGGGTGGCCGTGGCGGCGACCCCGGTCGTGGTCCGCGGTGCCGCGGAGGTCTCGGCCGGGTTCCTGCTCGTGCTCGCCTCCGGGCTGGCCGTGTTCGTGCCGGGGGCGCTGCTGGCCGCGGTCACCCCGGCGGTGACCAAGCTCCGGCTGACCCGGCTCGAGGAGACCGGCACGGTGGTGGGCCGGTTGTCCGGGATCGGCACGGCGGGCGCCGTGTTCGGCACGGTCCTCACCGGCTTCGTGCTGATCTCGCGGGTCCCGGTCAGCGCGATCATGGTCGGCCTGGGTCTCGTGCTGGTGGCGGCGGCGCTCGCGGTGGAGGTGGGGCTGCGCCGGGTCAGGGTCGCCGGCGCGGCACTCGCGCTGGTCGTGCTCGGCGCCCTCGGTGCGGTCGCCGGGCCCGGGGGCTGCGACGTGGAGACGACGTACCACTGCGCGGTGGTGCAGCCCGACCCCGAGCGGGCCTCGGGTCGGGTGCTGGTGCTCGACGGCGTGCGGAACTCCTACGTCGACACCGACGACCCGACCTACCTGGACTTCGCCTACGTGCAGGCGGCGGCCTCCGTCGTCGACACGGCCTACGCCGCCGGCGAGCCGCTCGAGGCCTACCACCTCGGCGGGGGCGGCCTCACCCTGCCGCGCTACCTGGCCGAGGACCGGCCCGGCACCCGGAGCGTGGTCTCCGAGATCGACGCCGGCGTGGTCGAGGTCGACCGCGAGCGGCTGGGCCTGGAGACCGGTCCCGATCTCGACGTCCGGGTCGAGGACGGCAGGCTCGGGCTGCGTCGTCTCGGCACCGGCAGCCGGGACCTGGTCGTGGGGGACGCGTTCGGCGGGGTCAGCGTGCCCTGGCACCTGACCACACGAGAGGCGGTCGCCGACGTGGCCCGGGTGCTGCGTGAGGACGGCGTCTACGTCGCCAACCTGATCGACCACGGACCGCTGGGCTTCGCGCGGGCCGAGCTGGCCACCCTCTCGGAGGTGTTCGCGCACGTGGCGCTGGCCTCGAACCCCGACGCCGTCGCCCGGCAGGACGGCGTCGGCGGCAACCTGGTCGCCGTGGCCTCGGACGCCCCGCTCGACACCGTGGCCTGGCAGGAGCGCCTGGACCAGCGGGGGGTCGGGTGGCGGATGATCACCGGTGACGCGCTGACGGCGTGGGTGGGGGACGCGGACGTGCTGAGCGACGGCTACGCCCCGGTCGACCAGCTGCTGACGCCGTACCCCGTGCGCTGAGACGCCGACACGGGGCGAGAACGAGCCCAGGTATCCGGATGGTGGACGTCAGTCTCGGATGTCGAGACGACGAATGAGGGTCCTGGCCGAGAAGTACCTACGATCGGGGCATGTTCTCGACCATGTTGACCAAGCGGCGCGCAGTGGACCACTGCCGCGTCAGCTCGTCCATGTGTCGTCGCTCCTCCTGAGCGGCTCGCGCCACCCCTGATCACCGACGTGTGGTCGACCGCTGAGCCCCGCCCTCGTGCCCACGCCCAGCACTCGTCAGGAGACGACATGACCTCCGCCACCTCGTACAGCCCGACCGGTGTGCGCTCCACCGTCGGGATCGACCCCCGCGGCCCGCAGTTCACGGCCAGTGTCACCGCCGCGGTCCTGGTCGCGATCCTGGTGCTGCCGACGCCAGCCGCGATCGCCCTCACCGCCGCACAGGCTGCCCTGTTCGCCACCGGCGTGGCTCGCGGCGTCCAGCACACCCCGACCGCCTGGCTGTTCCGGACCGTGGTGCGACCGCGGCTGCGCGCCCCTGAGCACCTGGAGGACCCGGCCCCGCCACGGTTCGCCCAGGCCGTCGGACTGGGATTCACGCTCGTCGCCCTGGTCGGTCTCGCAGCCGGTGTCAGCGTGCTGGGCCAGGTCGCGATCGGCCTCGCGCTGGTCGCCGCCCTGCTCAACGCGGTCTTCCGGTTCTGCCTGGGCTGCGAGCTCTACCTGCGCCTCAAGCGCGCCACCGCCTGATCCAGCACCCCATCTCCCACCCCGCACCGACGTCGGTGCCACAGAAAGGCAGACACCCATGAGCCGCGAGAACTCCCTCGTCTCCGCCCAGTGGGTCGAGGACAACCTCGACACCAGTGCCTTCGTGCTCGTCGAGGTCGACGAGGACACCACGTCCTACGACGCCGGCCACCTCAAGGGCGCGATCAAGCTCGACTGGACCACGGACCTGCAGGACCCGGTCCGCCGCGACTTCCTCGACCGGACCCAGTTCGAGAAGCTGCTCTCCGAGAAGGGCATCGCCAACGACGACACCGTGGTGCTCTACGGCGGCAACAACAACTGGTTCGCGGCCTACGCCTACTGGTACTTCACGCTCTACGGCCACGGTGACGTCAAGCTGATGGACGGCGGCCGTAAGAAGTGGGAGCTGGACTCCCGCGAGCTGGTGGCCGGGGTGCCGACGCGCGAGAAGACGTCGTACACCGCGACCGAGCAGGACCACTCGATCCGGGCCTTCCGCGACGACGCCATCGCGGCGATCGGCGTGCAGAACCTGATCGACGTGCGCAGCCCCGACGAGTACGCCGGCCGCCTGATGGCGCCCGCCCACCTGCCGCAGGAGCAGGCTCAGCGCGCCGGCCACGTGCCGACCTCGCTCAATGTGCCGTGGAGCAAGAACGCCAACGACGACGGCACCTTCAAGTCCGACGAGGACCTCAAGGCGTTGTACGCCGAGGTCGGCATCGACGACGCCAAGGACACCATCGCCCTGTGCCGCATCGGGGAGCGCTCCTCGCTGACCTGGTTCGTGCTCAAGGAGCTGCTGGGTCACGACAACGTCAAGAACTACGACGGCTCCTGGACCGAGTACGGCTCGCTGGTCGGCGTGCCCGTCGCGCTCGGCGACGAGCCCGGCGCCGCCTGACCCGAGCCTCGGAACCCCCCGAGCACGACCAACCGAGCAGGACCAACCGGAACAACGAGCAGAGGAACCGATCATGTGTGGTGCGACCGAGGGCGGACTCTCGCTCGATGGTGTCAACGTGACCAAGGAGGCCATCATCCAGGGCCAGGTCCTGAGGGGCGGTGAGCCCGTTGGCAAGGCCTACGTGCGGTTGCTGGACCGCACGGGTGAGTTCACCGCGGAGGTCCCGACCTCGGCCACCGGACACTTCCGATTCTTCGCCGGTGAGGGCGCGTGGACGCTGCGGACCCTTGCCCCCGGCGCCGAGCCGGTGGACAAGCAGGTCGTCGGCACCATCGGCTCCGTCGCCGAAATCGCCGTCGTCCTCTGACCACGCACCGCCCGACGCTGGTTTGAGGTGCGTGCGTCCTCTGACCACCTACCGCCGCCCGACGCTGGTTGAGGTGCGAGCGAAGGGACCCTCGAAACCCGCGAACCGGTCCGCTGCCCCCCGGGGCGGCAGGCCGGTGGCCGCGAGACCCCGTGCGTGCGCGTCATCCCAGGTGGCCAGCATCTGCATCAGCCGGCCCGGCCGCCTCGATGGCCCGTGCCCGCACCCGCCCTCGCACTCGCGGTGGCCTCAGGGCGACTCGAGGATCAGCGTGACGGGCCCGTCGTTGACCGACACGACCTGCATGTCGGCCCCGAAGACGCCCCGCTCGACCCGGGCGCCGAGCTGCACCAGCCGCTCGCAGACGGCGTCGTAGACCGGTTCGCTGATGGCTCCGGGGGCGGCGGCCTGCCAGGTCGGGCGCCGGCCCTTGCGGGCGTCGCCGTACAGGGTGACCTGGCTGACCACGAGCAGCGGGGCGTCGAGGTCGGCCGCCGACTGCTCCCTACGCAGCAACCGCGTGTCCCACAGCTTGCGGGCCATCCAGGCGGTCTCGGCCTCACCGTCGCTGTGCGTGACCCCGAGGTAGACCAGCAGCCCTGGCTCGGACAGCACGCCGACGACCTCGCCGGCGACGGAGACCGAGGCGGACGCGACCCGCTGCACCACCGCTCTCACCGGGCTGCGCGGTGCCTCACGAACCGCTGTTGATCATGCCGGCGCCGACGGTCACCCCGGTGGCCTCGTCGATCAGGATGAAGGACCCGGTGGTCCGGTTCTGCGAGTAGGGGTCGCACAGCAGCGGCACGGTCGTGCGCAGCTGCACACGCCCGATTTCGTTCAGCCCGAGCTCCTTGGTCTCCTGGTCGCGGTGCAGCGTGTTGACGTCTAGGCGGTACTGGATGTCCTTGACCAAGGCCCGCGCCGTGCGTGTCGTGTGCTTGATCGCGAGCTTCTGACGTGGCCTCAGCGGCGCGTTGGTCATCCAGCAGACCATCGCGTCGATGTCCTGGCTGGGCTGTGGTGCGTTCTTGACCCGGGCGATCATGTCGCCGCGCGACACGTCGACGTCGTCCTCGAGCCGGATCGTGACCGACATCGGCGGGAAGGCCTCGGGCACCTCCTGGTCGAAGAGGTCGATGCCCTTGATCCTGGACGTCATGCCACTGGGCAGCACCACGACCTCGTCACCGGGCTTGAGCACGCCACCGGCGACCATGCCGCCGTAGCCGCGGTAGTCGTGGTGCTCGTCGTTGTGCGGGCGGACGACGTACTGCACGGGGAACCGGACGTCGACCAGGTCACGGTCCGAGGCGACATGCACGTGCTCGAGGTGGTGCATCAGGGACGGGCCCTGGTACCACGGCATGTTCTCGGACCGGTTGACCACGTTGTCGCCGGCCAGCGCCGAGATCGGGATGACGCCGAGGTCGGGGATGTTGAGCTTGGTCGCGAAGGTCGTGAACTCGGCGTGGATCTTCTCGTAGACCTCTTGGGAGTAGTCGACGAGATCCATCTTGTTCACGCACAGCACCAGGTGGGGCACCCGCAGCAGGGACAGGATGACCGCGTGGCGGCGGGACTGCTCGGTCAGGCCGTTGCGGGCGTCGACCAGCACCAGGCCGAGGTCGGCGGTGGAGGCGCCGGTCACCATGTTGCGGGTGTACTGCACGTGGCCCGGGGTGTCGGCGATGATGAACTTGCGGTTCGGCGTCGCGAAGTAGCGGTAGGCCACGTCGATGGTGATGCCCTGCTCGCGCTCGGAGCGCAGCCCGTCGGTCAGCAGTGACAGGTCGGTGTAGCTGTGGCCCTTCGCGACGCTGGTGGCCTCGACGGCCTCCAGCTGGTCCTCGAAGATCGACTTGGAGTCCAGCAGCAGTCGGCCGATGAGCGTGGACTTGCCGTCGTCCACCGACCCGGCCGTCGCGAAGCGCAGCAGGTCCATGCCGGTCGTGGTGGGGCTGTCGTTCTTGATGGCGGCCATCAGAAGTAGCCCTCCTTCTTGCGGTCTTCCATCGCGGCCTCGGAGAACCGGTCGTCGCCCCGGGTGGCGCCACGCTCGGTCACCCGGGCCACGGCGACCTCGGCGATGACCTTCTCGATGGTGTCGGCGTCCGACTCCACACACCCGGTCTGGCTGAGGTCGCCCACGGTGCGGAAGCGGACCGTGCGCTCGGTGACGCTCTCGCCGGCGCGCAGCGGGTTCAGCGGGTTCTCGGAGAGCAGCATGCCGTCGCGCTCGAAGACCCGGCGCTGGTGGGAGAAGTAGATGTCGGGGATCTCGATGCCCTCGCGGCCGATGTAGTCCCAGATGTCGAGCTCGGTCCAGTTGGAGATCGGGAAGATCCGCATGTGCTCGCCCGCGTGGATGCGCCCGTTGTAGAGGCTCCACAGCTCGGGGCGCTGCATCTTGGGGTCCCACTGGCCGAACTCGTCGCGGTGGGAGTAGACGCGCTCCTTGGCGCGGGCCTTCTCCTCGTCGCGCCGACCGCCACCGAAGGCAGCGGTGAACGCACCCTCCTCGAGGGCGTGCAGCAGGGTGCCGGTCTGCAGCCGGTTGCGGCTGATCCCGCCGGCGTCGCTGACGATGCCGCGGGCGATGGCGTCCTCCACGGAGGCCACGATCAGGCGTACGCCGAGCCGGTCGACCCAGGAGTCACGGCAGCTGAGCACCTCGGGGAAGTCCAGCCCGGTGTCGACCTGCAGGACGGGGAACGGCATCTTCGCGGGGTAGAAGGCCTTCTCGGCCAGCCGCATCATGACGATGGAGTCCTTGCCGCCCGAGAACATCAGGACGGGCTTCTCGAACTCGGCTGCGACCTCGCGGAAGATGTGGATCGACTCCGCCTCCAGCTGGTCGAGCTGGCTCAGCCGGTAGTCGGCGTGGGTATCAGACATGGTGCAACGGGGACCTCTCGTCGGAAGAGCAGCCCACAGCGTAGCGGCGATGCAGGACGGCGCAGCAAATACCGAAAAGCGAGTATTTCAGTTCACTTGCTGGCGGCGCGAGGCCATTGCGGGGCACGTCGATCGTGGGTGACCGGGACGACGACGTGCGTCCGATCCCTGCTGTTCAGGCCTGCGCCACCTGGGGACCCTAGCGTTGGTCACATGCGGATCTCTGTGTTCGGATGCGGCTACCTCGGTGCTGTCCATGCCGCGTGCATGGCCTCTCTGGGCCACGACGTGGTCGGGGTGGACGTGATCGAGGACCACGTCGCGCTGCTCGGTCGTGGCCAGGCGCCCTTCTTCGAGCCGGGACTGCCCGAGATGCTCCAGGAGGCGCTGGCCACCGGGCGGCTGGAGTTCACCACCGACGCCAGCCGGGCGGCCGGTTGTGACGTGCACTTCGTGTGTGTGGGCACACCGCAGAAGCGGGGCGAGAACGCCGCAGACCTGACCTACGTCCGCACGGCGCTCACCACGCTGCTCCCGATGCTGCGCGCCGGCGACGTCGTGGTCGGGAAGTCCACGGTGCCGGTCGGCACAGGCGAGGACCTCCGGGAGCGGATCGTCGAGGTGCAGCCCGACGCCGAGCTGATCTGGAACCCGGAGTTTCTGCGGGAGGGGTTCGCGGTGCAGGACACCCTGCACCCCGACCGGTTCGTCTACGGCGTGTCCGACACCGGTGCGGGGCGCCGCGCTGCGGGTGTGCTCGACGAGGTGTACGCCGCGGCGCTTGCCGACGGCACGCCGAAGATCGAGTGCGACCTGGCGACCGCGCAGCTGGTCAAGGTGGCCGCCAACTCGTTCCTGGCCACCAAGATCTCGTTCATCAACGCCATGGCCGAGCTGTGCGAGGCCACCGGCGCCGACGTCACGATGTTGGCCGACGCGATCGGGCACGACGCCCGGATCGGACGCACGTTCCTCAACGCGGGCGTGGGCTTCGGCGGCGGCTGCCTGCCCAAGGACATCCGGGCGTTCATGGCCCGTGCCGGCGAGCTCGGCGTGGACCAGGCTCTGAGCTTCCTGCGGGAGGTGGACTCGATCAACATGCGGCGCCGGGTGCGGATGGTCGACCTGGCCCGCGAGGTCTGCGGCGGCTCGATCGTGGGACGCCGGGTCGCGGTACTGGGGGCGGCGTTCAAGCCCGACAGCGACGACATCCGGGACCCTCCGGCCCTCAGCGTCGCCGCGCAGATGCAGCTGCAGGGCGCGCACGTCACGGTGACCGACCCCCAAGCCCTCGACAACGCCCGCAAGAAGTGGCCGGAGCTGGCCTACGAGACCGAGGTGCTCGCCGCGGTCGCCGAGGCCGAGGCCGTGCTGCTGCTGACCGAGTGGCCCGAGTATGTCGCGCTCGACCCCACCGTCGTGAAGCAGGCGGTCGCGGTGCCGCGGATCATCGACGGTCGCAACTGCCTGGATCCCCGGGCGTGGCGGGCGGCGGGGTGGACCTACCGTGCGCTGGGTCGACCCTGACCCTGCGCCACTACGCTCGCGTCGTGAGGTGGCAACGGACGCTGGTGCTCGTGGTGATGACGGTGATGAGCGTGCTGTCGGCCTACCTCGTGGTGGCGACCCGGTTCGCCTACGGTCGGGTGCTCTTCAACGTCGGCGGTACCCACGGGCTGCACCTCTCCGACATCCCCGTGCTCGGTCTCTGGGGGGTCGGGATGGTTGCTGCCGGAGCCCTGTGGCGCCGACCGACCGAGTGACCGGCCGTCATGCCCGCCGGGGTCAGCTCGGGATGGTGTCGTCGCGGGTGGGCTCCGGCCGTCCTTCGTAGTCGTGTCGGTCCAGCTCGGCGACGGTCGGGGCCCCGCCGAACATCGCCAAGCCCTGCTCGCGGCGCAACAGGCCCCACACGAGCGGCACCAGGACCAGCATCGCGAGGCCGACGCCGGCGACTAGGATCGGGTGCGTCTCCTCCCGGCCCAGCGGGGCCCAACCGGCCTTGTCGAGCAGCGCGACGCCCGACATGGTCAGCACCACGACGATGCCGCGGCGAATCACCGACTGCCGGACCCGGGGCGCGATGGCGCTGCCGATCAGGGTGCCGGGCACCGAGCCCAGGACCAGCGGGATGGTCAGGGACCAGTCCAGGCCGTTGAGCGCGATGTTGGAGATGGCGGCGGCCAGCACCAGCGGCACGGCCTGTACCAGGTCGGTGCCGACCAGCTTCACGGCCGACAGGCCGGGGTAGAGCATCAGCAGCGCGATCATGATGACCGAGCCCGACCCGACGCTGGTCACGCCGACCAGCAGGCCGCCGAGCGCACCGACCAACAGGGTGGGCAAGGGGCGTACGGCGGGTCTGGCGTCGCCGCCGTCGCCCCCGGCGAGGATCCGACGCAGGTTGAGGTAGAGCCGCAGCGCGTAAGTCGCGGCCGCGACCAGCAGCGCGAACCCGATCGACATCTTGAGCACGTAGTCGAGCTCGTCGGGATCGCTGGTCAGGCCGGCCACCAGGTAGGGGCCGAGCAGGGCCATCGGCACGGAGCCGAGGATCAGCCACTTGGCCAGCGCGAAGTTGGGCGAGCCCTCCCGGGAGTGCACGATGGCGCCGCCGGTCTTGTAGATCGCGGCCGCGGTCAGGTCGGCGGTCACCACGGTGGCGGCGTCGCCGACGCCCAGGAAGATCAGGGCCGGGGTCATCAGGGCGCCACCGCCCATGCCGGTCAGGCCGACCACGATGCCGACGACGAACCCCGCCGCCAGGATCGACAGGAACGTGATGGTCAGGACGTCGCTCATCGCGTGATCGTCCCCGACCGAACCAACCGCGGGAGCACGGCGCGCAGGAGATCGTCAATCTGGTCTACGGCGGCCCGCGCCGCACCGGGTCCTCGGCGGTAGGGATCCTCGACGTCCAGGTCGTTCTCCGCGCGACCCCGCTGGGTGCCGACGTGCGTGAGCAGCTCCAGCGCCGACAACCCAAGCGGCGCCTCGGCGACGGCGCTCGCGAACTGGCCCAGTGAGAACGTCGTGCGGAACAGGCCCGGGTCCTGGTCGAGGACGAAGGTGCGGTGGGAGACCTCGGCGGTCAGCACCAGGTCGGCCCACTGCAGCAGCTCCGGGCTCAGCCTGCGGCTGCGGAAGCCCTCGTGGCGGGTCCCGCTCGGCAGGGCGCCGGCCACCACGTCGTCGATCGGGTGGTCGACGAAGCCGTGCGTGCCGGCACTGGCGACCTCGAGCTCGGGTGCCAGGGCACGGGCGAGCAGCTCCATGGTCGGCGAGCGGCAGATGTTGGCGGTGCAGACGAAGAGGATGCGCAGCGGCGCTCCGTCGCGGTCGGCGGCGGGAAGCGGGACCCCGGAGGACGCCCGCGAGTCGACCAGGTCCAGGTAGCCCTGGTCGCGGAGCTCGAGCAGCACGTCGGCCAGGGCGTCGTCGATGCTGCGCCCGGTGGTGTCGACGCGGACGTCGGCGTCGGCCGGCTCGTCGTACGGCGAGGAGATGCCGGTGAACTCCACGATCTCGCCCGCCCGGGCCTTCGCGTAGAGGCCCTTGCGGTCGCGCCGCTCGCACTCCTCGAGCGGTGTGGCCACGTGCACCAGGAAGAACGCCCCACCGGCGTCCTCGACCATCGCCCGGACCTGCTGCCGGGTCTCGTCGAAGGGCGCGATCGGGCTGACCACGGCCACGCCACCGTGCCGGGAGATCTCGGCGGCGACCCAGCCGATCCGGCGGATGTTGGTCTCCCGGTCGGCCTTCGAGAAGGTCAGGCCGGCCGAGAGGTTGCGGCGTACGACGTCGCCGTCCAGCGACGTGACGGTGCGGGTGCCCGCCTCCAGCAACCGGTCCGTCAGGGCTCGGGCCAGGGTGGACTTGCCGCTGCCGGACAGGCCGGTGAAGAAGAGCACCAGGCCCCGCCGCTCGGGGCAGGGCCGGTCGGCCGCGACGATGTCGGCCACGTCGGCGGGCCACGGGCCGTCGTCGTCGACCAGGGCGTGCACGGGGTCGCCGGCGGCGTACGTCGAGACCACCTGCAGCCCGAGCGCGTGGTCGGCCTCCGGGTCGCCGTGCCCGGCCAGCGGCACCGCCACCACCTCGGCGTCGGGCAGCAGTGCGGCGGCGGCCAGGCTGGCGCGGACCAGGGCGACGGGGGAGAGGTCGGGTGTGCCGGTCCCGGTCAGGGCCAGCAGCACCAGCGGACCGACCCCGGTGAGCGCGGCCAGCTGGTCCTCGCTCAGGGCGTCGGTCACCGGCACCCAGGTCCGACCCGCGTGGCGGGCCCGGGCCTGCGCGGGCGTGAGCTGCAGCCGCCGGAACGGGCCGTGCTCCGCCGCGCCGAGACCGGTCAGCTCGCCGGCGGGCCAGGTCATCGAGGCCAGCGGCAGACCCTCGGGATCGACCAGCTCGACGACCCCGGCGGACTCGGCCCGTGCGACCAGGTCCGCAGGCAGCGTCAGGGTGACCGGGCTGCCCGGCTGGTTGAAGCCGCGCCACGGGGTCAGCGCACCCGAGAGCAGGAGCTCGAGGTCGTCGAGCTCGCGGGGTGTCGGGCAGTGCTGGGGTACCGGCGGCGTGGACACCCGGACATGATGGCAGCGACCGACCACCGGGGAGACCCCTAGGCTGGCGCGATGCCGTCTCCCGTGGTCGTGGCCGAGATCGTCCGTTCGGGGTTCGTGGAGGGCCACCACCACGGGTCCGTGGTCTCGCTCGACCGGGACGGCGAGCCGGCGTGGTCCGTGGGTGACGCGGTGGGGCCGGTGCTGCCGCGTTCGTGCAACAAGCCGCTGCAGGCCCTGGGCATGCTGACGATGGGCCT
>JAJAYJ010000102.1 GCA_026786275.1 Nocardioides sp. | reverse complement strand
GTGTGGCCCGGCCCCGGCTAGCCCCTACACCACCCGGGGGGGGGGGGGGGCGCGCCCCGGCCCCAGGCCCCGCGGCTGGCCCCGTTGGAACGTCGCGAACCCCTGCGGGGGGCGGGGGGACACGATCCGGCGGTGCGTGGAGGTCCACCGCTCGTTGCCGTACTGGCCGTAGAGGAACAGCTCGGAGTCGTGGGACGCGATCTGGACCCCGAGCTCCTCCAGGCCGCCCAGGACCAGGGCCTGGCGGGCGGGCCGGCCGGTGATCACCGCGATCGCGGCCACCTCACAGGCCAGCTCGCCGAGCACCCCGGCGGCGTCGGGGTGGATGTGCGCCTGGGCCGGGTCCTCCACGATCGGAGAGAGCACGCCGTCGAAGTCGAGACCGACCACGACGCGGGGGGCGAGCCTCACGAGGGCGTCGTACCGCTCCTGGCCCTGGTCGGAGGAGAACTCCATGTCACCACCCAACCACGGACGGTCGGTGTCAGCCGAGAGGGCCGGTGAGGATCACCGTCAGGCGGTCCTGGCGCATCGGGTCGACCGAGGGCGCGGTCCGCTTGATCCCCAGGTCGAGGGCCAGACGCTTGGCCTCCGGCTCGAGCCGCTGCGGGAAGTAGACGGTGGTGGCCGAGATGGTGCCGTACCAGTTGTCGGCCCCGACGACCTGCCAGCCGGCGTCACCGACCCGGGCCGCCACGGTGCCGGCCAGACCCTTGACGCTGGAGTTGTTGTACACCTCGACGTAGACCTTCGCCCGCTGCACGACGGGCTTGGCCTTCTTGGTCGGGGTCGGGACCACCGCCGCCGGGGCCGGCACCGCCGGGGTCGAGGCCGGGGTCTCCCGGGCGGTGATGGCGACCTGCCGCTCGACGGGCTCGCCGCCCCGGGTGGCGAAGAACGCGATCGCCGCCATCGCCACGGCGATGATGCTCAGCAGCACCACCGGTGAGGGGAGGACCAGTCCGCGGTCGTTGCGCACGGCCATCTCAGACCTCGAACCCGAGTCGGCGGGCCGAACGCTGTCGCTGCCGGGCGGCCCGGAGACGACGCAGCCGACGCACGAGCAGCGGGTCGGCCACCAGCGCCTCAGGCCGGTCGATCAGGGCGTTGAGGACCTGGTAGTAGCGGGTCGAGGACATGTCGAAGCGCTCTCGGACCGCGGTCTCCTTGGCACCCGCGTACTTCCACCAGTGCCGCTCGAACTCCAGGATGTCGCGGTCGCGGTCACTGAGGCTCGGGGTGCCCTCGGCGTCGCCGGGGAAGGCGTTCGCGGCGTCCATGCGGTGTCTCCAGGGTCTGACGGGTGGGTCGTCACAGGTGTCCGGGGCCCACCATAGGCAGGAATGACATCGATGTCATTCCTCAGCGCGGGCGTGGCGTCGGCGCTCTCGATCCGCGCACCCGCTCTGGCCGCCGGTCCCGGTCCGCGTGATGGCGACGCCGCTGCCATAGTCGGCACCATGACCACGCCCAGCAGCTCCGCCGTGCCCCCGCCGATCCGCTGGGGCATCCTGGCCACCGGCAGGATCGCGCACGCCTTCGCCACGGACCTCGCCCTGGTGCCCGACGCCGAGCTGGTCGCTGTCGGCTCCCGCTCGATCACCTCGGCGCAGCGGTTCGTCGAGGCGCACCGCGCCGAGCACCCCGGCGCCGCGGTCTACGGCTCGTACGCCGAGCTGGTCGCCGACCCGACAGTCGACGTCGTCTACGTCGCCTCCCCGCACTCCCTGCACCTCGAGCACACCCGGCTGGCCCTCGAGGCCGGCAAGCACGTGCTGTGCGAGAAGCCGGTCACGCTCACCGCGGCCGACGCCGAGGAGATGGTCGCGCTGGCCCGCGAGCACGACCGGTTCCTGATGGAGGCGATGTGGACCGCGTGCCACCCGGTCATCCGCGCCCTGGTGACGGGGCTGCGCGAGGGCCGCTTCGGCACACCTCGACACCTGCACGCCGAGCTGGGCTTCGTCGTCGAGCGCGACCCCGACGACCGGATGCTGGACCCGGCGCTAGGCGCGAGCGCCCTGCTCGACATGGGCATCTACCCGCTGACCTTCGCGCACCTGGTGCTCGGCGAGGCCACCTCGCTGCAGGCCACCGCCGACCTCTCCGAACGCAGCATCGACCGCGACGTGGCCATCGCGGGCCGATACCCCGGGGGCGCCCTGGCCACGATGACCGCCTCGATCACCTCGTGGTCGAGCCGGACCGCCAGCATCGCCACCGACACCGGGCGCATCGAGCTGAGCGACTTCCACCACCCGACCTCGGCGACCTTCACCCCGTACGGCGGTGCGAGCACCAACGACGACAGCGCCCTGGAGTCGGTGGTGGCCATCGAGGGTGCCGAGCCGGTGATCGGACGGGGCTACGGCAACGAGATCGTCGAGGTCGGGAGCTGCCTGCGGGCCGGGCTGCGTGAGAGCCCGCTGGTGCCGCACGCCCAGACCCTGACCCTGATGCGCCAGCTCGACACGGTGCGGGCCCAGGTCGGCGTCGTCTTCTAGCGGGGACCCTCGGTGGTTGAGGTGCGAGCGCAGCGAAACCCCGCAGGCAATCCCCGGTCTCGAGGCTCGTCACGTGCGCTCCTCACACCTCGAGCAGCGTGGGCCCACCGCCGCTGGTTGAGGTGCGAGCGCAGCGAGCCTCGAAACCCCGCAGGCAATCCCCGGTCTCGAGGCTCGTCACGTGCGCTCCTCACACCTCGACCAGCGTGCGCTGGTTGAGGTGCGCGGCCTCGGCCACCCGGGCGGCGTCCCGGCCGCCGGCGATCCGGCGTACCTCACCCTGCAGCTCGGCGCGGCTACACAGCAGGACCGACGCGGTCCCGGCGTGCACGGTCGCCGCCAAGCGCAGGACGAGGGGCCCCGTCACGAGCGCCACGAGACCGACCAACCCGTAGAGCAGGCTCTCCGCTCCAGGACCGCCGTCGCCGAAGCCGATCAGGCCCGCCAGCGTCACGTTCTCCTCGTCGAAGGCGATCCACTGCTGCCAGAACCAGTAGGACAGCCCGCCCACGGCGGTGGACCACCAGGTGAGGGTGACCACGAAGGCGATCGTCCCGGTGATGAACCCGGCGATCCCCCACGACAGGTCGAGCCACGACTGCGGGTCCCGCAGCGGGGTGAGGACCCGTCGCCACCCGCCCGATCCGCCCTGAGCCACGGCGTACGCCGGCGACGGCGCGGGACGACCGAGCAGTGAGCGCATCCGCAGCCGCTCGACGTGGGCGACACCCCGGGCGATACCCATGACGGTGACCACGAACGCCGGCAGCGCGATCACGAACGCGGCCAGGTTGTAGCCGCTGTCGAGCAGCACCCGACGGCCCAGGCTGGGCGGTACGGGCGGCACCGGCGCAGGTGCGGGCTGGTCTGAGGTCATCGGGAGCGTCAGGGGCTCGGTCACGTCTCCATGCTCGGGCGAGCTCCGGGGGTCCGCACGATCCTGCCAGCCGGAGACCTGGGGTGGGGCAAGCCCGATATGCGGGCTCGGGCTCAGCCGCGGGGCCTCTATGGTGAGGGCGTGCCCAACGACCTCGTGATCGTCGCCAACCGACTGCCGGTCGACCGCGTGGAGCTCGACGACGGCGAGCCCGGGTGGCGCCGCTCCCCCGGCGGTCTGGTCACCGCGATCGAGCCGGTGATGAGGGCCAACCAGGGCGTCTGGATCGGCTGGCCCGGCGGCACCGAGAAGGGCCTGGAGCCCTTCGAGGACGACGGCATGTCGCTGGTACCGATGTCGATGAGCGACGAGGAGATCTCCGGGCACTACGAAGGCTTCTCCAACGGCACCCTGTGGCCGCTCTACCACGACCTGGTCGCCAAGCCGGAGTTCCACCGGGAGTGGTGGGACGCCTACGTCGGGGTCAACAAGCGGTTCGCCGAACGGGCCGCGGAGCTCGCCAGCGAGGGCGCGACGGTGTGGGTGCACGACTACCAGATGCAGCTGGTGCCCCAGATGCTGCGCGAGCTCCGGCCCGACCTGCGCGTCGGCTTCTACCTGCACATCCCGTTCCCGCCCGCCGAGCTGTTCCAGCAGCTGCCGTGGCGCCGCCAGATCCTGGAGGGCCTGCTCGGAGCCGACCTGGTCGGCTTCCAGCTGCCCGGCGCCGCCCAGAATTTCGTCCGCCTGGTGCGCCAGCGGGTGGGCCACAAGACGCACCGCGACCTGGTCTACCTGCCCGACGGCCGCACGGTGCGGGCCAAGGCGTTCCCGATCTCGATCGACGCCGCCGGCTTCGAGGCCCTCGCCCAGACTCCTGAGGTGGCCGACCGGGCCGCCGAGATCCGCGCCGCCCTGGGCAGCCCGCGCAAGGTGTTCCTGGGCATCGACCGGCTCGACTACACCAAAGGCATCGTCGCCCGGCTGCGCGCCTTCAGCGAGCTGATCCGTGACGGCCACCTCGACGTCGAGGACGCCGTCTTCGTGCAGGTCGCCGTGCCGTCGCGGGAGCAGGTGGAGCAGTACCGCATCCTGCGCGACGACATCGACCGGCTGGTCGGCCGGATCAACGGCGACCTCGGCCGGATCGGTCGCCCCGCGATCAGCTACCTGCACTCCTCCTACCCGCGCGAGGAGATGGCGGCGCTCTACCGGATGGCCGACATCATGGTCGTCACGCCGTACCGGGACGGCATGAACCTCGTCGCCAAGGAGTACGTCGCCTGCCGCTTCGAGGACGACGGCGCCCTCGTGCTCTCGGAGTTCGCCGGCGCCGCCGAGGAGCTGCGCCAGGCCTGGTTGGTCAACCCCTACGACATCAACGGCATGAAGGCCGCGCTCCTGGAGGCCTTCCGGGCCGAGGACCGTGACCTGACCAAGCGGATGAAGGCGATGCGCAAGACCATCCGCCAGCACGACGTCGCCGCCTGGGCCGACAGCTTCATGACCGACCTCGGCGACATCCGCTCCTCGCACGGCAAGCCGGTCCGGCCCGCCCGGCGGTCGTGAGGCGACTGCTCGACGCGGGCGCGGCCGGTGCCCTCAGGATGCGGTCCAACCGCCGTCCATCAGGTGCGAGGTGCCGGTGATGGAGCCGGTGCCGGGTCCACACAGGAAGGCCACCAGCCCGGCCACCTCGTCGGGCTCGATGAGCCGCTTGACGGCGGCGCGGGCGAGCATCACGTCGCGCAGGACGTCCTCCTCGGCGATGCCGTGCGTGGTCGCCTGGTCCGCGATCTGCGCCTCGACCAGGGGCGTGCGGACGTAGCCAGGACACACGGTGTTGCTGGTCACCCCTCGGACTGCACCCTCCAGCGCGATCACCTTCGACAGGCCCTCGAGGCCGTGCTTGGCACTGACGTAGGCCACCTTGTACGCCGAGGCGCGGTGGCCGTGGGCCGAGCTGATGTTCACGATCCGACCCCAGCCGCCGGCGTACATCCCGGGCAGCAGGCCCCGAGCGAGCAGGAACGGCGCCTGCAGCATGACCCGGTGGATGAGGGCGAAGGTGTCGGGGTCGAAGTCCTCGATCGGGGCCACGTGCTGCAGCCCAGCGTTGTTGACCAGGATGTCGGCACGCACTTCGGTGCCGAGACCCAGCGCGTCGATGGCGTCCCGGTCGCCGAGGTCGGCGACGAGATGCTCGCCCCCGATCTCCGAGGCCACCTGCCGGGCCGAGGCCTCGTTGCGGTCCAGGACGATCACGTGGGCGCCGTCGGCGGCCAGCCGACCCGCGACCGCTCGCCCGATCCCGCTACCGCCCCCGGTCACGAGCGCGGTGCGACCGGCGAGCTGCTGGGACTGGTGAGACTGATCAGGGTCCATGACCCGGAACACTACGGAGTCCGCGACCGGTGCGAGGGACCCGGTCGGGGCGCGCAGCTCGGAGCCCGCGGTAACTTCTCGGTATGGACGTGATCCCGAAGCCCGACCAGATCGCGGCCGCGGCCGGCAACGTCGTGCACTCTCTGCTGTATGGCGGGCTGGCCGACCTGCGGCCGATGCCGCGCACCCTGATCGACGACGGCGAGCGGCGCCAGCTCTACCACTACCGGCCGACCACGACGCTCGAGCAGGGCGAGCCGGTGCTGCTGGTGACGCCGTTGGCGGCACCGTCGACCTGCTACGACCTGCGCCGAGGCTGCTCGGTGGTGCAGCACCTCGTGGGACACGGGCGACCGACCTACCTGGTGGAGTACGGCGAGGTCTCGTTCACCGACCGCGAGCTCTCCATGCAGCACTGGGTCGACGAGGTGGTGCCGGCCGCGATCCGGGAGACCTCGGCGCACGCCGGGGGCCGGCCGGTGCACCTGGTCGGCTGGAGCCTGGGTGGCTTGTTCTCCCTGCTCGCCGCGGCCGCCCAGCCGGACCTCCCGATCGGGTCGGTGAGCGTCCTCGCGGCCCCGGTCGACGTCAGCGAGGTGCCGATGGTGGCGCCGCTGCGCTCCCTGCTCGACCTGGGCGACGGTCTGGTCACCCGGGCCTTCCAGGCGATCGGTGGGTCCCCCCTGCCGCTGGTGACGTGGGCCTGGCAGCTGGCGTCGGTCCAGGCGCTGATCGCCAAGCCGCTGGCCCTGGCCACGCAGTTTGACGACACCGAGTTCCTGGCCCAGATCGAGGCCGTGGACCGGTTCACCGACCGGGTCACCGCCTACCCGGGGCGGGCCTTCGGCCAGCTCTACCACCGGTTCGTGACGGGCAACGCGCTCGTCACCGGCGAGCTGGAGCTCGGCGGGCGCACCATCTCGCTGGCTGACGTCGCCGCTCCTGTCCTGGTCTTCGCGGGCGCGACCGACGGGATCGCGCCGGTGTCCGCGGTCAAGGCGGTGGTGCCGCTGCTGACCGGGGCCCAGGAGGTCCAGCTCGAGATCGTTCCCGGAGGGCACCTCGGGATGCTGACGGGTCGCGCCGCCCGCGAGTCCACCTGGGTGGTGCTGGACGAGTGGATCTCGCAGTGGTCGGGGCCCGCGACGGCCTCGCCCGCGAAGCGGACGCCGGCCAGGAAGGCGACCACCACGAAGGCGACCACCACGAAGAAGGCGCCCCCCAGCAAGGCGCCTGCAAAGAAGGCGCCCGCTACCGCGAAGTCGCCCGCGAAGAAGGCGACCACCGCGAAGGCGCCCGCGAAGAAGCGGGCGAGCGCCAGGAAGCCGGCGTCGGGCGCCGCCACCGCCCGGCCCGACGCCCTCGGCGTCAACCCGCAGCGTCGTCACACATCAGGGGACTCCCGCGGCCTGGCCCGCTGAGCGGCGGCCCGGACGCCGACCTCCGGGGGGCTCGGGCCGCGGTTCCTTGCCCCCGGCACGGCTCGGCTAGCGTCGGCGGTCATGAGCGCGCTCGCGGGACTGGTGGACAAGGGCCTCCTCGCCCCGGACTGGGCCGAGGCGCTGGCGCCGGTCGACGACCGGATCGCGCAGCTGGGCTCGTTCCTGCGCGAGGAGGTCGCCGCAGGACGCGGTTACCTGCCGGCGGGTGACCGGGTCTTCCGCGCTTTCGAGCGACCGCTCGCGGACGTCCGGGTCCTGGTGGTCGGACAGGACCCCTACCCCACTCCCGGGCACCCGATCGGGCTGAGCTTCGCGGTCGAGGCCGACGTGCGGCCGGTGCCCCGCAGCCTGGCCAACATCTACGCCGAGCTGCGCACCGACGTCGCGGTGGAACCACCCGAGCACGGCGACCTGACCGCGTGGTCCGACCAGGGCGTGATGCTGCTCAACCGGGTGCTGACGGTGCGGCCCGGCGAGTCCGCCTCGCACCGGCGCCACGGCTGGGAGCAGGTCACCGAGTGCGCCATCGGCGCCCTGGTCGCCCGCGGCGGCCCGCTGGCCGCGATCCTCTGGGGCCGCGACGCCCAGGCCCTCAAGCCGGTGCTCGGGTCCGTGCCCTGGGTCGAGTCGGTGCACCCGTCCCCACTGTCGGCCAACCGCGGCTTCTTCGGCTCCCGTCCCTTCAGCCGGGTCAACGCGCTCCTGGGCGACCAGGGCGCCGATCCCGTCGACTGGGCCCTGCCCGGCTGAGCACCGGACCGAGCGGGTACCCGTTCACCCAGGGGGACAGATCCCGCGGTCCGACGTACTGTTGAATCATGAACGATCGGATGCCGGCCCTCTACCTGGGCCACGGAGCCCCGCCCCTGCTCGACGACACGCTGTGGTCGGGCCAGCTCGCCGCCTGGGCCGCGGACCTGCCGCGCCCGAAGGCGGTCCTGATCGTCAGCGCGCACTGGGAGTCGGCACCGGTCTCGCTGAGCGCCAGCGGCGTGCCCCTGGTCTACGACTTCGGCGGCTTCGACCCGAAGTACTCCCAGATGACCTACGAGACGCCCGACGCCAGCGCGCTCGCCCGGCGGGTGGCCGCGATGATGCCGCGCCACGACCCCGTGCACCAGCACACCTCGCGTGGTCTCGACCACGGCGCCTGGGTCCCGCTGCGGATCATGTACCCCGGCGCCGACGTCCCGGTGCTGCAGATGTCGCTGCCGACCCACGACCCGCAGAAGCTGATGGCGCTCGGCGCCCGGCTGCGGCCCCTGCGTGACGAGGGCGTGCTGATCATCGGCTCCGGGTTCCTCACCCACGGTCTGCGGTTCCTCGAGGAGTTCCGCATCGACGCGGCCGCTCCCGGCTGGTCCTCCGACTTCGACGCCTGGGCCGGCGAGGCCTTGGCCCGCGGCGACGTCGACGAGCTGGCCAGCTACCGCGAGCACGCACCGGGGATGCGCTACGCCCACCCGACGGTCGAGCACTACACGCCGCTCTTCGTGACCCTAGGTGCGGCCACCACGCCCGACGAGCCCGGCCTCCAGGTCATCGACGGCTTCTGGATGGGGCTCTCGAAGCGCTCGCTGCAGGTCGCCTGAGGCCGCTCCCCCCTGCGAGGTCAGCCGGTCAGGGTCGGGGACCTGACAGGCTGGGACCATGAAGGCAACAGTCGTCGGGACCGGGATCATGGGCGCCGCGATGGCGGGCTCGCTCGCCAGGGACGGCCACGAGGTCGTGGTCTGGAACCGCACTCCCGAGAAGGCCGAGGCCGTGGTCGGTCACGGCGTGCGGACCGTCGCGTCGCTGGCCGAAGCCGTCACCGGGGCCGACGTGGTGCTGACCTCGCTGTTCGACGCCGACGCCGTGCTGGCCGTCGCCGACGAGATCGCCGCCCACCTCGACGACGGTGCGGTCTGGGTGCAGACGAGCACCGTCGGGCCTGCTGCGGCCCGCCAGATCGCCTCCCGAGCCCCGGGCCGGGTCCTCGACGCCCCCGTCCTCGGCACCCGCAAGCCGGCCGAGGACGGCACCCTGGTGGTGCTCGCCTCCGGACCACCCGACCTCGTGGAGCGGGCCCGGCCCGCGCTGGACGCCATCGGGAGCCGGACCCTCGTGGTGAACGACGCCACCGACGGTGGCAGCTCGCTGAAGCTGGCCACCAATGCCTGGGTCGGCCTGATCACGGCCGGCACCGCCCAGTCGCTGGGGCTGGCCGCCGCGCTGGGGGTCGACCCCTCCCTCGTGCTCGACGCGTTGGCTGGCGGCGCCGCGGACTCGGCGTACGCGCACCTGAAGGGCGCGGCGATGCTGGAGCAGATCAAGGGCGGGACCGGTGACGGGCCGGTCTCCTTCGCACTCGACGGCGTGCGCAAGGACCTCGACCTGATGATCGGCGCCGCGCAGGAGACCGGCTTCCCCCTGGATCTGCTCAGTGCGGTCAAGGGCGTCTACGACCGTGCCTCGTCGGCCGGCCACGGCGAGCACGACCTGGCCGCCGTGCAGGCGGCCTTCCTGGTGCCGGGACCGGATCAGACCCAGTAGGCGTCGTGGCGGGCCATGACCTCTGTCCGCTGCTCCTGGGTCATCTCCTCGCCCCGGGCGAGGGTCTCGACGTAGTCCTCGCGCGGACCGCCCGGCGCGAACAGCAGCAGCATCGTGGCCCGGTCACCGCCCCGGAAGCCGTGGACACCTCCCTCGGGCACGTAGAGCAAGTCCCCCGAGCGGGCGGTCACCTAGGCGTCGCCGTCGTAGATCCTGACCTCGCCCGACAGCACGTAGAAATGCTCGGAGATCGTGCGGTGGAAGTGCGGTCCGGGCCGGACTCCTCCTCACCGAAGCTCCACCGGTACAGCCCGAAGCGGCCCGCCGTGCGGTCACCGGTGGCGAGGTACTCGCACGACCCTCCGTTGCGGTAGGCCAGGTCGGCGGGCTCGTCGCCGGCCCGGATCCAGACACTGACCTCTCCGCCCTCCCCGTGGTAGGTGGCGGGCGGGTAGCTCCAGCAGCGTCATGCCTCCACCCTGGGCACGAGCGGACGCGGTTGTCGAGGCCGTCGGTCCCGGCCGCCAGGGGCCACCCGGCACCCCCGGGGCGACTGGTCCGCCGTGCCGGCGCGGCACACCCGTGCTGGGCCCATGATGGGGTCGTGCAGATCCTCTCCGTGCAGTCGTCGGTAGCCTACGGACACGTCGGCAACTCGGCGGCCGTCTTCCCGCTCCAGCGCCTGGGCCACGACGTCTGGCCGGTCAACACCGTGCACTTCTCCAACCACACCGGGTACGGCGCCTGGCGCGGCCCGCTGCTCGCGGCCGCCGACGTGGCGGCCGTGATCGCCGGCATCGGTGACCGTGGGGTGCTGGGCCAGGTCGACGCGGTGCTCTCGGGCTACCAGGGCGACCCGGCCGTCGGCGCGGTGATCCTGGACGCGGTCGCCCGGGTCAAGGAGCTCAACCCCCGCGCCGTCTACTGCTGCGACCCGGTGATGGGCGACGTGGGCCGCGGCATGTTCGTGCGGCCCGGCATCCCGGAGTTCATGCGCGACACGGTCGTGCCCGCGGCCGACGTCGTTACCCCCAACCACTTCGAGCTCGACTTCCTGGCCGGCACCCAGACGGCCACGGGCCAGGCTCCGGTCGCCGACGTGCTGGCGGCCGTCGACGCCGTGCGCGACCGCGGGCCTCGTGACGTGCTGGTGACCAGCGTGCTGCACGGTGACGTGCCCGACGACTGCCTCGACGTGATCGCGGTCTCCGACGCCGGCGCCTGGGCGGTGACGACCCCGCTGCTGCCGATCAGCCCCAACGGCTGTGGCGACCTCACCGCCGCGCTCTACCTGGCCCACCTGGCCACGACCGGTTCCCCCGAGACCGCACTGGCCCGTACCACGTCGTCGGTGTTCGCAGTCCTCGAGGCCACGATCGCCGCCGGCACCCGCGAGATCCAGCTCGTCGCCGCGCAGGGTGAGATCGCCGATCCCCGACCACGGTTCACCGCTCGCCGCCTACGCTGAGGGTATGCACCGCTCCCGTCTCGTCTCCACCCTGGTGGCGGTGCTGACGGTGGTGCTGATCGGTGCCACTGCCACCGCGTGCGGTGACGGCGGCGCCCAGGCGGCGACGGACCACAACGCCGCCGACGTGAGCTTCGTCAGCGAGATGATCCCGCACCACCAGCAGGCCGTCGAGATGGTGGACCTGACCGAAGGCCGTGACCTGGACCCCGAGTTCCTCGCCCTGGCCCGGCAGATCCGGGACGCGCAGGAGCCCGAGATCGTCGAGATGCAGCGGTGGCTCGACCGCTGGTCGGCCCCGGCCGCCGGGGACGACAGCGCCGACGCGGAGTCCGACGCCGACGGCATGAGCATGGGCGGTGACATGGACGGGATGATGTCGTCGGAGCAGCTGACCAAGCTGGCTGGCGCCCGTGACGGCTCGTTCCGGCGGCTGTGGCTACAGAGCATGATCGAGCACCACCAGGGTGCGCTGGGCATGGCCCGAGGCGAGGTGTCGGGCGGCAAGTCCCCCGAGGCGGTGGCCCTCGCCGGGGAGATCCAGGACACCCAGGCGGCGGAGATCAGGCAGATGCAGGACCTGCTCGCCCGCTGAGCCCGGCCGTGGCGCTCCCGCCCACCCGCAGCACGGCGTACCGGGACGCGAGGAGGGCCACCAGCGGTCCCAGGCCCACGACGACCAGCGCGGTGCCCGGGCCGACAGCCGCACCGCAGAGCCAAACCAGCGCGCCGCCACCCTGGACCAGGCTGTAGCTGCACCGCAACGGCACCGGGGGTCGAAGGAGAGTGCGGCGGCCTCGGTCGGTCCCGCCCCCGCGTCGACCGCGAGGTAGCCCGCGACACCCGCGGCCAGGACCGGGCAGCGACTCAGCATCAGCGCCACCCGGAGCCCGCGGGCCCAGGCCAGGGCCACCAGGCCCGCACCGATCGCGAGGTTGACGATCCAGAAGTCGAGGTCGAGCGCGAGCGAGAGCCCGTTGACCATGATGGAGTAGCCGTCCGACCCGAGCGCGGCCAGCAGCAGCATCGCGACCCCCACCCCGAGGACCACGCAGGACACGACGAGACGCACCACCCGGAGGATCATCCGATGATCCTGGCCGACGACGAGCCGCGTGTCGGAATCGAACCGACGACATTCGCTTTACAAGAGCGATGCTCTACCGACTGAGCTAACGCGGCGTGCGCCGCTCGTGAGCGGCGCCGGGCCAGCCTAGAGGAGCCGCGGCGGTCACCCCGCGCCTGCTCCGGCACCCGGGCCGCAGTGCCGGGTGAGCGCCCTGGCGCGGACCTGGCCCGGACCTGAAGTCTGCGGCGGTGGACGCTTGGCTTGGTGTCGTGCTCACCACCGGACGCCTGGCCACCACCGCCGGCGGGGTCCTGCTCGGGACTACGTCGCGATGACCACCCGATGAGCCCTCACCTGCTGTACGAGCCGCACCACGACGGCTCGCCCCTGTACCTCGACGACGACACGCCGGCCCTGGGCGGCGTCGTAAGCGTGCGGGTGCGGACCTGGTCCGGCGACCCGGTGAGCGCGATGTGGGTCCGCACCACCCACGATGCCGAACCCGTCTTCCACCCGTGCGCGGTCGTCGAGCGCGACGGCGACACCGTGTGGTGGGAGGCCGGGCTGCCGGTGCACAACCCGGTCACCCACTACCGCTTCCTGCTGGCCTCGGGCGGGGCGGCCGAGCAGCAGCGCTGACTGACCGCAGCCGGCCTGGTCGACCACGACGGGCCGGACGCCTTCGACTTCCGGATCACCACCTTCGACCCGGCCCCGACTGGGCGCGACGGCGTGGTCTACCAGGTGTTCCCCGACCGGTTCGCCCGGTCCGCGGCCGCCGACCAGCGGGCGGTGCCGAGCTGGGCACTGCCGGCGGACTGGGACGACCCGGTGATCTTCGAGGTCGACGACCCGGCCACCCCGCTGCAGCTCTTCGGTGGCGACCTGGACGGGATCATCGACCACCTCGACCACCTGGCGGCCACCGGCGCCACCGTCCTCTACCCGACCCCGGTCTTCCCGGGCGAGAGCAACCACCGCTACAACGCCTCACCTTCGGCGGTGTCGACCCGCTGCTCGGCGGGGACGAGGCCTACGCCCGGCTGAGCGCGGCCGTGCACGAGCGGGGCTGGCGGCTCCTCGGCGACCTGACCACCAATCACACCGGTGACACGCACGAGTGGTTCGTCAGCGCCCGCACCGCACCCGGTTCGCCCACCCGCGGCTCATACCACTTCCGGCCCGACGGCGGCTACGAGACCTGGATGGGCCACCTGACCCTGCCCAAGCTCAACCTGGCCGACCCCTCGCTGCGCTCGGCCATGGTCGAGGGCCACAAGAGCGTGGTCGCGCGCTGGCTGCGGCCACCGTTCTCGGTCGACGGCTGGCGCATCGACGTGGTCAACATGACCGGTCGGCTCGGTGCGCTCGACGTCAACCACGACACCGCGCGCGCCGTGCGTCGCACGGCGGTCGCGGAGCGGGCCGACGCGCTCGTGATCGGCGAGCACCACCACGACGCCTCGCTCGACGGCGACGGCGACGGCGACGGCGACGGCGACGGCGACGGCGACGGCGACGGCGACGGCGACGGCGACGGCGACGGTACGATGAACTACTCCGGGTTCTCCTGGCCCGTCTGGTCGTGGCTGCGCTCGCCCGACAGCCCGGCCCGGGCGTTCGGCCGGCCGGTCGCAATGCCCCGGTGCCCCGGTGGTGCGCTCGCTGCGCGAGTGGCTGGGTCGCTACGGCTGGCACGCCGCCAGCGCGTCCTGGAACATCCTGGGCTCCCACGACAGCGCCCGGATCCGCACGGTCACCGGCTCCGGGGCCGTGCAGCGGGTGGCGGCGGGGCTCCAGTTCACGCTGCCAGGGGTCCCGATGGTCGTCGCCGGTGACGAGATCGGCCTCGAGGGCGTGCTCGGCGAGGACTCCCGCCGACCGATGCCGTGGCACCGCCCGCAGTCGTGGGACCACACGACCCTGGCGTCGTACGCCGCACTGGCCCGGGCCCGCGCCGACCACCCGGCCCTGCGCTCGGGGCGGGCTGCGCTGGGCCCACGTCGACGACGACACCCTGGTCTACCTGCGTGAGCACCCGCTCGGCTCGGTGTTGGTCTGCGCGCGCCGCGCCGCCGGGTCGGCGGTGTCGCTGCCCGCCGCCGCGACCGGGGTGAGGTCGGGCCGGTTGCTGATGAGCACCACCGACGGTGGCGACCTGAGGCCCGGGGGTGACATCCTGACGTTGCCCGCGAGCGACGAGCCGGGGTTCTGGATCTGGGAGGTGTGAGACGTGGCGATGGCCCTGCGCATCGTGGCCCACCGGCCCGACCCCGCGATCATCACGCTCCCGTGGGCCACCTGCCTGGAGGAGTGGGACGACCAGTTCGTGGTGCCGATGCCGCGGGGGCTCTCGCGGCACGTGGTGAGGATCGTCCGGCTCCGGGACCGGACGTACGCGGTCAAGGAGACCGTGGAGGAGATCGCCTTCCGGGAGTACCGCCTGCTGCGTGACCTGCAGCGCCTGGGCCTGCCGGCGGTGGTGCCCCAAGGCGTGGTCGCGGGCCGGCTCGACGCCTCGGGCGAGGAGCTCCCAGCAGCGCTGCTCACCGAGCACCTGCGGTTCTCGCTGCCCTACCGCAGCCTGTTCAGCCACGGTTTCTCCGCCGACAACTTGCCGTCCCTCGTCGACGCCCTGGTCGTGCTCCTCGTGCGCCTGCACCTAGCCGACTTCTTCTGGGGCGACGTCTCATTGTCCAACGTGCTGTTCCGTCGCAGCGCCGGGGGTTTCGCAGCCTACCTCGTGGACGCTGAGACCGGTGAGCTGCGCTCGTCGCTGTCGAAGGCGATGCGGGAGTACGACGTCACGATCGCGACCGAGAACGTCTTCGGCGAGCTGCTCGACCTGCAGGCCAGCGACAGCGTCGAGGTCGGCCTGGACGCGCACGACATCGTCGAGCTGCTCGAGGAGCGCTACCACGTGCTGTGGAACGAGCTGACGGCCGAGGAGGAGTTCGACGTGCAGGAGATGTGGCGCATCGAGCAGCGCATCGAGCGCCTCAACGACCTGGGCTTCGACGTCGAGGAGCTCGACATCGTCACCGACTTCGACGGCGAACGGATCCGCATCCAGCCGAAGGTCGTCGAGCTGGGTCACCACTGCCGCGAGCTGCAGGCCCTGACCGGTCTCGACGTGGAGAACGCCCAGGCCAGACGGCTGCTCAACGACATCGCGTCGTTCACCGCACACTTCGACCTCGGCCGTGAGGACCGGACCCTGGTCGCGAACCGCTGGCTCACCACGATCTGGGAGCCGCTGATGGCCCAGGTCCCCCCCGGTGCCCGCGCCAAGCTGGAGCCGGCCGAGATCTTCCACGAGGTGCTGCAGCACCGGTGGTTCCTCTCTGAGCGCGCCGGCCACGAGGTCGACATCTTCGAGGCCGCGGCCGACTACGTCGACACGGTCCTGACCCGGCGTCCCGACGAGGCCATGACCACCGACCCGGAGTGACGCACCCGACGCACCCGACGCACCCGACGGGCCCGGGGAGCCCGAGGGGCTCAGGGGCTCAGGGGCTCAGGGGCTCAGGGGCTCAGGGGATCGGGTCGAGGGCCAGCTCGACGTACGGCTGCACCTCGAAGCGGCCGTCGGTCTGCAGCAGCACCGACTGGACCCCGACCGGTCGACCCTCGCGGTAGGTCAGCAGGCTGACCTCGGCGGCTTGTCGCGGCTTGCTGCCGAGCGCGAAGGCATACGCCGCGCCGCCCGTGGTCCCGGTGGTGTAGGTGTAGCCGACCCGACCGTTCTCACCGGTCACCGCGAGCGGGCCCGAGCGCAGGTGCAGGTGACCGCCCACCACCAGGTCGGTGCAGCCACGCTGCAGCGCGAGCCGGCCCAGGTTGGCGTCGTGCACGAGCACCGTGCCGATCCAGTCGCCGTCCTCCTCGGCCGTGCACACCGCGTCGGCCAACCGTTCCCCGACCTCGTCGAAGGACAGCCCGGTCTCGTCGCGCCAGCTGCCCAGGCCGCTGGAGCGCGGGTCGCCCACGCCGAGCAGGCGCACCCCGTCGGGCCCGTCGACCGCCTCACCGTCGAGCACGGTCCAGCCCCGCTCGTCGAGGTAGCGGCCCACGAAGGCGCCGTTGTCGTGGTTACCGGTCACGGCCCAGCGGGTGTCGAGGTCGCCGAACGCCGCGTCCAGGGAGTCCAGCGAGAAGGCCTCCCACGACCTGCCGGTCGAGGTGTCGTCACCCGCGTCGAAGACCGCGGTCGCCCCCGCGGCGTCCCCCACGGCCCGGGCCACCGGGTCCATGCCGATGTTGTCGTGCCGGTCGGAGACCAGGGTCACCACCGTCTCGTCGGCGCCCGGTGCGTGGAGCTCGAGGTCGGCGGCCCGCTGGGCCGCGCTGGCGTAGAACGCGGTGCTCTTCTCGTAGGTGTCGAAGGCGCTCTCGACCAGCCGCCGGGTCTGGTCGGTGGTCACGTCACCGCGGACCTCGATGCCGCGGGCCTGCGGCGGCACCGGGACACCCGGCCCGAGGAAGTCGGCCAACGACTGCCAGTCGCTGCCCGCGGCCACGGTGTCGGCGCTGTCGCTCTCCCACGGTTGGCTCACACCGACCGCCACCAGGGCAAGCACCCCGACGACGGTGAGCCCCCGTCGGGTCGGCACCCGGCGGACCAGCTGCCGCCGGCGCTGCGCCCCCACGAGCCACCAGGCCAGCGGCGGCAGCAGGGCCAGGGCCGCGGCGCGCGACACCGCGTCGTAGGCCATCTCCTGCACCGTCTCCCGCAGCCGGTCCTCCTGGCCCTGGGGGCTGCTCGCGAGGTAGGCGTAGCGCTGGAACAGCTCCTCGACCGAGGCCGCGTCAGTCTTGCCGAGGGTCACGTCGATCCCGATCCGGCCGCCGCTCGGGGCCCGGAGGTCGGGCAGCACCGGACCGGTGTGCACCACCACCCGGCCGTCGAGCTGCGGGCGCACCACCGCGTCGTGGCTGACCAGGGTGATGGACCGGCTGCTGGTCACGAACAGCGCTAGGCCGATCACGCCGGTCAGCAGCAGCCACGCCAGGGCGTACGCCGCCACCCTGGCCGCTCTGCGTGCTCTCATCCCCACCACGGTAGACGGGCCCCGCGAGCGCTCAGGCGCGAGCCTGCGCGATGGCGTAGAGCACGACCGAGGCCGCCACCCCGGCGTTGAGGGACTCGACCTGGTTGGCCATCGGGATCGAGACCAGCTGGTCGCAGGTCTCGGCGACCAGGCGCGAGAGCCCGTTGCCCTCGGAGCCGACCACCATGACGAGGGGACCATCGCCCAGGTCGAGTGCCGGCAACGAGACCTCACCGTCGGCGGCCAGGCCGATCACCATGCAGCCGGCCTCCTGGTAGGCCTTGAGCTGACGGGTCAGGTTGACGGTCTGCGCGACCGGGATCCGGGCGGCGGCCCCAGCGCTGGTCTTCCAGGCCGAGGCGGTCATGCCGGCGGCCCGACGCTCGGGGATGAGCACCCCGTGGGCGCCGAAGCCCGCGGCGCTGCGGATCACCGCACCCAGGTTGCGGGGGTCGGTGACCTGGTCGAGGGCCACGATCAGCGGCTTCTCGCGCATCTCCTCGGCCCGGTCCAGCAGGTCGTCGGGGTGCGCGTACTCGTAGGACGGGATCCGTGCGGCCAGACCCTGGTGCACGGCACCGCTGGTCATCCGGTCCAGTTCACCCCGGCCGACCTCGAGCAGGTTGACTCCGCCGTCGGCGCACAGCTTGAACGCCTCCCGCAGCCGGTTGTCGCGCTCGGCCCCCTCGGCGACGTACACCGCGGTGACCGGGACGCCCTCGCGCAGCGCCTCCACGACCGAGTTGCGCCCGGCGATCCACTCCACGTCGGTGCTGCCGGTACGACGGCGCTTGGGCCGGGCCGCCGCGGACTTGTCGACCTTGTGGGCCGACTTGTAGGCCTGGTGGTGAGGGCGTTCCTTGGCCTTCGGCGTGGGGCCGCGGCCCTCGAGGCCACGACGGACCTTGCCGCCGGTGCCGATCGTGGCACCCTTGCCGCTCTTGCGGATCGAGCCTTTGCGCTGTGAGTTACCGGGCATTACTGGATGCTCCACTTCGGGCCGGTGGGGGTGTCCTCGATCTCGATACCGGCGGCCTTGATCCGGTCCCTGATCGCATCCGCGGTCGCGAAGTCCTTGGTGGCGCGGGCCGCGTCGCGCTGCTCGAGCAGCCCGGCGACGAGCACGTCCACGGCGTGGGTCAGGGCGGCGTCGTCGCCGGCACCTGCCCAGGCCGGGTCGGCCGGGTCCAGGCCGAGCACGTCGAGCATGGCGCGCACACTGCCGGCGGTGCCGCGCAGCGCCGGGGTGGGCGGACCCGCGAGCAGCTTGTTGCCCTCGCGGATCACGTCGAAGATGGCCGCCACCGCCGCCGGGGTGCCGAGGTCGTCGTGCATAGCGTCGATGAACTCCGTGCACAGCATCCCGTCCGCCGGCACCTCTCCGAGCACGGTGGCGGCACGGTCCAGGAAGCCCTCGATCCGACGGAAACCGGCGGCGGCCTCCTCCAGCGCCTCGACGCTGAACTCGACGTGGCTGCGGTAGTGCGCGGCCAGCAGGTAGAACCTCAGCTCGATGCCGCGCACGCGCTCGAGCACCGACGGGATGCTCAGCGAGTTGCCCAGCGACTTGCTCATCTTTTCGCCGGCGGTGGTGATCCACGCGTTGTGCATCCAGTACGACGCGAACGCGTGGCCCGCGGCACGGGACTGCGCCTGCTCGTTCTCGTGGTGCGGGAAGCGCAGGTCGACGCCGCCACCGTGGATGTCGAAGGCGGGGCCGAGGTACTTGCCGGCCATCGCACTGCACTCGATGTGCCAGCCCGGACGACCGCGGCCCCAGGGCGAGGGCCAGGACGCGGTCTCCGGCTCCGTGTCCTTGCGGCCCTTCCACAGCGCGAAGTCGCGGGCGGCGCGCTTGCCGCGCACCTCGGCGTCCTCGGCGGCCTGCATGTCGTCGATGCCCTGCCGGGTCAGCTCGCCGTACGCTGGCCAGGACCGGACGTCGAAGTAGACGTCGCCGGAGGCGTCCTCGGCGGCGTAGGCGTGCCCGCGGTCGATCAGCGCGGTGATCAGCTCGACCATCTCCGGCACGTGGCCGGTGGCCGCGGGCTCGTACGTCGGCGGGGCGACGTTGAGCGCGGCGTACGCCCTGTCCAGCTCGCGGTGCATCGCGTAGGCCAGGTTGTACCAGGGCCGGCCCTGCTCGGCCGCCTTGGCCAGGATTTTGTCGTCGATGTCGGTGACGTTGCGGATGAACGTGACGTCGTGGCCGGTGTGGCGCAGCCAGCGCTGCAGCACGTCGAAGACGACGCCCGAGCGGACGTGACCGATGTGCGGCTCGGACTGCACGGTGAGCCCGCACAGGTAGAGACCCGCCTTCCCCTCCTCGAGGGGGACGAAGTCTCGGACCTCGCGGGTCGCGGTGTCGTACAGCCGGAAGCTCACCGGACCAGTCTAGGGAGACAGGGCCCCCGGCTCCGACTCCTCGCGTGCCGGTCAGGTCGCGGTGAAGTCGCGGGTGTCGTAGCCGGTGGCGCCGTCGGGCAGCACGTCGCGCACGGTGCCGTCCTGCACCAGCCCGTCGGCGTCGGTCGCGCGGACCCGCACGAGGTGGTCGCCGGCGTCCACGCCGAGGGTCGCCGACCACTGCACCCAACTGTCGGGTAGGCCGGCGTCGGCGATGGTGCCGGGCGTCCAGTCACCGCCGTCGACGGAGACCTCGACACCGGAGATGCCGGTGTGCTGGGCCCAGGCTACACCGCCGAAGGTGACCTCGCCGGCCCCGACCTCGGAGCCGGAACGGGGCACGTCGACGCGGGAGGAGATCTTCTGCGGGCCCAGCTCGCCCCAGCCGCGCTGGGTCCAGTAGGCGTCGACCCGGTCGAAGCGGGTGACCTCCATGTCGACGACCCACTTGGTGCCGGAGACGTAGCCGTAGAGGCCGGGCACGACCGAGCGGACCGGGAAGCCGTGCTCGATGGGCAGCGGCCGACCGTCCATCGCGACGGCGAGTAGCGCGTTGCGGTCGTCGGTGAGCGCGACGAGCGGGGTGCTGCAGTTCCAGCCGTCGTCGGAGGTCTGCAGCACGGCGTCGGCGTCGGGCGAGACCCCGGCCTCCGCGAGCAGGTCGGCGATCCGGACACCGCTCCACCAGGCGTTGCCGATCAGGTCGCCCCCGACGGGGTTGGAGACGCAGTTGAGCGTGATCCAGCCCTCGGTGATCTCGCGCGCCATCAGGTCGTCGTAGGTGATGACGACCTCGCGGTCGACCATGCCGTGGATACGCAGCTGCCAGTCGCGGGGCTCGATGATCGGCACCACGACCGCGGTGTCGATGCGGTAGAAATCCTCGACCGGGGTCATCCAGGGCGTCACGCCGTCGACGCCGACCCGGACGCCGGCGGGCACGGTCGGACGGGTCACACCGTCGAGGCGCAGCAGCGAGCGCGCCTGCTCGACGTTGCGACGCCCACCCCCGATCACCCGTCCGGCGACGCCCAGCACAGTGGCGACGGCACCGACGACGGCCACCCGGGTCAGGAACGTACGCCGGGTCTGCGCCACCGCGCCCACGGCCTGGGCCCGGGCGCCGGCCGCGCCGGGCGACCGCAAGCCCTCGGGCTGCGCCTCGAGCTCG
>JAJAYJ010000101.1 GCA_026786275.1 Nocardioides sp. | reverse complement strand
TCGCGATCCTGCGCAAGAAGGCTGCGATGGACCGGCTGACCGCACCGCCCGACGTGCTCGAGTTCATCGCCTCCAAGATCCAGACCAACATCCGTGAGCTCGAGGGTGCCCTGATCCGGGTCACCGCCTTCGCGAACCTCAACCGCCAGGAGGTCGACATGACCCTGGCCGAGATCGTGCTCAAGGACCTGATCCCCGAGGGCGGCGAGCCCGAGATCACCGCCCCGCTGATCATCGCCCAGACGGCCGCCTACTTCGGCCTGTCCATCGAGGAGCTGACCGGCCCGAGCCGGGGCCGACACCTGGTAATGGCCCGCCAGATCGCGATGTACCTGTGCCGGGAGCTGACCGCGCTGTCCCTGCCCAAGATCGGCGCCCAGTTCGGCAACCGCGACCACACCACCGTGATGTACGCCGATCGCAAGATCAACCAGCTGCTCGCCGAGCGCCGGGCGGTCTTCAACCAAGTCAGCGAGCTCACCAACCGGGTCAAGCTGACCGCCCGCCAGAGCTAGTCGTCGCGACCACGTGCGGCACCCGCGCCGGGCGCTCGGTCGCGCCCGGCCTGTGCACTCGCGGGCCCTTGAGGTGAGAACTACACGGGGAGGATCTGTGCAGTCCTGCCCAGGACGGTCGCCCGCCATCAGCCGGTTCCACAGCTCAGCCCGAGTTGCCCCGTGGTCGTGCACACCCCCTGTGCACGACGATTCCTCCGCACGACCTGCGACGACGCGGTCTCTCCACAGATCCCACAGCTGCTACTACTGCCACTCACCTCTCCAGATGACGATCCTCGGTGCCCGTCCACCTGGGCTCCACCCTGGGGACAAACGTCATCCAGCACCCTGCCGAACACCCCACCAAGCGCCCCTGCGCGACCGCGCCCCTCACCCGCACCAGACCCGCAGCACCTCGCCCTGTCCCGTGCACTCGGCGCATGGCAGGATCAACCTCCCGGCCACCGTGGCCGGCTTTCCCGTGAGCTCGCTCATGACAGTGAGGACCCGATCGTGAAGTTCCGCGTCGAACGTGACGTGTTCGCCGATGCCGTTGCCTGGGCTGCCCGCAGCCTTCCGTCGCGACCCAGCGTTCCCGTGCTCGCCGGTCTCCTGGTCGAGGCAGGAGACGACGGCCTCGTGCTGTCGTCCTTCGACTACGAGACCTCGGCCCGCGCCACCCTGTCCGCCGACGTGAGCGAGGAGGGCCGAGCGCTGGTCAGTGGTCGGCTGCTCGCCGACATCTGCCGCAGCCTGCCCGCAAAGCCGGTCGAGATGGTGATGGAGGGCACCCGGGTGTCGTTGACCTGCGGCTCGGCCCGGTTCAGCCTGCAGACCATGCCGGTCGAGGACTACCCCACGCTGCCCGACATGCCCACGGCAACCGGGACCGTGCCCAGCGAGGCGTTCGCGCACGCCGTGGCCCAGGCCGTGACGGCGGCGGGCCGCGACGACATGCTCCCGGTCCTGACCGGCGTGCGCATCGAGATCGACGGCGCCCAGATCTCGTTGCTGGCCACCGACCGGTTCCGGCTCTCGCACCGCGAGCTGGGCTGGTCGCCGCGCACGCCCGACGACACGTTCGCCGCACTGGTCCCGGCCAAGGTCCTCGGGGACACCGCCAAGTCCCTCACGGCCGGCACCGACGTGACCATCGCGCTGTCGACCACGGGCACCGGCGAGGGCATCATCGGGTTCGAGGGCGCCGCCGCCGGCGGGGTGCGTCGTACGACGACCCGGTTGCTGGACGGCGAGTTCCCCAAGGTCCGCAGCCTGTTCCCGGCCGAGCACCAGACGGTCGCGCGAGTCGACAAGGCCTCGCTCATCGAGTCGGTTAAGCGGGTCGCGCTGGTCGCCGAGCGCAACACCGCGGTCCAGCTGCAGTTCAGCGACGGCGTGCTGACCCTGGACGCCGGGTCCGGCGACGAGGCCCAGGCCTCGGAGTCGATCCAGGCCGACATCGACGGGGCCGACATCACCACCGGCTTCAACCCGCAGTTCCTGCTCGACGGTCTCGGCGCCATCGACGAGGCCGTGGTGGAGCTGGCGTTCACCCAGGCCTCCAAGCCGGTGGTGCTGAGCGGCTCCGACGCGGAGCCGCGCCCCGGTGAGACGTTCCGCTACCTGCTGATGCCGCGCCGCCTGCTCTCCTGACCCCGTTCCGCCCCTGAAGGGATCCGCACATGCAGCTCGGCCTCGTCGGACTCGGCAAGATGGGCGGCAACATGCGTACCCGTCTGCGCGACGCCGGCCACACGGTCGTGGGCTACGACCGCAACCCCGAGGTCAGCGACGTGGCGGACCTGGCCGAGATGGTGGGCCGACTGCCGTCGCCCAAGGTGGTCTGGGTGATGGTGCCGGCCGGTGAGCCGACCAGGCAGACGATCACCGCGCTCGGTGAGCTGCTGGGCCACGGCGACCTGGTCGTCGACGGTGGCAACTCGAAGTACACCGACGATGCCGTCAACGCCGAGATGCTCGGCGCCCGGGGCGTGGGTTTCGTGGACTGCGGGGTCTCCGGGGGCGTGTGGGGCCTGCAGAACGGCTATGCGCTGATGTGCGGTGGCTCCGAGGAGGACGTCGCCAAGGTACGGCCGGCCCTCGACGCGCTCAGGCCCGAGGGCGAGTCGGGCTTCGTGCACGCGGGCCGCAAGCCGGGTGCCGGGCACTTCGCCAAGATGGTCCACAACGGCATCGAGTACGCCATGATGCAGGCCTACGCCGAGGGCTGGGAGCTGCTCGACAAGGTCGACCTGGTCGAGAATGTCACCGAGGTCTTCGACGCCTGGCGGGTCGGCACCGTGATCCGGTCCTGGCTGCTCGACCTGCTGGTCGAGGCGCTCGAGGACGACGCCCACCTCGACCAGCTGACCGGGTACGCCGACGACTCGGGCGAGGGCCGCTGGACCGTCGAGGCCGCGATCGAGAACGCGGTACCGATGAACGTCATCGCCGCCTCGCTGTTCGCGCGCTTCACCTCCCGCCAGGACGACAGCCCCGCGATGAAGGCCGTCGCCGCGATGCGCAACCAGTTCGGTGGGCACGCGGTGCACACGCCGCCACCCGCCGGCGGCGACGCGAGCTAGCTCCGCACCCGGTGTACGTCAGCCACCTGACCCTGCACGACTTCCGCTCCTACCCGAGCGTCGACGTCGCGCTGGAGCCCGGGGTGACGGCGTTCGTGGGTCGCAACGGCCAGGGCAAGACCAACCTGGTGGAGGCGGTCGACTACCTCTCGCGGCTGCGTTCGCACCGGGTGGCCTCCGACGCCCCGCTGGTGCGCGCCGGCGCCGAGCAGGCGGTGGTGCGGGCCGCGGTCGTCAAGGACGGGCGGACGGCGGTCCTCGAGGTCGAGCTCAACCCGGGACGGGCCAACCGGGCCCGGGTCAACCGGTCGCCGCTGCCGCGACCGCGCGAGCTGATCGGCCTGGTCCGCACGGTGGTGTTCTCACCGGAGGACCTGACCCTGGTCAAGGGCGACCCGTCGGAGCGCCGGCACTTCCTCGACGACCTGCTGGTGTTGCGCACGCCCCGCCTGGCCGGGCTGAAGGCGGACTACGACCGGGTCCTCAAGCAGCGCAACTCGCTGCTCAAGACCGCGGGGTCGGCCCGCCGCGGGGGTTCCTCGCAGGAGTCGGCGCTGGCCACCCTCGACGTCTGGGACGACCACCTGGCCCGGCTCGGCAGCGAGCTCCTGGCCGCCCGGCTCTCGCTGGTCGAGGAGCTGCGTCCCTACGTCGGCAAGGCCTACGCGACGGTGGCCCGGGGTGCCAGCCGTGACGACGCCGACATCGGCTACCGAGCCTCCTTCGCGCTCCCCGACGACCCCACCGACAGGGCGGTGCTGTCAGAGACGATGCTGAGCGCGGTCGTCGCGCGCCGCAAGGACGAGCTGGACCGCGGCATCTCGCTGGTTGGCCCGCACCGCGACGAGCTGCTGCTGACCCTGGGTCACGGTGCCGCCCCGGCCAGCCCGAGTGACCGGCTCCCGGTGAAGGGGTACGCCTCCCACGGGGAGTCCTGGTCGTTCGCGCTGGCGCTGAGGCTGGCGTCGTACGACCTGCTGCGCGCCGACGGCGACGACCCGATCCTGATCCTCGACGACGTGTTCGCCGAGCTCGACACCGAGCGGCGCGAGCAGCTGGCCGAGCTGGTGGCCGGTGCGGAGCAGGTGCTGGTCACCGCGGCCGTGGCCGCCGACGTGCCCGCCGCGCTGGCGGGTGCGAGGTTCGTCGTCGGTGGCGGGCAGGTACGTCGTGACGCCTGACGCGCCGGGGCACGAGCCGACGGGTGGCACCGACCCGGTGGCGGAGCCGGCACCGGACGGGGCGTCCGAGCACCGCCCCGACGGCCTGGACCTGGCGCGGGCCCAGGCCCGGGCGACCGGCAAAAGGGGTGTGCCGGGCGTGGTGGGGTTGACGGTGAAGTTGGTGATCGTGTTGCCGGCGATGGCCGCCTTCACATTGGCCGGCAGATAGGCATTGTCCGAGACCCGAAGTCCGAAGGCGTTGAAGCCGTTATAGACGAGACTGGTCTGGTTCGCGAGGAACTGCGAATCGTCCAGGAAGAAGTCGTAGAAGGTCGGCTGTGACACGTCGAAGG
>JAJAYJ010000100.1 GCA_026786275.1 Nocardioides sp. | reverse complement strand
GAAGGGCAGGTAGCCGACCTCGTCGACGATGATCAGCCCGTAGCGGCGAAGCCGGGTCAGCTCGGCTGGGAGTCGGCCGGTGCGGTGGGCGTCGGTGAGTCGGGACCGAGTCCTGTCCCTCGTGCTCGACATGGCCGTCAAGGACGGCCGTCTGGCGCGCAACGTCGCCACGGGTGTGACCCTGCCTCGCGTCGCCAAGCACGAGCATCTCTCCCTCACCCACCAGCAGGTCGAGGACCTCGCCCACGAGTGCGGGTCCCCGTCCGCCCCGAGCAAGCACGCGACGTATGACACGCGCACCCACACGACCTACCGGCTCGTCGTGCTGTTCCTTGCCTACACCGGAGTCCGGTTCGGGGAGATGGCCGCCCTGAAGGTCGCCAGACTCGACCTGCTGCGCAACCGCGCGATGATCGCCGAGTCGGTGACGCCCACCGCCGGACAAGGACTCGTCTGGGGAACACCCAAGACCCACCAACGCCGAGACGTCCCGATCCCGACGTTCCTTGCCGCCGAGCCCGACTCCCATGTCGCAGGCAAGAAGCCAGAGGACCTGGTGTCCGCCAGCATCCGCACCCGCGAGCCTCCGCGGGTCAGTACCTTCCGCCAGACCTTGGTGTCGCGGCCCGCGCCATCGGTCTCCCGGGCCTGCATCCGCACGAACTGCGCCACACCGCGGCGAGCTTGGCCATCGCCTCCGGCGCGGACGTGAAGGTCGTCCAGCAGATGCTCGGCCACGCTTCGGCCGCGATGACCTTGGACACCTACGGGCACCTGTTCGAGGACCGCCTCGACGAGGTCGACAACGCCATGGACGCCGCCCGCAGAGCTTCCCAGGAGCGTCGGGCAACACGTCGCGAGCTGTCCGCTGTTGCCCCAGTGTTGCCCGAGCCCTGCGAGGACCACAACGACAAAGAGGCCCCGTCCCGCGTTTCCGCAGGCCAGGACCTCTTCTCGAATCTGTACCCCCGACCGGATTCGAACCGGCGCTACCGCCGTGAGAGGGCGGCGTGCTAGGCCACTACACAACGGGGGCAAGGTGCTGCCACAACTTGACGAACTCTAGCGAGGGCTGGAGCAGCGCACCAAATCGCGCCCGTGAGGGCGAGATCTCGCTGGGATACTAGGACTCGAACCTAGAATAACTGGACCAGAACCAGTCGTGTTGCCAATTACACCATATCCCACTGACTTAATGCTGTTCGGCTCTTTCGCATCATGCAAAAGACGCTCCAGGAGCCGAGGGGCGACACTACACGGGGGCGCAGGACGACTCCAAAACGGTTGGCTGGGTGCGGGTCGCCACCCCCATCCGGTGGGCCATCCAGATGGCCAGGGCCGTGTAGACGACCGACTGCGTCAGCGTCACCGGCAGGCTCCACCAGCTGCCGCCGGTCGGGTTCAGCGCCGAGCTCATGTCGCCGTAGGCCAGGGCCAGGCCGAAGGCCAGGAAGTTGTTGAGCACGTGCATCGCGATGCCGGCCTCGAGACCGCCGGTGGCGATGACCAGCACGCCGGCGACCACCCCGAACGCGAACCGGTCGAAGAAGATGGGCGCGTCCTGGGCGCCGTGCGCGAGGGCGAAGAGCACCGCCGGCAGCAGCACCGCCGCGGTCCGCGACGCCCAGGGGCCGAGACCGGCGAAGAGGCCGCCGAACGCCTGGGTCAGGTAGCCCCGGAACGCGTACTCCTCCCCCGCGGCCTGCAGCGGCGTCAGCAGCAGGACGACCAGCGCGAAGTTGCGGGTCTGGGTGGTGAAGGTGTTGAGGCCACCGCCCATGTCGGCCGACTCGCCCTGCTGCGGCAGGAGGGCGGAGACCACCAGGGTCGCGAACAGGGCCGCGACGGCGAGGCCGAAGCAGACCAGCATCCAGCGCCACCGGATCCTCGGCAGCACCGAGGCCAGCCAGCCCGGCCGCAGGCCGTGGAAGGCCCAGGTCACGAACATCGCGACCGGGATCGCGGCGGCCAGCGAGATGTTGACGTAGGCCAGGGCCAGCGGGGTCACGTCGTCGGTGTCGACCAGTCGGTTGACGCTGTCGGCGACGTCCGCGCCGGTGGCCACGTAGTACAGGACGAACGCCAGGACCAGGACGAGCTGCACCAGGATGAAGAGGCCGACCCCGAAGGTCAGGATGCCCAGCAGCGAGCGCCACCACGCCGACTTCCCGGTCCGGTGCAGCAGGTGGTACTCGACAGGCTCCCGTGGCACCGGGACCGCGGGTGGCGGGCCGCCGGCGTACGGGCCCAGCTGGGCGGGCTCGCCGAAGGTCTGGGCGTAGGGGTTGGGCTGCGCCGGCACCGGGTACGTCGGGCTGCCGTCGGAGGGCCCAGGGTAGGGATAGGTCATCGGTCCATCGCCTTCTGCAGTCGGGACAGGCTGCGCTCGCGACCGAGCAGCTCCATGGACTCGAACAACGGCGGGGAGACCCGCCGCCCGGTCACCGCGACCCTGACCGGCCCGAAGGCGTGGCGGGGCTTGAGGCCGAGACCCTCCACCAGGGTGGCCTGCAGCGAGTCCTGGATCGCGGCGGTCGACCAGACCTCGAGCCCGGCCACGGCGTCGTGCGCGGCCTTGACGATCCCCACGCCCGCCTCGTCGAGCAGCTTCTCGGCGTCGGTCTCCTCGAGCGTGAAGGCCGACTCCTCGACGAACAGGAACCTCAGCATGTCGACGCTCTCGGTCAGCTTGTTGATCCGCTCCGCCACCAGCGGCATCGCCAGCTCGAGCAGCCGGGCGTCGGCGTCGGAGACCGGGTCGCTGACCACGCCGGCGGCCTTGAGGAACGGCAGGGCGCGGTGCGTGATGTCGTCGGTGGTCAACAGCCGCATGTGCGATCCGTTGATCGCGTCGGCCTTCTTGGTGTCGAAGCGCGCCGGGTTGGGGTTGACGTCGGCGATGTCGAAGGCCTCGACCATCTCCTCGAGGCTGAAGATGTCGCGGTCCCCCGAGATCGCCCAGCCCAGTAGGGCCAGGTAGTTCAGCAGGCCCTCGGGCAGGAAGCCGGCCTCGCGGTAACCCAGCGCGTTGGCCTCCGGGTCGCGCTTGGAGAGCTTCTTGTTGCCCTGACCCATCACGTAGGGCAGGTGGCCGAAGGACGGCGCACCGGTGCCGATGCCGACGCCGGCCAGCGCGGCGTACAGGGGGATCTGGCGTGGCGTGCTGGAGAGCAGGTCCTCACCGCGCAGCACGTGGGTGATCTGCATCAGCGCGTCGTCGACCGGGTTGACCAGCGTGTAGAGCGGGTCGCCGTTGGCGCGGGCCAGCGCGTAGTCGGGCACGTTGTCGGAGTGGAAGGTGATGGTGCCGCGGACCAGGTCGTCGAAGGCGATCTCCCCGTCGGGCATCCGGAACCGGACCGCGGCCGAGCGGCCCTCGTCGTCGTAGGCAGCGACCTGCTCGGGCGTCAGGTCGCGACAGAAGCGGTCGTAGCCCATCAGCGTGGAGCCCGAGGCCTTGCGACGGGCGTCGACCTCGTCGGTGGTGCAAAAGCAGCGATAGGTGTGACCGGCCCCGGCGAGCCGGGCCAGCGCGTCGCGGTAGAGGTCGCCGCGCTCGGACTGCAGGTAGGGGCCGTGGTCGCCACCGACCACGGGGCCCTCGTCCCAGTCGAGGCCGAGCCAGCCGAAGAGGTCGAGCAGGGCGTCGTAAGACTCAGAGGTGTTGCGGGCGACGTCGGTGTCCTCGACGCGGAACACGAACGTGCCGCCGTGATGGCGGGCGAAGGCCCAGTTGTAGAGCGCGGTGCGGACCAGGCCGACGTGCGGGCTCCCGGTCGGGCTCGGGGCCATCCGGACCCGCACCCCGCTGATGATCGGGCCGCTCATCGCTGCGCCACCTTGTTGGTCAGCGAGCCGAGGCCGTCGATCGAGATCTCGACCTCGTCACCGACCTGCATCGGGCCGACACCCTCCGGGGTGCCGGTGAGGATCACGTCGCCGGGCAGCAGCGTCATCACGCTGGACACGTGAGCGATCAGGGTCGGGATGTCGAAGATCATGTCGGCCGTCGAGCCGTCCTGCACGGTCTCGCCGTTCAGGTGCGTCTGCAGACGAACGCCGTCGATAAAGGCCTGCGGGTCCAGGTCGGTCTCGATCCACGGGCCCAGCGGGCAGAAGGAGTCGAAGCCCTTGGCCCGGGTGAACTGCACGTCGCCGCGCTGCAGGTCGCGCGCGGTCACGTCGTTGGCGATCGTGTAGCCGTGGATCACGTCGGTGGCCTGCTCGGCCGGCACATCGCGGCAGATCCGCCCGATCACCACGGCCAGCTCGCCCTCGTAGTGCAGGTCCCGGGTCTGGTGGGGGTAGAAGATCGGGTCGCCGGGGCCCACGACGCTGGTGTTGGGCTTCAGGAACATCAAGGGCTCGGCGGGCACGTCGCCGCCCATCTCGGCGGCGTGCGCGGCGTAGTTGCGCCCGATGCCCACCACCTTGCTGCGCGGCAGCACCGGGGCCAGCAGCCTGACGTCGGCCAGGCGGTGCTCCGTCTCCAGAAGCTTGATGCCGACGTAGAGGGGGTCGCCGGCCAGCCCGACGATCACGCTGTCCTCGTCAGGCTGGCCGAACTGGTCGACCTGCCCCGTGACCACGCCGTAGGAGGGTTCGTCGCCGCTGGTGAATCTCGCTATCCGCACCTTGCGAGGGTATCCACCTAGGGTTGGGGACCGTGGAGGTACTCGACGAGCGGACCTGGCAAGCCCGTGCGGCGGCGCACGCGGCGCGGGTGGACGGGTTCGTCGCCTCGCACCTGGCCCGGCGTGGGTCGCAGGTCACGCACCCGGTGCACGACTTCCTCTTCACCTACTACTCCCAGCGGCCGGCCCAGCTCCGCCGCTGGCACCCGGGCGCCGGGGTGAGTCTCGGCGGCGACGCGTCGTCGTACGCGGGGCTCAAGGGGTACGGCGCGAGGTCCGGCGGGGTGGGCGTCGGCGAGGCGTACGTCGAGCAGCAGCGACCGCTGTTGGAGTCGCTGCACGCGCTGCTCAGCGCGACCGCGTCCCGACCCCCGCACACCGGCTGCTTCGGGCTGCACGAGTGGGCGATGGTCTACCGGCACGGTGAGGGCGAGACCCGGCACGCCGACTGGCCGCTGCGCCTGGGCCCAGCCGGCACCGACACGGTCGTGGAGTCGCACCGGATCGGCTGCTCCCACTTCGACGCCTACCGGTTCTTCACTCCCCCGGCCCGCTCGCTGAACCTGCTGGCGCCCACCTCCGGCAACCGTGCCGACCTCGAGCAGCCGGGCTGTCTGCACGCCGGGATGGACCTCTACAAGCACGCGTTCCGGCTGACCCCGATGATCTGCTCCGACGTGGTCGCCGACTGCTTCGACCTGGCCCGCGACATCCGCGAGCTCGACATGCGGGCGGCGCCGTACGACCTCAGCGTGCTGGGCTACGACCCGGTCCGGATCGAGACACCCGAGGGCAAGCAGGTCTACGCCACCGCGCAACGTGGGTTCGCCGAGCGCGGAGCACCTCTGCGGGCTCGGCTGATCCAGGAGTGCGAGCGGCTCCTGGCGTGAGCCGCTGCGGCCCCGAGGTCAGGGAGGCTCGACTCACCCAGGCTTCATGCACCCCCGGTGGCGCGTCGGACGTCGGCGACCAGCCGGCGGTGGGTCAGCTCGATCACGACCTCCCGGGCGGGCAGGTCGGTCACCAGGTAGGCCACGCCCAGCAGGCCGCTCGGCCTCAGGGAGACCTCCTGACGCAGCCGGCAGCGCTGCGGGCCGTCCGGCTCGACCACCGTGGTGAGCACGACGGTGCCCGGGGCCCGGACCCGCGCGGTCAGCTCGAGGCGCCGAGCGACGGGGTCGGCGCCGGTGACCCTCCAGAAGCCGGCCCCGTCGCCGACCTCGAGCAGGTCGCGGTCGGGTAGCGGGCTCTGCGGCACGGCCCCGGGCAGCAGACGGTCGATCGCGCCCCGGACCAGCAGCGGGCCGGCGTCGACGTACCAGCGCGGACCGGGGCGACCGCTGGCCGCGACCGCCCACGCCTGCTCGGGCGTGCAGTCCAGCCGGGTCGCCCGGCCGCTGGTGGTCGGGCTGGTGCGACGGATCATGCTTCGACCGTAGTCAGTAGGCAGGCAGCGCCGTCCACCCGTGAGAGCGAGGAACCGTGCCCGACCCCTGGCACCCAGCCGGCGCGAGCGACGTCCGGGGCGAGGACCTGTACGCCGAGTGCCTCGACGCCGTGCGGCTCGACGGGGTTACCTCCACCGACGTGGACTTCACCGAGACCACCTCGCAGGGCGCGGTCTTCGACGGCTGCACGTTCCACGGCTGTCGGTTCAACTCCTCGGTCCACGTCGCGTCGTCGTTCGTGGCGTGCGACTTCCGCCGGACCAACTTCTTCGACGCCCGCCTCGACGGCCGCAAGCTCTACGGCTCCACGTTCCGTGAATGCGTGCTGCGCCCGATCACCGTGCTGGGTGGCCAGTGGCGCGGCGTCACGCTGCGCGGCGCCCACCTGACCGGGCTGGACCTTGACCGGGATCGACCTGCGTGAGTCCGACCTCTCGATGGCCGACCTGACCGGCACGGTGCTGCGCGACGCCCGGCTCGGCGGCGCGACGCTGCGCCAGAGCGTGCTGACGCGCACCGACCTGACCGGCGCCGACCTCGAGGGTGTCGACCTGTCGGCGGCGCTACTGCGCGAGACCCGGCTCGACCTGGCCGGCGCGGTCCAGCTCGCCGAGCACCACGGCGCCCTGGTCCAGGTCACCGGCAGCGACTGACCGCAACCCGGCCAGCACGATCCGCAGCCCCAGCTCGAAGTCCGACGACTCGCGCGGCCCGGCCTCGATCGCCCCCGCGCTGCCGGCCTGCAGGTGGGTCTGCTCGTCGGCGGTGTGCCCGAAGACGAAGTGCAGCAGCGTGCGGGCCCCGGCCCGGGCCAGGGGCTCCTCGACGCCGCCCTCGCGCAGCGCCCGGCACAGCTCGGCGTACGGCGTGTGCCCGCCGAGACCGAACGCCGAGACCGTGGCGACCAGCTCGGCTCCGTCGCGGTAGGCCAGCATGGCGTCGCGCACCTCGGCACAGATCGCGGTGGCCCGGCCGTCCCAGGACGCCGGCCGGGGCCGCCGTGGACCGCGCTCGAGCAGCTCGTCGGCCACCGCGGCGAGCAGCGCCTGCTTGTTCTCGAAGTGGTGGTACAGCGCGCTGGGCCGGATCCCCAGCTCGGCCCCGAGACGTCGCATCGTCAGGTCGGCTAGGCCGTAGCGGTCCAGCACGACGATCGCCTGCTCCACGACATCGGCTCGGTGGTTGCGCACCACGGGTCCCCCCGGCATTGACCTGATCTGGGCGGTCACCTTAACCTGAACGCTGTTCACCTGACCACCGTTCAGGCCCCGCCGTGAGAAGGACGTCACCGATGAGCAGGTCCCGCACCAGCACCAGCACCGCCACCGACATCGCCTTGATCGCCGGCTTCGCGGCCCTCGTCTCCGTCTGCGCGATCCTGCCGTCGATCAACGTGACCGGTCCGGTGCCGATCACCCTGCAGACCTTCGGCGTGCTGCTGACCGGTGCGGTCCTGGGCCCCCGCCGCGGTTTTCTGGCCGTGCTGCTCTACCTCGCGCTGGGTGCCGCCGGTCTGCCGGTCTTCGCCGACGGCCGATCCGGCTTCAGCGTCTTCTCCGGCCCCTCGGTCGGCTACCTGGTCGGGTTCCCGCTCGCCGCCGGGCTCTGCGGCCTCATCGTGTCGCGACTGCCGCGCCGCACCATCCAGACCAGCGCCCCGCTGATCTTCGCGGCCGGCCTCATCAGCAGTGCCCTGTTCATCCACACCCTCGGCATGGCCGGCCTCGTGCTGCGCATCGACGGCCTGACGTGGTCAGGTGCGTTCGACATCGACAAGGTCTTCTGGATCGGCGACATCGTCAAGAACGTCGCGATGGCCCTGGTCGCCACCGCCGTGCACCGCGCCTTCCCCGACCTGCTCGACCGACCCCGCCGGACCGCGACGCCGGAGGCCTCGCTGACCACGTGAGCACCGTGCGGTTCGAGGCCGTCACCGTCACCGCCCCCACGCTCGACGGTGACGTGCTGATCCTCGACCGGACCGACCTGACGCTCACCGAGCCGCGGATCGCGCTGATCGGGGCCAACGGCTCGGGCAAGTCCACGCTCGCCCGCCTGGTCAACGGTCTAGTCACGGCCACCACCGGGCGGGTCCTGGTCGACGGCCTCGACGTGGCGCAGGAGGGACGGGAGGTCCGCCGCCGGGTCGGTTTCGTGTTCACCGACCCCGCGGCCCAGCTGGTGATGCCGACCGTGCTCGAGGACGTCGCGCTGTCGCTGCGGCGCACCCACCGCGACAAGGCTGTACGCCGCACCGCCGCCCTCGCCATGCTCGCGGAGTTCGGACTCGAGGAGCTGGCCGCGCGCAGCGTGCACAGCCTCTCGGGCGGTCAGCGACAGCTGCTCGCGCTGGCCGGCGTGCTCGCCACCGGCCCGGACGTGCTGGTCGCCGACGAGCCCACGACGTTGCTCGACCTGGCCAACAGCCGCCGGATCGGTGACCTGCTGCTCGGCCTGGCCCAGCAGCTGGTGCTGGTCACCCACGACCTCGAGCTCGCCGCACGCTGCGACCGGGTCCTGGTCGTGGACCAGGGCCGCGTCGTGCACGACGGCCCGGCCGCCGGGGCCGTGGCGCACTACCGGAGCACCGCATGAGGGGCCAGCTGCTGGGCGACCACCGGCCGGGCACCACCTGGCTGCACCGGTTGCCGGCCGGCACCAAGCTGCTCGGCCTCCTCGTGGTCGGGATCGTCGTGGTCGCTGTCCGCGGCCCGGTCAGCGCGTTGGGCTTCCTGGCCCTGGCGCTTGGGCTCGTGGCCTGGTCCGGCATGGGGATCCGGCTCGCGCTGGCCGCCCTGCGCGGGATCCTGCTGGTCGCTGCCCTGCTGGCCGCGTGGCAGGCCTGGCAGCACGGCTGGGGTCGGGCCGTCGAGGCTGTCGGGGACCTGCTCGCGCTGGTGCTGCTGGCCACCGTGCTGACGGTGACCACACCGGTCGACGAGGTGCTCGACGTGATCACCCGGGTCCTGCAGCCCTTGCGTCGACTGGGGGTCAACCCGGAGGCGGTGGCGCTGGCGTTCTCGCTGGCCGTGCGGGCGATCCCGACCACCATCGCGATTGCCGACGAGACCCGCGACGCTGCGTTGGCCCGAGGCCTGGAGCGCGACCCACGCGCCCGGCTGACCCCGCTGGTGATCCGGGTCGTGGCGCACGCCCGGGCCACCGGTGACGCCCTGCAGGCTCGCGGGATCGGTGACGACGAGCGATGACCGCACACGCCGCAGGGCTGGCGAAGCGACCACCGGTGCGCCTCGGCGGCGTCGCGCCGGCAGGGACGCACACCGCTCGCCCGTGCCGCCCACCGCACTACGATGGGCTGGTGACCGCAACCCTCGAGCCTTTCACTGCCGACGAGATCTACGTCGTGCAGCTCGAGACGCACCCGCGCCCGCGGGCCCGCCTTCTGCTGCACGCCGCCCTGGACCTGTGGTGCGCGACCAGCGGCGGGCTGCTCGAGCTGACCCGGGCCGGTGACGTGGTGGTGCGACGCCGCTTCGACCAGGTGGAGGAGCTGCGGATCTTCGCCGGGCCTCCCGAGAGCGCGGTGCCGCTGCTGCAGGGGCTCCGCGACGACCTCGAGGACCTCAGCCCCGAGGAGTTCCGCGAGGCCTGGGGCCTCGACGCGGTCATGTCTGGACCGTGACAGGGTGCCGCGCGGCAGGCCATCAACCGCGCAGGCACCACCCGGGTCGTCACCAGACCGATCCGTCGCGCCAGTCGCAGGTCAGCTCGCCGTCGAGGTCGAGCTCGACGTCACCGGACAACACGTAGATCGTGCCGTCGTCGTGCGGCGTGCGGGTCACCCGCATCGCCGCCAGCACCGAGCTCGGACCCTGCCACAGCTCCCAGCCGCGGGCCTCGTAGAGCTCGATGCCGTCCTCGGTCGCGCTCAGCGCCAGCAGGTCGTGGCGACTCGTCTGCGCCTCGATCGCGGCCATCACCAGGGAGCCGAGGCCCTGGCGCCGGTGGTCGGGGTGCACCGCGACGGCCTCTACGTACCCGGCCCGCAGCTCACGGCCCTCGTGCCGCAACCGCCGTCGGATGAGCGCACCGGTCGCGAGCAGCACGCCATCGACGCGCACCAGCACGTGCTGGCCGCCCAGCCCGTGACGCCAGTCGTCGTCGGTGAAGCCTCCGTCGAAGGCGAGGTCGAGCAGCGCACGCAGCTCGGTGCGGTCGGTGGGCGTGAGGTCGGCGGTGTGGCAGCGGCGCACGACCGGCCTCACCACTGGGGCGGCCTCCGCCCGGACCACGGCGCGGCTTCCTCGACCTGGGCGGACAGCGCGAGCAGCAGCTCCTCCTCGGCCGGCCGTGCGGCCAGCATCACCCCGACCGGCAATCCGTCGTCGGTCCAGTGGGTCGGCAGGGAGACCGCGGGCATCCCGGTCACGTTCCAGGCCGACGTCCACGGCGTGAACGCCTTCTGGGCCTCGAAGTCGGCGGCCGGGTCCTCGTCGTCACGGAGCGCGCCGACCGGCTGCGGCGGCTGCGCCAACGTCGGGGTGAGGACCGCGTCGTAGGCCGCCAGGTCCTCGAGCGCACCGGCGGCGAAGCGCCTCATGGCCCCGACTGCCAGCCCGAACCCGGGTCCGCTCACCGCGTGGCCGCGCTCACTGAGCCACCGGGTGAGCGGCCTGAGCCGGTGCTGCTGCTCGGGCGGCACCACGCTGAGCGCGGTCAGCACCGCCCAGCAGGTCTCGAAGACGCCGACGGCCTCGGGCGGCAGCGGCACGGCCACGTCGACGACCTCGTGGCCCAGAGCCTCCAGCAGCGTCGAAGCGTCCTCCCAGGCGGTGACGCAGGCCGGGTGGACCGGCACGTCGGCGATCACCGGCTCGACGAACCGGGCGATCCGCAGCCGACCGGGGGTCCGGTCGCACGCGTCGAGGAAGCGGCCCGACGGGGCCGGCGCCCAGGTCGGGTCACCCACCCGCCGTCCGGCCAGCACGTCGAGCATCGCGGCGGCGTCGCGCACCGTCCGCGCGATCGGGCCCGCGGTGGACAGCCCGACCGGGTCGCCGTACGTCGGGTAGCCGCTGATCCGGCCCCGGGTCGGCTTGAGCCCGACCAGCCCGCAGCACGACGCTGGGATCCGGATCGAGCCACCGCCGTCCGAGCCCTGCGCCACCGGCACCAGACCGGCTGCGACCGCGGCCGCGGCCCCGCCCGAGGACCCCCCGGCCATCCGGGTCCGGTCCCACGGTGTGACCGCGGCCGGTCGACCCTCGGGCTCGGTGTAGCAGGGCGATCCGAACTCCGGGGTGCTGGTCTTGCCGATGCTCACCATGCCGGCGGCCTCGATCGCCAGGGTGACCGCGTCGGAGACCTCGGGCACGTGGTCGCCGAAGACCGGCGAGCCGAAGGTCGTCCGTACCCCGGCGGTCAGGTTGAGGTCCTTGATCGCCGTCGGTACGCCGCGCAACGGGCTCGTCCCGGTGGGCAGTCGCGCCGCGGCGCTCCGGGCCAGCTCGGGAGTGAGCGTGACGAACGCGCCGACCGAGTCGAGGCGGTCGGCACGTTCGAGGTAGTGATCGACCAGCTCGAGGCAGGAGACCTCGCCGGACGCGACGAGTGCCCCCTGCTCGAGCGCGGTCAGGTCGTGGAGTGGGCTCACCCCTGCAACCTAGGGTGTGCCCCCACGTCGGCGTGAGGTCAGGCGGCAGCCGGCTCCGGCCGGAAGTCGGCCAGGGTCTGCACGGCTGCGGCCAGCGTGGCCCGGACCGCGGGGTCGACGAGCACGTCCACGTCGAGTGCGGACTGCGAGACGGTGACGTCCTCCACCACGACCGCACCAGCGATACCGGCCGAGCGGGCGGTGTCGGCGTGCGACCACTTGCCGCCGTACGGCGTGGGCGTGGCGCCGACGACGCCGAAGGGCTTGCCGGTGATGGCGCCCTGGCCGTAGGGCCGTGAGAGCCAATCGATGGCGTTGTTGACGACCGCCGGCATGGTGCCGTTGTACTCGGGGGTGACGACCAGGATCCGGTCGGCCGCGGCGACGGCGGCGCGCAGCCGGACCGCGGCCTCCGGAGCGGTCTCGCCGTCGATGTCCTCGTTGTAGAACGGCAGGTCGCCCAGGCCGTCGACGATCTCGAGGGAGACGCCCTCACCGGCGGAGTCGCGCAGGCTCTCGGCGATCTTGCGGTTGAGCGAGTCGGCGCGGAGGCTGCCGACGAGGACGGCGATGCGGGTGGGTGCGGACATGGTCTTCTCCTGATCGTGGGACGAACGTGTGCCACCTCAAGCGGACTCTGGTCCGGTTTTATTCCCAGGGGCGTGACCACGCGGTGAACTAGGGTGCGAAGGGTCATGAGCGACCACCTCGACCTCCCGACCAGACGGCCCGTGCCACTGCCGCTGCTCGGCGATCCGCCGCCGGAGCGGGCCGACGCCGCCCGCAACCGCGAAGCCCTGCTGGTCGCGGCCCAGGAGCTCATCAACCACTGCGGCATCGACGCGGTGACGATGGAGGCGGTGGCCCACCGGGCCGGGGTCGGCAAGGGCACGGTCTTCCGGCGCTTCGAGTCCCGCGAGGGCCTGATGGGGGCGCTGCTCAACTTCTCCGAGACGGCGTGGCAGGCCTCCGTCATCTCGGGTCCCCCGCCGTTGGGCCCCGGCGCGGACCCGTGGGACCGGCTGGCCGCGTTCGGCCGCTCCCGGCTCGAGACGACGATGGTCAGTGCCGACCTGATCCGTGCGGCCGGGCACGCCGGCACCCGGTCGTACGCGGCGTACTCTTTCGCGGCCATGCACGTGCGGCACTTGCTCGCCGAGCTGCGCGTCGAGGGCGACGTGCCGCTGCTGGCCACGGCGCTGATGGCCCCACTGGAGGTCTGGGTCCTCGACCAGCAGGTCCGCGTGGAGGGCATCGGGGTGGACCGGGTCTACGAGGGCTGGCTCGACCTGGCCCGGCGTATCGTGAGGCCAACCTGACGCTCAGTCCCGGTGGTGGCGGCGCAGCCCGAAGGTGAACGCGTCCACCAGGGCGCCCCACGACGCCTCGATCACGTTGTGCCCGACGCCGACGGTGACCCACGTGCCGGCGCCGTCCGAGGTCTCGATCAGCACCCGGGTGACGGCGTCGGTGCCGTGGCCGGCGTCCAGGATCCGCACCTTGTAGTCCACCAGCTCGAACCTCGCGACTGCCGGGAACGCCTGGCCGATCGCGCTGCGCAGGGCCTGGTCCAGCGCGTTGACCGGACCGTTGCCCTCTCCGGTCACGACGTAGCGCACGCCGGCGGCACGCAGCTTCACCGTCGCCTCCGAGACCGCCTCCTCGCCCACCTGACGGTGTTCGAGGGTCTCGGTAATCACCCGCCACGACTCCACGTCGAAGTAGGAGGGCCGCGAGCCCTCGGTCTCCTCGACCAGCAACAGCTCGAACGACGCGTCCGCCGCCTCGAAGGTGTAGCCCGACTGCTCCAGCTCCTTGACCCGCGCCGTGACCCGCGAGACCAGGGCACGCTGCTCGGGTGCGTCGCCGGACAGGTCGAAGCCGAGCTCACGACCCTTGAGCTCGATCGAGGCCCGGCCGGCCATGTCGGAGACCAGCAGCCGCATGTCGTTGCCGACGCCGAGGGGGTCCATGTGCTGGTAGAGGTTGGGGTCGACCTTGATCGCGCTGGCGTGCAGCCCGGCCTTGTGCGCGAACGCCGAGGACCCGACGTAGGGCTGGCGCGAGGCAGGCGGCACGTTGGTCACGTCGGCGACGGCGTGCGCGACCCGGGTGGCCTCGCGCAGCAGGCCCGCGGGCAGCACGGCGTGGTCCAGCTTGAGCTCGAGGTTGGCCACCACGGTGATCAGGTCGGCGTTGCCGGTGCGCTCGCCGTAGCCGTTGACGCAGCCCTGCACGTGGGTGGCACCCGCGTTGATCGCGGACAGCGAGTTGGCCACCGCGCAGCCGGAGTCGTTGTGGGCGTGGATGCCAATCCGGCCCCCGGTCGTGGCCACCACGTCGTGCACCACGTCGGAGACCCAGTCGGGGAGCATCCCGCCGTTGGTGTCGCACAGCGCGACCACCTCGGCGCCCGCGTCGTACGCCGTGCGGAGCACCTCGAGAGCGTAGGCCCGGTTGGCGCGGTAGCCGTCGAAGAAGTGCTCGGCATCCAGAAAGACCTGCTGGCCCTCGGCGCGGAGGTGGCTGACCGTGTCGTGCACCATCGCGAGGTTCTCCTCCAGCGTGGTACGCAGCGCCAGCTCGACGTGCCGGTCGTGCGACTTGGCCACCAGCGTGACCACCCCCGCACCGCTGTCGCGCAGGGCTGCGACCTGAGGGTCGTCGGCCGCCCGGGCCCCCGCGCGCCGCGTCGACCCGAACGCCGCGAGCCGGGCGTGGCGCAGGTCGAGCTCGCCGACCGCGCGCCGGAAGAACTCGGTGTCCTTGGGGTTGGCGCCCGGCCAGCCGCCCTCGATGAAGCCGACGCCCAAGCCGTCGAGGTGGCGCGCGATCGACAGCTTGTCGGTGACCGAGAGGTTCAGACCCTCCTGCTGGGCGCCGTCGCGCAGCGTGGTGTCGTAGACGTGGAAGGCACCGTGCAGGTCCATCGCGGTCGACTCCTTTGGGTCAGGGATGGGCGGTCGAAGGCACAAAAAAACCTCTCGGGGTGCGAGAGGTGGGCGCGACGAGGAGTCGCGCTAGCGAATGAGGATCTGGCGGCAGACCGAGGACGTCACGCCGTCATGCTGCCACACCGGGCAGCGGCGCAGCCCGTGGTCTCGCGATCCGGCCCGGGGGTCTTGCGATCCGGCCCGGGCGGCGGCCTCAGCCTAGCGAGCCCGCGAACGGCCGGTCGTCGCCGGGCATCCAGGTGGTGCCCTGCTGCACGGCGACCAGAGCGCCGCCCAGGGCCAGCGCGACCAGGACCACGACGGCGACCAGCCAGGAGCGCCACGGCCGGGCCAGGGGTCTGACCACGCGGTTCAGGGGCGCGCGCACCCTCGAGCCGCCGGGCCCGGTCCACACCGCCACCGCGAAGGCCGACCCGATCATGCCCAGGGCCACCGGCTGCGAGGCTGCCGCGGCGTAGGAGAGCAGGGCCGCCGAAACGGCCAGGCCACCGCTCCACAGCACCAGCAGCACGGTCACCGGCACCGAGCGCACCAGGTCCCACGGGGCATGCAGCAGCAGTTGCGCGCCGTCGTACCACCTCGGTCCGCGCAGCCGGCGGCGCTCACCGGCGGCGCTGGCGGCCAGGGAGCCGCTGCGCAGCAGCCACACCACGACCACGACCACCGCCAGCGACGGCCAGGGGTACGCCGCGGCGGCGGCCCCCACCACAGCGGAGCCGGCCAGGAGAAGCACGCCGCGGCGCAGCTTCTCCCCCACGCCCAACCGCGGCTCGGGCCGCGCGGGCGTCACCGGCTCGGCCCAGGGGTCGTCGTCGGTGTCGGTGTCGTCGTGCTGCTGCCACTGCGCGTGCACGTCCCAGCCGTCGGGGTCGTTCCAGATCGGCGGCGCGGGTGGCCGGTCGACCTGGGTCAGCACCAGAGGCGGCGGCGGGGTCGGCGGCGGGGTCGGCGGCGGGCCGACCCGCTCGTCGACCAGCCCGACGGGCAGCGTGAGCGGGTCGAGCGACGCGACCCGCGCGGTGCCGCCCCGCTGGGTGCCGCCCCGCTGGGTGACGCACCGCTCGCCGTTCGCGGCCAGGTCGCGCAGCCGGGCGATCACCTGACCCAGGCTGGGCCGGCGCGCCGGCTCGGGGTCCAGGGCAGCGCTCAGCAGGGCCCGGACCGCGAGCGGGGTGTCACGCAGGTCGTGCTCGCCCCGCCGGACCCGGTCCATCACCGCCACCGACGGCCCCCGGCCGAACGGCGGACGACCCATCGCGGCGTACGCGACCGTCGAGGCCCACGAGTGCACGTCCGAGGCGGTGGTGGCGTCGTCGCCGTACAGGATCTCGGGCGCGAGGTAGCCGGGGGTGCCCAGCAACCAGCCGGTGTGGGTGACCTTGGGGTCGTCGGCGACCCGGGCCAGGCCGAAGTCGATCAGGATCGGGGTGCGGCCCTCGAGCAGCACGTTGGAGGGCTTCACGTCGCGGTGCAGCACGCCGGCAGCGTGGACCGAAGCGACGCCCTCGGCCAGGCAGGTGGCGAACCAGAGCAGGTCGGGACCGGTGATCGGACCCTCCTCGACCACGTGGTCGTGCAGCGAGAGACCCGGCACGTAACGGGTCGCGACGTACGGGATCGGCGCCCACGGGTCGGCGTCCAGGATCTCCGCGACCCAGCGGCTGCGGATCCGGCTCAGCGACGTGACCTCGCGGGCCAGCCGGGCCCGGGCCTCGTCGTCGCCCACGATGTGCGGGCGCAGGACCTTGAGCGCGACCCGGTCGCCTCCGGCCTTGCGCGCCAGGTGCACGATGCCCATGCCGCCCTCGCCGAGCTTGGCGAGCAGCGTGTAGTCGCCGATGGTGATCGCGCGCGGGGCGGTGGGCCGAGGCACTGTCGTCGTTCCGGCCTGCGGTCCGGACGGTACGGGCCCACGGTCCTGGACCGGCCGCTCACGGGTCCTGTCCGAGCCGCGCGCTGCGTCGTCGCCCGGCACCGCCGACGGCGGACCGGGAGACACCCGGGGCCGTGGACGCGGAGACGTGGTCACGTCGAGATGCTAGGCCACGACGGCGAACGCAGACGGCACCGTACGACCGACCCGTCTCCGCAGGCCCGGGACGACACCTCGTGACGGGTCGGCCCATCGCCTCGCCGCCGCGGTCGTGGTGTCGTGGGAGGGACTCAGCACCCCGGTCGTCCTGGCTGCCCACCCCGGTCGTGGGCCGGGTCAGACGATCCGGTGCATCCAGCCGAACGTGTCCTCGGCTCGGCCGAACTGGACGTCGACCAGCGCGTTGCGGATCGCCATCGTCACGTCACCGCTGTCGGAGGCGGCGGGCACCTCCCCGCCGTCCCAGCGCAGCGCACCGACCGGGGTCACCACGGCGGCCGTGCCGCAGGCGAAGATCTCGGTGATCGCACCGTCGAGCACGCCCTGGCGCCACTCGTCGATGGAGATCCTGCGCTCCTCGACCTGGTGGCCCATCTTGCCGGCGAGCTCGAGGATGCTGGCCCGGGTGATGCCTTCGAGGATCGTGCCGGTCGCAGGCGTGACGATGTGGCCGTCGGCGTACACGAAGTACAGGTTCATGCCACCGAGCTCCTCGATGTGGCGGCCCTCCTGTCCGTCGAGGAAGACGACCTGGTCGCACCCGTTCGCCGTCGCCTGCTGCTGGGCCACCAGCGAGCTGGCGTAGTTGCCCCCGGTCTTGGCCGCGCCCATGCCCCCGCGGCCCGCGCGGGTGTACTCCTCGGTCAGCCACAGCGTGACCGGCCGGACGCCGCCCTTGAAGTAGGCGCCGGCCGGGCTCGCGATCACCATGAACGTGACGTGCTGCGAGGGCCGCACGCCGAGGAAGGCCTCCGAGGCGAACATGAAGGGCCGCAGGTAGAGGCTCTTCTCGCCGCCCGTCGAGTCGGGGACCCACCGCTGGTCGATGTCGACCAGCGCGTCCACGGCCTGCACGAAGTCCTCGACGGGCAACTCGGGCAGAGCGAGACGGCGACTCGAGCGCACCATCCGGCCGGCGTTCTCCTCGGGTCGGAACGACCAGATGGAACCGTCGGGGTGCCGGTAGGCCTTCATGCCCTCGAAGATCTCTTGCGCGTAGTGCAGCACCGCGGTGGCGGGGTCCAGGCTCAGCGGGCCGTAGGGCTCGATCCGCGCGCCGTGCCAGCCATGGGCCGAGGTCCACTCCACCGTGAACATGTGGTCGGTGAAGAAGTTGCCGAACCCGGGGTCGGCCAGGATGCTGGCGACCCGCTCGGCGCTGGCGGGGTTCGTGGAGGCCGTGGTGGTGATCTGCATGGACATCAAGTTAGTCCTTCGGTGCAGGAGAGGACGAGGTGGTGACGAGGGGGGTGCGAGAGGGTCAACCGGCGAGCCGTGCGGCGATCGCGTCGCCGACCTCGCCGGTACGACGGGTGGTCGTGGGGCTGCGTCCAGCGATGTCGGCGATGGCCGCGGTCTCGATCGCGGCCGCCGCCTCGGGGTGGCCGAGGTGGTCGAGCAGCAGGGACGCCGACAGGATGGCCGCGGTCGGGTCAGCCTTCTCCTGGCCCGCGATGTCGGGCGCCGAGCCGTGCACGGGCTCGAACATGCTCGGGGTGGTCCGCTCGGGATTGATGTTGCCGGACGCGGCGAGCCCGATGCCACCGCTGATGGCGCCAGCCAGGTCGGTGATGATGTCACCGAAAAGGTTGTCGGTGACGATCACGTCGAAGCGCGACGGGTCGGTCGTCATGAAGATCATCGCGGCGTCGATGTGCATGTAGTCGACGCTGACCTCGGGGAACTCCCGGGCCACCTCCTGGGTCAGTCGCCACCACACGGCACCGGCGTTGACCAGCACGTTGGTCTTGTGCACGAGGGTCAGCGTGCGTCGCGTGCGCCGCTGGGCCCGGGTGAAGGCGTCGCGGACCACGCGCTCGACCCCGTAGGCGGTGTTCACCGAGACCTCGGTGGCGATCTCGTGCGGCGTCCCGACGCGCAGGGCGCCGCCGTTGCCCGTGTACGGGCCCTCGGTGCCCTCGCGGACGACCACGAAGTCGACCTCACCACGCCCCTCGAGCACGTGCGGCGCGAGCGGCGAGGCGACCCCCGGGAAGATCCGTGACGGTCGCAGGTTGACGTAGTGGTCGAGCTCGAAGCGGAGCCTGAGCAGCAGGCCGCGCTCCAGGATGCCGGGGGGCAGGGCGGGATCCCCCGGCTTGCCGCCGACCGCCCCCAGCAGGATGACGTCGTGCTCGCGGATCTCGGCGAGCACGGAGTCGGGCAGCACCTCGCCGGTCGCGAGGTAGCGCTCGGCACCGAGGTCGTAGCGGGTCTGCTCGAACCGCACGCCCGCCGGTGCCACGACCTCGAGGACCTTGAGCGCCTCGTCGATCACCTCGGGTCCGATGCCGTCGCCGGGGATGACGGCGAGCCTGACGGAACCGCTGGCGGGAGAGGAGTTCATGGCCTGGAGGCTAGTTGTCGTCCGGGCGCTCGCCGGACATGTCCCGCTGGTCGAGCGAGGCCTCGATGGCCTCACGGCTGCGCGGGTCCTCGGGGCGGTGGCTGGCGGGTCCCCACTCGGGGCGGGTGTCGTTCATGACGGTCTCCTCGTCGGTGGCAGGTGCGGCTGGTCCGGTGGTGGGACGGCCCGGAGAGCCCCGCGGCGAGGACGACCGACACCTGGATCACAGGCGTCGGTGGTGACGGAGGAAGGGGTGCGGATCGCGCGAGGCTTGCCCGGCGTACCCGCCGCGGAGGCGTCTCCAGGTGAGTCGTGAAGCCGTCAACGACCACCGCGACGAGGTGGCCTCACGAGCAGGTGGACTGCTGGGCCTCGCCGCGGCGTTCGATGAGTACGAACACGCTCCGCATGATGCGACCAGAGTACGACGGCTCCCGGGCGAGAGCACCGCGTCGTCGCGATCTGCTCGCCATCCGAGACAGCCGTCCCGGGATGGGAGACTCGCTGCCATGAGCGCTCCTCCCGACCTGCCGGACATCGTGTCCCGGGCGTTCGCCGTCTCCCGCCGGTCCGGGTACGCCGCGTTCTGCCGCAACGAGACCGGCCGGCTGCTGGCCATGCTGGCCGCGACCCGCACCGGCACGATGGCGGAGTTCGGCACCGGCTGCGGGGTCGGCACCGCCTGGTTGCGCTCGGGCGTGCGCGGCGAGGACGTCCGCATCGTCTCGGCCGAGCTCGACCCCCGCCTGGCCGGCGCCGCCGCCGACATCTTCGTCGACGACCCGCAGGTCGAGGTGCTCGCCGCGGACTGGTCGACCCTGGTCGACCGCGGCCCGTTCTCGCTGCTGTTCCTGGACGTGGGCGAGACCGAGGTCAGCGTGGACCGGGTCGCCGACCTGGTCTGCGACGGCGGGATCGTGGTGCTCGGCGACGTGGTGCCGTGCGAGATGTGGCCACCGATCACCTACGGCCGGGTCGACAGCCTGCGGGAGCACTGGCTCACCGACGAGCGCTTCACCAGCGTCGAGGTGATGGTGGCCCCCGACGCCGCCACCCTGATCGCCACCAAGCGCTGACCCCCCCTTTTTTCGGTGTCGAGTCGGCGCTTGTGCACGGAGCGCCGG
>JAJAYJ010000099.1 GCA_026786275.1 Nocardioides sp. | reverse complement strand
CGCCGGGGCGGGGGGTCCGGCGCGGGCCGGCGCCGCCCAGGCGCGTCCCGGCGGGCGCGGGGGCGCCGCGGGGCCGGACAGCGACGAGAGGACCGCCACCAGGGCGGCGATCTCCTCCGGGGTGGCGTGCGGGCTCACGATGCGCAGCAGGGGTGGTGCGGGCTGCTCCTCGCTCACGGGTGAGCCCCGATGCCCGTCGCCACGGTTGCCCCCGGCACCGACGCACGCCCGGTCACAGCGGGATATTCCCGTGCTTCTTCGGCGGCAGGTGCTCGCGCTTGGTGCGCAGCAGCCGTAGCGCGCGGACGATCTCGCTGCGGGTCTCGTGGGGAGCGATGACCGCGTCGATGTAGCCCCGCTCGGCCGCTATGTAGGGGTTGGCCAGGGTGGTCTCGTACTCGTCGATCAGCTCGGCCCGCCGCGCCTCGACGTCCCCGCCGTCCTTCTCGACCTGGGCCAGGGTCTTGCGGTGCACGATGTTGGCGGCACCCTGCGCCCCCATCACCGCGATCTGGGCGGTCGGCCAGGCGACGTTCATGTCAGCGCCCAGGTGCTTGGAGCCCATCACGTCGTAGGCGCCGCCGTAGGCCTTGCGGGTGATGATCGTAACCAACGGCACCGTGGCCTCCGCGTAGGCGTAGATCAGCTTCGCGCCGCGACGGATGATGCCGTTCCACTCCTGGTCGGTGCCGGGCAGGAAGCCGGGCACGTCGACGAAGGTCAGCACCGGGATGTTGAACGCGTCGCAGGTGCGCACGAAGCGTGCGGCCTTCTCCGAGGCGTCGATGTCGAGGGTGCCGGCGAACTGCAGGGGCTGGTTGGCGACGACGCCCACGGCGCGGCCCTCGACGCGGGCGTAACCCACGATCAGGTTGGGCGCGAAGAGCGCCATCACCTCGAGGAACTCTCCGGGCTCGTCACCGTCGGGGTCGAGGACGGCGGTGATCACGTCGTGCATGTCGTAGGGCTGGTTCGGCGAGTCCGGGATGATGGTGTCGAGGGAGCGGTCGAGGTCGGTGACGTCGAGGTCGGCCACCTCGTCGTGCACGACGCCCTCGTCCAGGTTGTTCTGCGGCAGGTAGGACAGCAACGCCTTGACGTAGTCGATCGCGTCGGCCTCGTCGGCCCCCATGTAGTGGGCGTTGCCCGATCTGGTGTTGTGGGTGCGCGCGCCGCCGAGTTCCTCCATCGAGACGTCCTCGCCGGTAACGGTCTTGATGACGTCGGGTCCGGTGATGAACATGGCCGAGGTCTGGTCGACCATGATCGTGAAGTCGGTGACCGCAGGGGAGTAGACGTGGCCACCGGCGCAGTTGCCCATGATCATCGAGATCTGCGGGATCACGCCGGAGGCGTGCACGTTGCGGCGGAAGATCTCGCCGTACAGGCCGAGCGAGACCACGCCCTCCTGGATTCGGGCGCCGGCCCCCTCGTTGATGCCGATGATCGGGCAGCCGGTCTTCATCGCGAGGTCCATCACCTTGGTGATCTTCTCGCCGTAGACCTCGCCCAGCGAGCCCCCGAAGACGCTGAAGTCCTGGGAGAACACGCAGGTCTGGCGGCCGTCGATGGTGCCGTAGCCGGTGATGACGCCGTCGCCGTACGGCCGGTTCTTCTCCAGGCCGAAGGCCACCGACCGGTGCCGGGCCAGCTCGTCGAGCTCGACGAACGAGCCCTCGTCGAAGAGCATCGCGATCCGCTCGCGTGCGGTCTGACGTCCCTTGGCGTGCTGCTTCTCGATCGCCTCGGCCGAGCCTGCGTGGATCGCCTCGTCGAGCCGACGGTCGAGGTCGGCCAGCTTGCCCGCCGTGGTGTGCAGGTCGACGTCGTCGGGACGGGCGGTGCCTCCACCGGGTTGCGAGCTCACTGGCCGGTCTCCTCGCCTGCTGGCACAACGTACGGACGGTAGGTCAATGTAGTGCCCGTGATCCTGGACCCCGCCACTCGCCCACCCCTCGACCGCGACCGCCTGGCGGGGATGCATCCCGACCTCGTTCCCGGGATCCGGGTCGAGGTCGTGCAGGTCGCCGGGTCCACCAACGCGCTGGTCGGCGAGCGGGCCCGTGAGGGTGCCGCCGACGGGCTGGTGGTGGTCGCGGAGCACCAGACGAGAGGACGTGGGCGCCTGGACCGGACGTGGGAGTCACCCGCGCGGAGCGCGCTGACGTTCTCGGTGCTGCTGCGTCCCGAGGTGCCCGCCCGTTCCTGGCCGTGGATCCCGTTGCTCACCGGGTACGCCGTGGGCAAGGCGCTGCGGGCCTGCGGGTACGCCGCCGACGTGAAGTGGCCCAACGACGTCCTGATCGGTGGGAAGAAGGTCGCCGGCATCCTGGTCGAGCGGATCGAGACCGACCAGGGCCCCGCCGCGGTCCTCGGCGTCGGTCTCAACGTCACGCTGAGCGCCGAGGAGCTGCCGGTGCCGAGCGCGACCTCGCTGGCCCTGGAGTCCGGAGACCCCGACCCCGGTGAGTCGCCGGAGCGCACCGACCTGCTCCTGATGGTGCTGCAGACCCTGCGCGAGGCCTACGACACCTGGCAGGCCGGCGGCGACCTGGGCACGACCCGGCTCGCCGAGTCCTACGCCGCCGCCTGCGTCACGATCGGTCAGCGGGTCCGGGTCGAGCTGCCGGCAGGGGGGACCCTGGTCGGCGCCGCCACCGGGGTGGACCCGGGTGGCCGGTTGCTGGTGCAGCACGACGGCACCACCACGGTTGTCTCTGCCGGCGACGTCGTGCACGTGCGGGCGGCCGACCCGCGCTGAGGCACCCGCGCCGAGCCCGCGTGCGGCGACCGGGCGACGGGGCGGCCCCGGTGGTGTCATCATCTCGGGGTGGCCATCTCCCAGAAGCTCCTGAACGACGGCGAGACCGTCGTGATCAGCACGCGCACCCACGTGAAGTCGTTGTTCGGGCCCCTGCTCGCGCTGGTGCTCCTGCTCGCCCTGGGCGTGGCCGTCCAGGTGTGGCTCGACGAGCCGATCGTGAGCCTCGTGGTGTGGATCGTCGTGGGCGTCGCCATCCTCTGGTTCTTCGTGCGACCGCTGCTGATCTGGCTGACGGCGTCGTACACGATCACCGACCGGCGCCTGATCACCCGGCACGGCGTCATCACCCGCCGCGGCCACGACATCCCGCTCACCCGGATCAGCGACGTCTCCTACGAGCTCGGCCTGGTGGACCGGATGCTGGGCTGTGGCACCCTGGTCATCTCCGATGCCAGCACCCACGGCCAGGTGCAGCTGCCGGACATCCCGAAGGTCGAGGAGACCCAGCGTCGGATCAACGAGCTGCTGCACGGCCACCACACCGCGTCCCGCCGGGACGAAGGTGCCTGAGCTCGACCCCTCGGTGCCCGCCCACGAGCTGGAGCAGGCGATCCTGGGCGGTGAGCGCCGCCTGCGCGCCCGCGACGTGGCCGAGGAGAACGGCATCTCCCTGGAGAGCGCGCGCAGGTTGTGGCGTGCCCTCGGCTTCCCGGAGCCCGGCGACACCGAGGCGTTCACCTCGTCGGACTCCGAGGCCCTCGGCACGCTGCTCACCCTGGTCGACGGCGGGGTCGTCGACCTCGACCTGGCGGTCAACCTGGCCCGCGGGGTCGGGCAGACGATGGCGCGCCTCTCCGACTGGCAGGTCTCCGCGATCACCCACCGGATCGAGGAGCTGGCCCGCGACGTCGACACCGAGAGTGATGACGACACCACGATCGCGAACGCCCGGGTGCTCGCTGAGAGCCTCACGGGCCCCTTCGAGACGCTGCTGGTCTACGTGTGGCGCCGGCACCTCTCGGCGGCCGCCGGCCGGATCGAGGCGATGCGGGCCAACGCCGACGACCTGCACAGCACCGAGCTGACGGTGGGCTTCGCCGACATCGTGAGCTTCACGGCCCTGTCGAACCAGCTCGACGAGAACAAGATCGGTGACCTGGTCGAGCTGTTCGAGGCCCGGTGCGCCGACGTGGTGGCCACCCAGCGGGGACGGGTGATCAAGAGCATCGGTGACTCGGTGCTGTTCGTGAACGACGACCCGATCGGGGCCTTCGACACCGCCGAGGGGATCATCAACGTGATCGGCCGCGACCCCCGGATGCCCGACGTGCGGGTCGGTCTGGCGAGCGGGTCGGTGGTGATGCGTCTGGGGGACGTCTTCGGGCCGCCGGTCAACATGGCGGCGCGGTTGACCGCCGTGGCCCGCCGCAACCGGATCATCATCGACGCCGCCACCGCCGCGCTGCTGCCGGCCGAGCAGTTCGAGACCCGGCGGCTCCCGGCTCGGCCCGTGCGCGGGTTCGGGATCGTCGAGCCACTCACGGTGCGTCGGCACTAGCTGTGATGACGCCCCAGGAGGAGGCCGGGGCCGCCGGCCCAGGGCAGGAAACGGCAGCACAAGCCGTTCTCTTACGTGGCACGAAGATGCCACTGTCAATTTAGGGCGCAGGCTGGCTTTGCCGAGGGCGCGTCCGTACCTTGGGTATGTGCTTGAGGTGCAGAACGTCCGCGTGGACCCCGAGAACCGTCGCGTCTGGAGCGCGGAGGAGGAGCTGCGGCTCTCGCGCAAGGAGTTCGACCTCCTGCACGCGTTGATCTCCCGACCAGGTGAGATCGTGTCGCGCGACGAGCTGATGAACCAGGTCTGGCACACCAGCTTCTGGACCTCCTCCAAGACCATCGACGTGCACCTGGGGTGGTTGCGCCGCAAGCTCGGCGACGACGCCCGCCGCCCGCACCTGATCACCACCGTGCGTGGTCGTGGCCTGCGCTTCGAGCGGGCCGCCGCGCTCGAGGGCGCGACCGACTGACGCTCGCGTCCGCGCCTGCCGCACCACCCTCTAGGGTCGTGGCCATGACCGAGCGTGCTCCTGTGACGGCCGTGATCGGTGGTGGTCAGCTGGCCCGGATGATGGCTGAGCCGGCCGCCGCCCTGGGGCTCCCGCTGCGGCTGCTGGCCGAGGCCGAGGGTGTCTGCGCGGCCCAGGTGATCGGCGACCACCTGGTCGGCGACCACCGCGACCTGGCCACGTTGCGCCGGGTCACGGCCGGCTGCCCCGTCGTCACCTTCGACCACGAGCACGTGCCGACCGAGCACCTGCGTGCGCTCGAGGCCGACGGCATCGCCGTGCGCCCGGGCCCGGACGCGCTCGTGCACGCCCAGGACAAGGCCGTGATGCGGACCCGGCTGGCCGAGCTCGGGGTGCCGTGCCCCCGCAACGCGGTGGTCGCCGGGCCCGACGACGTGGCGGCCTTCGGCCTGCCGTGCGTGCTCAAGACCACCCGCGGCGGGTACGACGGCAAGGGCGTGTGGGTGATCGGGTCGGTCGAGGAGAGCGCGGCCGCGTTCGAGGCGGCCGCCGCGGCCGGCGTCCAGGTGCTGGCCGAGGAGCTCGTCGAGTTCCGGCGCGAGCTGGCCGCACTGGTGGCGCGCTCGCCCAGCGGCCAGGCCGCGTGCTACCCCGTGGTCGCCTCCACCCAGCTCGACGGGGTCTGCCACGAGGTGGTGGCCCCGGCACCCGACCTCGACGAGGCCCTGGCCGGTCAGGCGCAGCAGATCGCGCTGCGGCTCGCCGGCGAGCTCGGGGTCACCGGCATCCTCGCCGTGGAGCTCTTCGAGACCCTCGACGGTCGGGTGCTGGTCAACGAGCTCGCGATGCGCCCCCACAACACCGGCCACTGGACCCAGGACGGCGCGGTCACCTCCCAGTTCGAGAACCATCTGCGGGCCGTGCTCGACCTGCCGCTGGGCTCGCCCGCGCCCCGGGCTCGCTGGACGGTGATGGTCAACATCCTCGGCGGTCCCGACGCCGGTGTCGGACGCCTGTACGACGGCTACCCGCACGCCCTGGCCCGCGACCCGCACCTGCGGGTGCACCTTTACGGCAAGGACCCGCGCCCGGGACGCAAGGTCGGCCACGTCAACGCCTACGGCGACGATCTCGGGGACTGCCTGGAACGGGCACGGCACGCCGCCGCCTGGTTCCGCGGGGACCTCGGCAACGAGAGTGAGTGACATGAGTGCAGCGACGGGCCCCCGCGTGGGCATCGTGATGGGTTCCGACTCGGACTGGCCGGTGATGAGGGCGGCCGGCGAGGCCCTGGGGGAGTTCGACGTGACCTACGAGGCCGACGTGGTCTCCGCGCACCGGATGCCCGAGGAGATGCTGGCCTACGGCAGGGAGGCGGCCGGGCGTGGACTGCAGGTGATCATCGCCGGCGCCGGCGGGGCGGCGCACCTGCCGGGCATGCTCGCCGCGGTCACGCCGCTGCCCGTCGTGGGTTGCCCGGTCCCGCTGAAGCACCTGGACGGCCTGGACTCGCTGCTCTCCATCGTGCAGATGCCGGCCGGAGTGCCCGTGGCCACCGTGGCGGTCGGCGGGGCCCGCAACGCCGGGCTGCTCGCCGTCCGCATCCTGGCCGCCACCGACCCCGCGCTGCGGCAGCGGATGCTGGACTTCCAGACCGAGCTGCGGACCTCGGCGCGGGACAAGGGTGCCGCGGTGCGCAGCGACGCGGGGTCGCGCCGGATGGGCTTCTGACCCGCCCGATGAGCACGTCCGCGCGTACTGATCGCCTGGTGGGCCTCGACGTCGCCCGATGTCTGGCCCTGGTCGGGATGGTGGCCACCCACGTGGTCGCGGCCCGGACCGCCGAGGGTGACCTGAGCGTCGGCCAGTGGGTGGCCGGAGGCCGGGCCTCGGCCCTGTTCGCCCTGCTCGCCGGGGTCGGACTCGCGCTCGTCACCGGCGGTCAGCGGCCGGTCCAGGGCACCGAGCGCACCGCTCGATCGGCCGGCATCGTCGTCCGGGCGCTGCTGATCGCGACGCTTGGCCTGGCCCTGGGCGGGCTCGACTCGGGGCTGGCCGTGATCTTGACCAACTACGGGCTGCTCTTCCTGCTCGCGACCGCCTTCCTCGCCCTGACGGCGCGACCGCTCCTGGTACTGGGTGCGGTGTGGGTGCTGCTGACCCCGGCCGTCTCCCACCTGGTGCGGCCCGGCCTGCCCGCCCGCGGCTTCGACAGCCCCACCTTCGCGCTGGTGCACTCGCCCGGGGAGTTCCTCAGCGAGCTGTTCCTGACGGGCTACTACCCGGTCCTGCCCTGGCTGGCCTACCTGCTCGTCGGCCTCGGCGTGGGCCGGCTCGACCTCACCGGCCCCCGGGTGCCGGCCGTCCTGGTCGGGGTCGGGGCCGGCCTGGCCGTGAGCGCCACCGTGGTCTCGCACCTGGTGACCGCACGGCCCTCGGTCGTGCAGGCCCTGCTGACCCAGCCGCCCGCGACCGAACGGACCGGCCCGGAGCTGCTGGACCGCATCTCCACCGGCATGTTCGGCGTCACGCCCAGCGGCGGCGCCTGGGAGTGGCTGCTGGTGGTCGCGCCGCACAGCGCGACCCCCTTCGACCTGGCCCAGACGATCGGGACCTCGCTGCTGGTGCTGGGGCTCTGCCTGCTGCTCACGCAGGCGCTGCCCGAGGTCGGCACCCGGTTCGTGGCCGTGCTGTTCGGCGCGGGCGCGATGACGCTGTCGCTGTACTCCCTGCACGTGGTGCTGCGCACTCCCGGGGTGTGGCCCGGTGCCGGGGCCGAGAACTACGCCGCGAACCTGCTCGTGCTGCTGGTGATCGGCGCGGTGTTCGCCGCGCTGCGTCGGCGTGGACCGCTCGAGGCGACGGTGCGACAGCTCTCCCTGGCCGCGGCGGCCGTCGTGGGCCAGGTGCTCACGCCCGACGTGTCAGACCGGGCCACTCGATAGCCGGACAGGTGTCCATCACCATCGCCACGCCGGCGGTCGTGGTCCGCGCGAACGCCGCCTCGTCGACGACCCCGAGCTGGAACCACACGCCCCTGGCCCCGATCGCGACGGCCTCGTCGGCGACCTCCCCGGCCGACTCCGAGCGTCGGAACACGTCGACCACGTCGACCGGGAACGGGACCTCGGCGAGGCTCGCTCGGATCGTCTCGCCGAGCACCTGCCGCTCGCCGTCCGCGCTCGGGTGCACCGGCACGATCCGCTTGCCGCGCTCCTGGAGCAGAGCGGCGATGCGGTACGCCGTGCGGCCCGGGTCACCGGACAGGCCGACGACCGCCCAGGTGGCGCAGTCCTCGAGCATGAAGCGCACCGTCTCGGGATCCCGCCAGTCGTCCGTCATGCCTCCAGGCTAGGACCAACCCCCGACCCCCGGCCCGCTGGCCGGGGTGCGGTGCGAGCTCTGAGCCCTGCCCCCGCGGCGCCGGGCCGGCGGGGCGGTAGGTTCGTCGGCATGGATGAGCAGCCCCGGGACCCAGCCAGCACCGACATGTCGGGCGGCTTCGTGGGCCACCTCGGCCTCGAGTTCGGCGAGATGACCGGCGACCGGATCACCGCCACGTGGAGCATCCGACCCGACCTCCACCAGCCGTACGGCCTGCTGCACGGCGGGGTGCACTGCAGCGTGGTCGAGACCCTGGCCAGCGTCGGCGGCGCACTGTGGCTGGGCGAGGAGGGTCACGTGGTGGGGGTCAACAACAACACCGACTTCCTGCGGGGTCTATCGGAGGGTGACCTGACCTCGACCGGCACGCCCCTGCACCGGGGTCGCTCCCAGCAGCTGTGGCTGGTCGAGACGACCGACGCGGAGGGCCGGATGGTGGCTCGGGGCCAGGTCCGGCTACAGAACCTCTACCCCCGCTGAGCGCGTCGACGACGGCCGATACCGTCGTCGACATAGGTGAGACGATCGAGATCCGGGCCCCTGACAGAGCGGCTGAGGCCTACCTGAGCGCTGCGGCCGGCAAGCCCGGGGTGCTGCTGTACGTCGACGCGATCGGGTTGCGTCGCCAGATCCAGGAGATGTGCGACCGGATCGCCTCGTGGGGCTACGTGGTGCTCGCGCCGCACGTGCTCTACCGCGACGGCAGCGCCGCAGCCCTGGCGCCGCACGGTGACCTGCGTGAGGCCGGGGCGCGCGAGACGTTCTTCGGCTCCGGGGTGATGGACCGGGTCAGCGCCTTGACGCCCGACCGGGCGGGCCCCGACGCCCAGGCCTGGATGGCCACCCTGCTCCGGCACGCCGGTGACGGGCCGGTCGGCACCGTCGGGTACTGCATGGGGGCCAGGCTCGCGGTGCGCACCGGTGGGCAGTTCCCCGGCTCGGTCGCGGCCGTCGGCGGCTTCCACGGTGGCGGACTCGTCACCGAGGAGTCCCAGAGCCCCCACCTGGCCATCGCCGCCTCCACCGCGGCGGATGCGTTCGGCCACGCGGACCAGGACGGCTCGATGCCGCTGGAGGCCGTGCAGACCCTCGAGGAGGCCTTGACCGGCGCGGGCTGGGAGCACGTGAACAACGAGATCTACGAGGGCGCGCCGCACGGCTACTCGATGGCCGACACCTCGATGTAGCGCGAGGCGGCGACCGAGCGGCACTTCTCGACCATGCGGAGCCTGTTCTCGCGCAGCCTCTGAGGCGTGCCGCGTTCCCAACCCTTCGGGTGTTGGAGGGTCCGGCCGGCAGCAGTAGCGTCGAATCCATGGCCACCAATGTGAAGCTCCACTACACCACCCCCGGGATGGACGAGGCGACCGCGCAGAGGGTCGTGGACCTGCTCCAGGACCGTCTCTACGCCTGCAACGACCTGCACCTGACCCTCAAGCACGTGCACTGGAACGTCGTGGGCCCCAGCTTTATCGGCGTGCACGAGATGCTCGACCCCCAGGTCGACGCGGCGCGCGGTTTTGCCGACGAGCTCGCCGAGCGGATCGCGACCCTCGGCGGCTCGCCGGTGGGAACCCCCGGCGCGCTGGTCGAGAACCGCGGCTGGGGCGAGTACTCGATCGGCCGCGACACCACCCAGGCCCACCTCGGTGCCCTGGACCTGGTCTACACCGGTGTGATCACCAGCTACCGGGAGAACATCCAGGAGCTCGACGACCTCGACCTGGTGACCCAGGATATGCTGATCTCCCACACCGAGCAGCTCGAGCAGTTCCACTGGTTCGTGCGGGCCCACCTCGAGGACAAGGGCGGCTCGCTCAGCACCGAGGGTGCGACCAGCGAGACCGAGGCGGCCGAGGCGGCCGCCGGCACCAGCGACGCCGACGCCCACCACTGAGCGGCACCTCAGCGGGACCTGACCGGCAGCACCGCCGCAACACCTGACCGACGCGTCCCGCAGCAGCGGGGCGCGTTCGTCAGGTCCGGGGCGGCTGGCCTCTCGCCAACCCTCAGCTGGTCGGGAAGATCCGCGGCAGGTCGGCTGCGCTGCCGGTGAAGACGGGGGAGCGTTTGTCGAGGAACGCGGCGACCCCCTCCTTGCCGTCGCCGACGGAGGAGTGGAACATCGCCAGCGTGTCCGAGAGGTGCGCATCGAGAGGGTGGCCCGCGGCGCCGTTGCGGTAGAGAAGCTGCTTGGCCAGACCGAGGGCGGTGGCAGACCGGCCGACCACGAAGGAGCGGGCCAGCTCCTGGGCGGCCCCCACGAGGTCGTCGGGCTCGTGCACCGAGCGCAGCAGCCGGCCGGCCAGGGCCTGCTCGGCGGTGAGGATGTCGGCGGAGTAGACCCACTCCAAAGCCTGCTGGATCCCGACGATGCGGGGCAGGAACCATGACGAGCAGGCCTCGGGCACGATGCCGAGCCGACCGAACACGAAGCCGATCCGGGCTCTGGTCGAGGCCAGCCGCAGGTCCATGGCCAGGGTCATGGTGGCGCCGATTCCCACCGCAGGACCGTTGATGGCGGCGATCACCGGCTTGGGCAGGGCGTGGATGGCCAGCGTGACCTTGCCGCCGGTGTCACGCAGACCGTCCTGGAACGGCGGCTCGGCGTAGTGGTCGCGGACGTCCTCGGGGGTGGGCACGAGCGACTCGTCGAGACCGAAGACGTTGCCGGTCGCCGACAGGTCCATGCCGGCACAGAACGCCCGGCCGGCGCCGGTGAGGACGACGGCGCGCACCGCGTCGTCGTAGGCGTCAGTCAGGAAGAAACGCTCGAGGTCGCGTGCCATGGTCAGCGTGAACGAGTTCAGGACCTCGGGCCGGTTCAGGGTCACGGTGCAGACACCGTCGGTGTCGACCTCGACGTCGATCGTCTCGTACGCCGCCGCCCCGGTGTCGGCGGTGTCGGCGGCGTCCGGGGTGTCGGGCGTGTGGTGGCCCGCGGAGGGCTGGTCGGGGGACGAGGTCACTGGGGGAGTCCTGAGGGGTTGCAGAGGTCCTTGCCGACGCTCTCGGTGTCGTCGGCGATGATCTTGGCGAACAGGGACTGGGAGCGTTCCTCGTCCCAGTTCACGGCGAGGTCGCGGATCGGGACGCCGCAGGTCAGGCCGTTGCCGCCGTTGACCCGGCTCAGAGCCAGCGCGAAGCGCCCGGCGCTGACCTTGCCCATGCCCTCGCCGAAGCTGAACGCGGCCGGCACGGCCATGTTCAGGCCGTAGTAGCGGAACGGGTTGAGCACCGTCATCGGCGACAGCGCCTTCCTGCCGACGCCCTTGACGACCTCGCGCTGCTGCCGGGCCCGGGCCACGTCGCCCAGCTTGAGGTTGGTCTTGCGGGAGCGGGCGTAGGCCAGGGCGGTGGTGCCGTCGGCCCCCTGGCAGCCCTTCTGCACGTCGAGCCCGGCGAGGGGGTCGCGCATCCGCTTGTTGGGGCAGATCTCCACGCCCCCGACGGCGTCGACCATGTCGACCACGCCGCCGAGACCGATCTCGACGTAGCCGTCGAGGTGGATGCCGGTGCTCTGCTCGAGGGTCTGCACGAGCAGCGGCGCGCCGCCGAAGGCGAACGCCGCGTTGATCTTGCTCTCGCCGCGTCCCGGGATGTCGACCAGCGAGTCCCGGGGGATCGACATCAGCAGGTTGGGGCCGGAGCCGGTGTGCAACAGCATGATCGTGTCGGTGCGCTGGCCCTCGGGGTTGCCGGTGGTGAGCGTGCGACGCTCCTCGGCGCTCAGGTCGGCGCGTGAGTCGCTGCCGACCAGGAGGTAGTTCTCGCCGTCCGAGGCGGCGGGGCGCTGCCCGCTGGGCTCCCACTCGGTCTTGGTGACCTTGCCCCAGGCCAGGAACGGCACGATGACGAGGAACGCGAGCCAGGCCACGAGCAGGGCCAGGATGACGCGGCGGACCTGGCGGGCCCGCGGGCGGCCCCGCTTCGTCGGCCCGCCGGCACCGGTCGGCGATGCGGGAGGCGGCGCGAGGGGCGGCGGG
>JAJAYJ010000098.1 GCA_026786275.1 Nocardioides sp. | reverse complement strand
TTCGGTGGAGCTGAGGGGACTCGAACCCCTGACCCTCTGCATGCCATGCAGATGCGCTACCAGCTGCGCCACAGCCCCATCTCGTGTCCGTCGGAGCACCTTCCGGACAACTCGCAGAATACTAGAGGGAGTCCCCGACGAAACGAAACCCGGGGTCCGGTCGACGCCTCAGAGGCCCCGGTTGTAGGACCCGAGTCGCAGCTCGCCGACCCAGGGGTCCTCCTCCAGCACCGCCCAACCGCAGTTGTCCAGGCCGCGCAGCGTGTGGAACTGGTCCTCGGGCCAGCCCAGCATCGCGGCGGTCGCGACCCGGATCGCCGCGCCGTGCGAGACGACGACACCGGTCTGGCCCGGCCCCAGGTCGGCCAGCAGGTCCTCGAGCGCCGCCACCATCCGCTTGCGGACCTCGGCCGTCGGCTCGGCCCCGGGCGTCGCGTCGTAGTTGCCACGCCGGAACTCCTGGTAACCCTCCGGGTCGAGCGCGAGGTACTCGGCATGGGTCAGCCGCTCACGGTCGCCGAAGAAGAACTCCCGCAGCCGGGCGTCGTACGTCGGCACGAGTCCGGTCACGGCAGCCAGCGGTTCCGCGGTCTCGCGGGTGCGCGCCAGGTCAGAGCACCACAGCAGCGCCGGAGCCATCGCGGCCATCACCGGAGCGACCGCGGCGGCCTGGCTGCGCCCGGTGTCGTCGAGCGAGACGTCCTGCTGGCCCTGGACGCGGCCCCGGTGGTTCCACTCCGTGCGCCCGTGGCGCAGCAGCACCAGGCGTCGGGTCACCGGTCGTGGGAGACGACGTCAGCCGGCAGGTCGATGGTCGGGCAGTCACGCCACAGCCGCTCGAGGGCGTAGAACTGCCGCTCCTCCTCGTGCTGCACGTGCACCACGATCTCTCCGTAGTCGATGAGCACCCAGCGACCGTCGCGCTCGCCCTCGCGGCGCAGCGGCTTGGAGCCGATCTCGCGCAGCCTGTCCTCGATCTCGTCGACGATCGACTTGACCTGGCGGTCGTTGGTGGCCGAGGCGATCACGAAGGCGTCGGTGATGGCGAGCTCGTCGCTGACGTCGAACGCGATGATCTGCTGCGCGAGCTTGTCGGAGGCCGCCCGGGCGGCGGCGACCACCAGCTTGAGCGCGTGGTCGGTGGCTGTCATGCGTCTCCTGGGTAGAGGTGGTGCTTCCCGATGTACTGAACCACGCCGTCGGGCACGAGGTACCACACGGGCTGCCCACGTTTCTGCCGCTCACGGCAGTCGGTGGACGAGATGGCCAGCGCTGGGATCTCGATCATCGTCACGCGATCACCCGGGATCGCGGTCAGCGTGGCCTCGTCCATCGTGTAGCCCGGCCGGGTGCAGCCCACGAATCGGGCCAGGTCGAAGAGCTCCTCGGCGTCGCGCCAGGTGAAGATCTCGGCCAGTGCGTCGGCACCGGTGATGAAGTACAGCTCCGCGTCGGGGTGGGCCGCCCTCAGGTCGCGAAGCGTGTCGATCGTGTAGGTCGGTCCGACCCGGTCGACGTCGACGCGCGAGACGGTGAACCGTGGATTGGCCGCGGTGGCGATCACTGTCATCAGGTAGCGGTCCTCGGCCGGCGAGACCTCACGGTCCGCCTTCTGCCAGGGGTCGCCGGTCGGGACGAAGACGACCTCGTCGAGGTCGAACCACGACTGCACCTCGGACGCCGCGACCAGGTGACCGTGGTGGATGGGGTCGAAGGTGCCGCCCATCACCCCCACCCGACGCGTGCGGGGTGCGCTCTCGCTCACCGGGTGGTCGGGACCGTCGAGACTCAGCTGTGCTCGCGGCCGGCGCCGAAGACCAGCAGCCCGGCGAGCAGGGCCAGCAGCAGGCCGAGGGCGATCCCGCCGACGCCGTAGCTGAGGGCGTGGTTGACCTCCGGCTCCTCACCGAGCTCGGCGAGGCGGACGACCAGGGTGCTGAGCAGGGGCGACATGGCAATCATCGTAGCGTCGGGTCCGGTTCACCCGCGCACGTGGCCGGCCGTCACCGGTCACGACGTACGTGGTGGAGGTCATCTCGGGCAACCCCATCGGGCCGCGGGCGTGCAGCTTCTGGGTGCTGATCCCGATCTCGGCGCCGAAGCCGAGCTCGCCCCCGTCGGTGAACCGGATCGAGGCGTTGACTAGCACCACGGCCGAGTCGACGGCGGCCGTGAAGAGCCGCGTGGCACCCAGGTCGTGGGTCACGATCGCCTCGGAGTGCTGGCTGGAGAAGCGACGCACGTGCGCGATCGCGGCCTCGATGTCGGGCACGACGGCGGCCGAGATGTCGAGGGAGAGGTACTCGCGTGCGAAGTCCTCGTCGTCGGCCACCACCACCGAGTCGTACGCCGCGAACGCCGGGTCGCCCCGTGCACGGTGACCCCGGCCTGCTGCAGGGCGGTGACGACGCGGGGCACGAACACCGCGGCGACGGCTGCGTGCACGAGCAGCGACTCGGCGGCGTTGCAGACGCTGGGCCGGTCGGTCTTGGCGTCAGGACGATGGCCAGGGCCTGGTCGAGGTTGGCGGCCCGGTCGACGTAGACATGGCAGTTGCCCACGCCCGTCTCAATCACCGGCACCGTCGAGTCCTGCACCACGCTGGCGATTAGGCCGGCCCCGCCACGCGGGATCAGCACGTCCACGAGCCCTCGGGCCCGCATCAGGGCCGTGACCGTGTCGTGGGAGTCGGAGGCCACCAGCTGGATCACGTCGGCAGCCAGCCCTGCGCCTGCGGCGGCGTCGCGCAGCACGCCCACGATCGCGGCACTCGAGGCGGCCGCGCTCGAGCTGCCGCGCAGCAGGACGGCGTTGCCCGACTTCAGGCAGATCCCGGCCGCATCGGCGGTGACGTTCGGCCGGGCCTCGTAGATCATCGCGACCACGCCGAACGGCACCCGCACCTGCCGCAGCTCGAGGCCTCCTGCCAGGGTGCTGCCCCGCACCACCTCGCCGACCGGGTCGGGCAGGCCCGCGACGTCCCACAGCCCCTGCGCCATCGCGGCGACCCGCCCGGCGTCCAGCCGGAGCCGGTCCACGATCCCGGTCGGGGTGCCGCCCTGCTCGGCCCGGGCCACGTCCTGGGCGTTCGCCGCGAGCACGTCGTCCTGGTGCGTGAGGAGCGCGTCGGCCATCGCGTGCAGCGCGGCGTCCTTGCGGGAACGGGTCGTCTGCGCCAGGGCGTGGCTGGCCTCGCGCGCACGCACGGACAGAGCGCGTACGTCGTCCTCGGTGCTGACGCTGCGAGTCTAGGGTCGTCGACATGTGCAGCGACCGCCCGATGTTCGTGGTCCAGCTGCACCAGGCCACCACGCTGCACCACGACCTGCGGCTCGAGGTGGACGGCGTGCTCGTGTCGTGGGCCGTGCCGAAGGGACCGTCGCCCGAGCCGGGCGTCAAGCGGCTGGCCGTCAAGGTCGGCGACCACGACCTCGCCCACGCGCAGGTCGAGGGCGTGCAGGGCTCGGGGTGGGTCGAGATCTGGGACCGCGGGGTCTACGACAACCTCACCGAGCGCGACGGCGTCGCCGTGCAGATGACCGCGGGCCTGGCGGCCGGACACGTCACGGTGCGGCTGCGGGGCGAGCGGCTCAACGGCGTCTTCGCCCTGATCCGGACGCGGATGGGCGGCGACGATCGCGCCTGGCTCCTGATCGCACTCGCGGCCCCCGAGGGGGTGCGGATCTCCGGCGCCTGATGCCGGAGATCCTCACCCCATCCGGCCTAGGCCCAGGCCAGCCTCGGCCCGCTCGTGCTCGGCCGCCGCGGCACGACCCCGGTTGCGACGGCGCGCGTTGCTCGTCAGTGTTCTGCAGGACGTCGCACCGCGCGATCCTCCCGCCAGGGGCTGGGGCGGCGAGATCAGGGCCTGCGGGCCGGCCGGCAACGCCGACGGGCGAGGATCTCCAGCACCAGGTGGCGTCGATCCTCGCCCGTTGGCGACGTGAGCCGGTCTCAGCCCTTGCGCTTCTCGATCTGCTCGGTCGCGGCGGGCAGCACGGAGTGCAGGTCGCCCACGACACCGAAGTCGACCAGCTCGAAGATCGGGGCCTCGTCGTCCTTGTTGACGGCGATGATCGTCTTGGAGGTCTGCATGCCGGCGCGGTGCTGGATCGCACCGGAGATGCCGTTGGCGACGTAGAGCTGCGGCGAGACCGTCTTGCCAGTCTGGCCCACCTGGAAGGTGTGCGGCATCCAGCCGGAGTCGACGGCGGCGCGCGAGGCGCCGACCGCGGCACCCAGCGAGTCGGCGAGCTTCTCGATCGGCTCGAAGTTACCGCCGGTGCCACGGCCGCCGGAGACCACGATCGCGGCCTCCGTCAGCTCGGGACGACCGCTCGCCTCCCGCGGCTGCGAGGCCACGATCTGGGCCGTCTTCGCGGAGTCGGAGATGGTCACCGCGAACTCCTCGACCGTGCCGGCCCCCGCGGACTCCTCCGGCGGGGCGGAGTTGGGCTTGATCGTGATCAACGGCGTGCCCCGGGTGACCTTGGCCTGCACAGTGAAGTTGCCGGCGAAGACGCTCTGCGTGGTCACCGGGCCCTCTCCCGCGGACCCGGCGGCGACGTCCACGGCGTCGGTGATCAGCCCGGACCCGGTCTTGATCGCGAGCCTGGCCGCGACCTCCTTGCCCTCGTAGCCCGACACGAAGAGCACCGCGGCGGGCGAGGTCTTCTCCACCAGCTGCTGCAGGGCCTCGGCCTTGGGCGCCACGAGGTAGCCCTTGATCTCCGTGTCGTCGATGACGTAGATCTTCTCGGCCCCGAAGGCCGCGAGCTTCGCGGCCGCACCCGCGGCCGCCTCCGAGCCGCCGAAGAAGACCGCGGCGGGCTCGCCGAGGCGCTTGGCGATGGCCAGCAGCTCGAGGGTCGGCTTGCGGATCGCGCCGTCGACGTGGTCGACGACCACCAGTACTTCAGACATGGGTCTCTCGCTCCCGCTCAGATGAACTTCTTGGAGGCGAGGAACTCCGTCAGCGCCGAGGCGCCCGAGCCTTCCTCGTCCTTGACGATCTCGCCCGCGGTCCGGGCCGGGCGCTCGGTCGTCTCGGCGACCTCCGACCACGCGACCGACAGGCCGACCTCACCGGCGTCGACGCCGATGTCGGCCAGCGACCACGTCTCCATCGGCTTCTTCTTGGCCGCCATGATGCCCTTGAAGGAGGGGTAGCGGGCCTCACCGGTCTGGTCGGTCACCGAGAGCACGAGCGGCATGGTCGCCCCGATCACCTCGGTCGCGGTGTCGGAGTCGCGCTTGATCCGGACCTGGTCGCCCTGGGTCTCGACCACCGCAGCGAAGGTGACCTGGGGCAGGCCGAGCCGCTCGGCCAGCATCGCCGGGACCACGCTGCCGGAGGCGTCCGTGCTGGCCATCCCGCACATGACCAGGTCGACCCGGGCCTCGGCACCGAGCTTCTCCACGGCCTTGGCCAGCACCAGGGAGGTCGCGATGTAGTCGGAGCCGGCGATGGCGTCGTCGAGGACGTGCACGCCCTTGTCGACCCCCATCTGCAGCGACTTGCGGACGGCGTCGACGGCCTTCTCCGGGCCCACGCACAGCGCGGTCACCGTGGTGCCGTCGTCGGCCTTCTCTTTGATCCGCAGGGCCTGCTCGACGGCGTACTCGTCGAGCTCCGAGAGGAGACCGTCGACGCCGACCCGGTCAACGGTGTGGTCCGAGGTGAACTGCCGGTCGGCAGTAGCGTCGGGGACGTATTTCACGCAGACGACAATGTTCATGGTGGTGTGGCCTTGACGGCCCCTCCTGAGGTGCTCGGGATGGCACTCGAACGTGGTTCTTTCGGAGATTACAGGCGCGGGGACGGCTCCGGTACATACCTGTGGCGTGGACTACCTCACAGCAGGACTGTCACGGTGCGGCCACCACGCCGGCCACCACGCCGGGCGCAGGGCCCCGGGCCGCTACCGGCCCTCGAACCGGGCCTTGCCGGGGCCGTTGTCCACGAAGGACCGCATGCCGCTCGTGCGGTCCTCGGTGGCGAACAGCGCGGCGAACTGCTGGCGCTCGATCTCCAGGCCGGTCTCCAGGTCGACCTCCAGGCCCCGGTCGATGCTCTCCTTCGCGGCGCGCACGGCGTACGACGCGGCGCTCGAGAACTGCCCGGCCCACGCGACGGCCTCGGCGTACACCTGCTCGGCCGGGAACACCCGGTCCACCAGCCCGATCGCCAGCGCCTCGTCGGCCTTCACGAAACGACCGCTGAAGATGATGTCCTTGGCCCGGCTCGGGCCCACCAGCCGGCTCAGCCGCTGGGTGCCACCGGCACCCGGGATGATGCCGAGGAGCACCTCGGGCTGACCGAGCACCGCGGTGTCGGCCGCGAAACGGACGTCGGCGGCCAGCGCGAGCTCGCACCCGCCACCGAGGGCATAACCGGTCACGGCCGCGACCACGGGCTTGGGGATCCGGGCGATCGCGGTGACCGCACCCTGGAGCGGCCCGGAGCGCTTGACCATGTCGGTGTAGGACAGCTCGGCCATCTCCTTGACGTCGTTGCCGGCCGCGAAGACCCGCTCGCCGCCGTAGACCACGACGGCACGGACGTCGTCACGCTCGGTCGCCTCCGCGGCAGCGGCGACCAGCTCGTCCTGCACCGCGAAGCTGATGGCGTTCATCTTGGGGCGGTCGAGGCGGATCGTGCCGACCCCGTCACTGACCTCGAGCCGTACGTGCTCACCCATGTGCAGTCCACTCCTCAGTGTCGGTGCGTGCCGGTGGGACCGGTGTGGGCATTGTGCCCCGATCGGCAACAATGTCGCGGGTGACCCCGGGACTGTGGCGACGGCCAGGAGAGATCGCAGCCGTGTGGCCCGGGCGCAACCACCCGCTGGGCTCGACGTGGTCGCCGGAGTCCACCAACTTCGCCGTGTGGGCGCCCGAGGCCACGTCGGTGTGGGTGTGTGTCTTCGGTGCCGACGGGGCCGACGGGGCCGACGGGGCCGACGGCAGCGGGCAGGAGACCCAGCACCGGCTGACCGAGCAGTCGCTGGGCATCTGGCACGGCGCCGTGGGGGGGGGCGCCCGCCCCGCCCCCCCCACGGCGCCCGCCCCGCCCCCCGGGGGGCCGCCCCCTGGGGTTTTTTGTTGCAGGCGGGGGCGCCGGTGTGGCCCGGGGGGTGGTGGGCGCCGCCCCCCACGGCTGCGATCTCTCCTGGCCGTGGCCACTGTCCCGGGGTCACCCGCGACATTGTTG
>JAJAYJ010000097.1 GCA_026786275.1 Nocardioides sp. | reverse complement strand
GGCCGAGGTGATCCACACCAGCTCGGCCGCGACGGTGGTGTGCCGGTGCCGACGGACGTAGATGTCGACCGCGATCACGACCGCCGTGGCGAGGGCCAGGCCGATGAAGACCCAGGCGATCGGGGTGAGCCAGTCCGGCACTCGGTTGGTCATCTGCATGATGGTGCACATCCTTCGTGGAAACGCGTCGTCTCGATGACGCCCGTGCGTACGGGCTCGTCGCGAGCGGGGACGCTGAGGAGAGAGGGTCCGGCTGGTGTGGCTGGGACCACCGGACGGCCGGGCCACCGAGAGGGGCGGCCGTGGCTTCGGGGTGGGCTCGAGGCAGCGCCGTCGAGCGAGGCGATCAGACCCTGATCACGCAGAGGTCGAGCGGGCTGAGCGTCAACCAGGGTCGCGGTGGGCCCGCCCCCGACCGGACCGGACCCGACGGTGAGCGACGAGGGCCTCGTCCGAGGTAGGTGCGACGGCGCGAGGCCAGCAGCAGCACCAGCAGCGACACCCCCGTCAGAGCGACGACGCTGCACGTCTGCGGCGACCCCATGGCGCATGCGCCGTCACAGGTCATCGCGGGGGTGCCGGGGTCTGCTGCGGCCGAGGCTGCCGCCATCTCTGTCGAGCCGGTCATCGAGCCGTTCGCCGAGCCGGTCGCCGCGATCAGGCCGCATAGGCCCGCGACGACCAGGACCCCCAGGGCCGCAAGACAGACACGCCACCCGGTGGTGCGGGCTGCGGCGGTCTCGGACACGTGCGAAGGCTACCTCGGCCCCGGAGACCGCCGGACGAGCAGGTACTCACGCCGGGTCACACGGCGTACGAGACCACCGACATCATCCCGAGCTCGGCGTGATACGCGTTGTGGCAGTGCGTCATCCACTGCCCGGGGTTGTCGGCCTGCACGTCGAGACTGACCGTCTGCATCGGCAGGACGTTGACGGTGTCCTTGCGGATTCCCGTGCCCCCCCGCCCAGCCAGGGCGAACGTGTGGCCGTGCAGGTGCACCGGGTGGAACATCATGGACCTGTTGACGATCGTGAGGCGGACGCGTTCCCCGGCCGCGACGTACAGCGGCTCGCGATCGGCGAACGTGGCGCCGTTGATCAACCACTGCCGCCCACCGTCACGGCTCGAGAGCACCAGAGGCAGCTCACGGTCGATCGCGCGCGACTCGAAAGCCGTCTCGGCGGTGGGGCGAAGGTTGCCGTAGCTCAGCAGCTGCCCGCCCAGCTCGGCCGGCAGGCGCCCAGGCGTCGGCGCGTCCCCACTCGCCGAGCGCAGCACGGCCAGTGCCGACGGACCTGCCTTGGACTCGGGCACCGCCACGATGGGAAACGCGCCGTCTCCGACGCTCACGACGACGTCGTAGCGCTCCCCCATCCCCACGATCAAGGTGTCGACCTCGTAGGGCTCGACCGCGGTGCCGTCGGTGTGGGTGACGGACAACCGGTGCCCGCCGATCGCGAACCGGTAGGCGGTGTCGCCTGCGGCGTTGATCACCCGGAACCGGATCCGGTCACCGGGAACCGCGGTGACCGTGACGGGGTCGCTGGGCAGGCGGCCGTTGATCAGGTGAGCAGGATGGGCCACGTCACCGGCGTCTGCACCCAGCGGTTGGGAGGCCGACCCGGAACCCATCATGGCGCCGCCCATACCGCCCATACCGTCCATACCGTCCATACCGTCCATACCGCCCATCCCGTCCCGGACGAGGCCGGCCAGGATCTCCGTCGGGGAAGCCCCCCAACCGTCCGTCCAGTCGTCGAGGACCAGGACGACCTCCTGCTGGTAGGCCCCGGGTTCGTCGGGGTCCTCCACGACGAGGGCGGACTGCATGCCGTAGTCCAGCTGGATGCCGGCGTGCGGATGCAACCAGTACGTGCCGGGGTCGGGCGCCACGAACGCGTAGTCGAACGTCCCGCCGGGAGCCACGGCCGGCATGGTCAGGTCAGGCACCCCGTCCATATCGTTGCGCAGCGCGACACCGTGCCAGTGCACCGTGGTGGCCTCCGGCAGGTCGTTGACCAGCCGCACCTGCAGCTGGTCACCCGCCGTCATCCGGATCTCCGGTCCCGGCACCGTCGCGTCGTAGGCCCAGGTGGACACGACCCGCCCGCCCAGGTCCACGGTGGCCGGGCCCGCTGTCACCGTACGGGTGACGACGTTGCCGGTCGTGGCCCGCGCGGCCTCCACCTCACGCACCGCACGCGAGCCGGGACCGACCAGGGTCGGCGAGGACGCATCGAGCAGGCGGACGCCGGCGTAACTCCCGGCCACGGCGACGGCGCCGATCGCGCCGAGCTGGACGACCTGGCGACGGCTCAGGGTGGGCTGTCGGCTCGACGGCCCGAGACCGCGCACCGTCACAACCGCGGCTGGCCGTGCAAGGTCGCGAGCCGGGTCGTGAACTCGGTCTCGTCGATCTCGCCGCGGGCGAACCGCTCGGCCAGCACCTGCTGGGCGGTGCGGTGCGCCGGCACCATGCCACCCGAGGCACGGTCCTCCTGACGGGGCTGACGCAGCACCCACACGACCGCGGCGACGATCAGCCCCCAGAAGATCAGCATCCCCAGCATCATCACGACGTACCCGGCACCGTTGCCCAGCCCGCTGCCGTCATTGCCCCAGCCCATCATCGATCGTCTCCCTCGCGCTCCGCCGCCACCGGCTAGCTGCTGGTGTCACCACCACGATGCGGCGCCCGGGCACGGGGGGACCAGAGGCGTAGGTCTTGCGGATCCGGGACGGCGGGCCCGCACCCACGAGCCGTGCGACCCCCGAGCAGCACGTCGGACAGCCCGGTGTCGCCGACCTGGGGGGCCCTCCGGTCACCATCCCAGGGTCCCCGGGTGGGCCGGCGGGGCGGGCTCACGCCCTGGCGCGTACGTCGAGCGGTCGATCAGCTGACCCCTGCGACGGCTCGACCGACCCGGTAGACGTCGACGGGGTGCGGGACACGCAGGTCGTCTGACAACAGGCCCGGGACCGAGACCGCGGCGAGGTAGGCCCGCACCAGGGGCCGGAGCTCAGGGGTCAGCCGAGCCTGCACCGCGAAGTCGAGCACCTCCTCGCTCGCGCCGTCCAGGTCCACCCGAGCGTCCAGGGTTGTGGTCGCCTCGGGCTGCAGCCCCGCCTCGACCAGGCCGGCCGCGATGTCGTCGCTGAACCACTGCCGGTGGCCCTGGATCGGCGGCGCGAGCACGTCGACCAGCAGGTTGAGCGCGCCGCGTGGTGCGTTGAGCACGATCAGCTCGCCACCGGGTCGGAGCAGGTTGTGGGCCGCCCGCAGGGTCGCGGCGACGTCGGGCACGTAGTACATCGAGTGCACGAACGTCACGACGTCGAACAACCCGGTGACGGGGGCGTCGTCGAAGGTCGCGACGTGCACCTCGGTGCTCAGCGACTCCCGCCCGAGGCCCGCCATCGCGGCGGTGAAGGCGGTCGTGCTCCCGACGTACGGGTCGACGCCGACGTAGCGCACCGGCCGGACCGGACGCACGTCGGTCAGGGGGCCGGCCAGCCGGACGTCGAGGGACCCGTCGCCGCAACCCACCGAGAGCACGGCCAGCGGCCCGTCGCCACGCAGCGCCAGCCGGGCGGCGAGGTGAGCGGCGATCAGCGCCCGCTGGTCGGAGCGGGCCTCGAAGGCCGCGTGGTCACGGGCGTAGCTCTCGGGCGCGAGAGCCGGGAGGGCGGCGGCGCCGGAGCGGGCCGAGCGGAGCGCGTCGAGCAGCCCGTGCTGGCTGGGCGTACGCAGCACACGGCCCTCTCCGTGCGAGGTGGACCGGGCTAGGTTGGACACTGGACGGAGTCAACCACGAGGACACAACACGGACGCGCCCCACGGGTGGTCCGGCGAGGAGCAGCGTGAGCACAGGAGACACCGCACAGCGCAGCCTGGAGCACTGGAGCGAGGCCGGCCGCACGGGCATGGAGGCGTTCTACGCCCTGGCCGCCGAGGACTACCGCCAGCTCGCGCTGGCTGCCGACTGGGCCGAGATCCTCGGCGGGCGCGCCCACGACGGGTGGTCCCTGCTCGACGTCGCGTGCGGCAGCGGCAAGTTCCCCGCCGCCCTGCGGACGTACGCCGACCTGGGCGCGGTGCCCGACGTGGCCTACGACCTGCTGGACCCCTCGGCCTTCTCGGTGCAGGAGGCCCGGGGCGTGCTGGCACCGCCCTTCGTGCCCCGCCACGACCTGGTGATGACGTTGCAGGACTTGCCCGCCGAGCGGACCGGCTACGACGTGGTGTGGGCCACGCACGCCCTCTACGCCCTGCCGCCCGCCGAGCTCGACGTGGCCGCCGCGCGGTTGGTCGCCTCGACGGCGCCGGGCGGCCTGGGCCTGGTCGCCCAGGCCACCGCGGCCTCGCACTACCTGGTCTTCTACGACGCGTTCCGGGCCGGCGTGCGTGACGCCACGCCGTACACCACGGCCGAGCAGGTGCGCGACGCCCTGGTGCGCGCCGGCGCCGAGGTCCGCGAGCAGCGCATCACCTACCGCACGGGCACCGACGACCGGGCCGTCGCGGAGGGCTTCCTGCAACGCTGCGCGTTCGACGACTCGGTCACGCTGGACCAGATGGAGGCAGCACCCGTCCTGGGTGCCTACCTCGCCTCCTGCCGCGACCCGGCAGGCTCCTACACCTTCTCCCACGAGGCGGCCCTGCTGTGGTTCTGAACTCCGACGCCACCACCAACGACCGGCTCCCCGCGCAGAACCGCGCCGGCGGCCTGCGGCAGGACTGGGCGGGCAACGACCAGGACTGGTGGGACTGGTACGTCACCCTCGCCGCCAACGAGCACACCCCCACCGAGCTCGTCGCGGGTCCCGGCCTGCCCGAGGTCGCACCCGCCTCCGACGACCAGCTCGAGCGTGAGCTGGCCGAGCCCTACGACCTGGACCCGGCGGCGGTCGAGTCCTTCGGGCGTGAGGCGTTCGTGCGGCTGCCGGGCGTGCTCTCGCCGGCCGTCGTACGCCGGCTCGCGGAGCGTCTCGAGGAGCTGCTGCGCGCCGAGCACGGTGACGAGGTGGCCGGGCGGTTCACCGCTCTGGAGCAGATGTGGCTGCACGACGACCTGATGCGTGCCGTGGCGCTCTCACCCCGGATCGGCGGACTGGCCGCGGAGCTGCTCGGCGAACCCGGCGTGCGTCTCTACCACGACAACGCCCTGTCCAAGGAGCCCGGTTGCGGCCGGACGCCGTGGCACCACGACGCCGAGCACTTCCCGCTCCAGACGGCCCAGGCGGTCACCGCGTGGATGCCGATGTCGGCCATCCCCGGTCGGATGGGGCCGTTGTCCTTCGCCCGCGGGCGCGACGTGCTCGCCGAGGTCGCCGACCTGGAGTTCGACAAGGTCGGCACGACCTACGACCAGGCCGTCACCCAACGGTTCGCTGAGCGGGACGTGGCCGTCGAGGCCGGGCCCTTCGCGGTCGGAGACGTCTCCTTCCACTCGGCGCTGTGCTTCCACACCGCCGGGCCCAACCTGACGACCCAGCCGCGGCGGGCCCTGGCGACGACCTACTACGCCGACGGCGCTCGGGTCGTGGAGTCCCCGACGCTGATCAGCGGCACCTGGCGCGACTTCCTGCCCGGGGTGGAGCCGGGCGGTCTCGCGGCCTCCGAGCTCAACCCGGTCGTGGGTCACCGGCGAGCCTGAGCACCCCCAGGGGTGGGCGCTGCCCACGGGTGGGGCGGGCGGCTGGGGCTCGACTAGCCTCGGCACGGTCGAGAGGAGTTCCGCATGCCACCCCAGAGGATCGCCGGTCGCTACACCGTGCAGCGCGCCGTGGGCCACGGTGGGATGGGCGCCGTGTGGCTCTGCCACGACGAGGTGCTTCACCGCGACGTCGCCGTCAAGCAGGTCGGCACCCTGCCCGGCGAGTCCACCTCCGACGTGAACCGGGCCCTGCGCGAGGCACGGTCCTCAGCGGCGCTGAACCACCGCAACGTGGTCTCGGTCTACGACGCCGTCGAGGACGGCGAAGCCAACTGGCTTGTCATGGAGTACGTCGCGGCCCGCACCCTGGCGCAGATCCTGGCGGCGGAGGGATCCCTCTCCCCCGAGCGCACGGCCTGGATCGGCGCCCAGGCCGCTCACGGGCTGGCTGCGGCCCACCAGCGGGGCACCGTGCACCGTGACGTCAAGCCCGGCAACATCATGGTCACCGACGACGACCACGTGAAGATCATGGACTTCGGGATCTCCCGCACGCACGGTGACGACATGCTCACCCGCACCGGGCTGGTCATCGGCACACCCTCCTACCTCTCCCCCGAGCTCGCCCGGGGCGAGGAGCCGGCGCTGCCGGCCGACGTCTGGGCCCTCGGCGCGACGCTGTACGCCGCCGTCGAGGGCCATCCCCTCTACGCCGAGCGCGCCAACGCGATCAGCCTGATCACCAGCATCGCCTCCGAACCGGCGCCGCCGCCGCAGCAGGCCGGGTTCCTGACCAAGCCGATCAACCGGATGCTGGACCGGGACCCCGGCTCCCGCTGGTCCATGCACGACGTGGCGCACTCGCTGACCCGCTTGCACGAGCAACGCCCCGGGGTCCGACCACGCCAGGACACCCGGACGCTGACGCCCGTGCCCGCGGCGGACACGACCGCTGCGGACGCGTCCAGGCCCACGCGTGAGCGACGCCGACCGGTCCCCGTCAGCGTCCCCGTCAGCGTCCCGGCCGACTCGCGACGCCGAGGCGCGCGGTGGCTGCTCCCGCTGGCCACCGTGCTGGCCCTGGTCCTGGTGGGGGTCGTCGGCTACGCGTTGCTCGACCGCAGCGGTGACGGCCGTACGCCGAGCGCCGGCGGCGCGGGTGCCTCCGCGCCGGGGGGCGAGGAACCCGGTGAGCCGGTCTCGTCCGGGTCAGCCGAGCCGGCGCAACCGAGCGCGGCGGCCGAGCCGAGCTCGAACGCGGCCAGTGACCCGAGCGAGCCGAGCGGCGTGCCGTCCACGACGGGGGCTTCGGCGACGGCCACGGACGCGACCGGGTTCGTGCAGGACTACTACCGCCGGCTGCCGAGCGACACCCGTAGCGCCTACGACCTGCTCAGCCCCGCCTACCGCGCCAGCACCACCTACGGCGACTACCGCGGTTTCTGGACGACCATCAGCGCGGTCTCGGTCGGGCAGGTCGTGGAGTCCGGCGACGACACGGTGGACGTGTCGTTGACCTACACCGACGCCGACGGTCGGTCGCAGCCCGAGACCCGAGGCATCGTCCTCGAGCAGGGCGCCGCCGGGTACGTCATCGCCGACGACGAGGTCGTCGCTGGCTGAGTCCGGCCGACGGACTGCCGAGCGTCGAGCCGGACGCGGTGGGTGCGAGGCTGTGCCCGTGCCAGTCCCCGACGAGAGCGACGCCGGCCGGGCCGTCTCGTTGCGGGCCGGGTTCCGGGCCTCGGTGCCGTACGCTGCCGTGGGGTTCCTGCTGTCGATGTCGTTCGGGATCCTCGCCCGGGACTCGGGCTTCCCGGCCGTGGCGGCGATCGTGATGTCGGCGATCGTGTTCGCCGGATCGGCGCAGTTCGCGGCGGTCGCGATCGTGGCCTCGGGCGGCACGGCCGCGGCTGCGGTCGCCGCCGCCGCGCTGATGAACTCCCGGTTCCTGCCCATGGGCATCGCCCTGGGACCCTCCCTGCCGGGGCGGGCGCCGTGGCGCGCGGCGCAGGGCCAGACCGTCGTCGACGCGTCGTGGGCGATGGCCAACCGCGGGGACGGCACCTTCGACCGGTGGTTCCTGTTCGGCTCCACCGCACCGCAGTACGTCACCTGGGTGGCCGGCACCACGTTCGGGGCCCTCGGCGGTGGCCTGTTCGACGACGCCTCCAGCCTGGGTCTCGACGCGATCTACCCGACGTTCTTCCTGGCTCTGGTGATCGCCGAGGTCAAGGACCGCACCACGCTCGCGGTCGCGGTCGCGGGTGGGCTGCTGGCCCTCAGCCTGGTCGAGGTCGCACCCGCGGGCCTCCCGGTCCTGGCCTCCAGCCTGGTCGCCCTGTGGGGGCTCCGCCGACGGCGGCAGGGCTCACCGTGACCGCCACCATCTGGTGGACCATCGCCGGCTGCACCCTGGTCACCGCGCTCATCAAGGCCATCGGCCCGGTCGCCCTGGGCGGCCGGGACCTGCCGCCCCGCCTGATCGGGGTGATCACCCTGATGGCCCCCGCCCTGCTGGCCGCGCTCGTGGTGACCAGCACGTTCGCGGTCGGCGACCAGTGGCACGTCGGCGCCAACACCGTCGGGGTCGCCGTCGGCGGGGTGATCCTGGTGCGCCGCGGGCCACTGGTCGTGGCCGTCCTGGCCGCGGTCACCGTCACCGCGCTGCTGCGCCTGGTGACCTGAGCCGACCCGCGTCGGCTGTGACCGGTCCGCGTCCGGCACGCCATGGTCCTGGCCACCGGGCTCGGCCGGGCCCGCGTCGAACGACACCTCGACCCCACCCGCGCGGGCGCCCCGCCGCGGAGGTGGACGACCCGTCTGGACCGGTGCCACCATGTCCGGCATGGCCTCCTACGACGCTGACCTGCAAGCCGCCGTCGACTCCACGTCCGTCGCCCTGGACGCCGGTGTGGTGGTGCCGGCCGACCTCCTCACCTCCCTGCGAGAGCAGTTGGCCGAGCGTGACATCGAGACGGCCGACGAGGCATGGCTGCAGCGGGTGGTCGACGGCATCGTGGCCGACCGGAACTTCATGATCGACGGCGAGCCGGACGACTTCGTCTCCCGTCACGCCTGACCCGCACGGGCGGCTCCGCCCAGCCGGCGGGAGGCCCAGGCACCAGGGGTGGCCCACTGGAAGACGACGTAGGCGCTGCCTTGAGGGGCGGCGAGGCCCTCCAGGCCCTCCAGGCCCTCCCGGTCCGCAGGGGTGTTGCGGGCGCGCGGGACAATGGCGGCATGGCAGACCTCCCGCGCAACGCAGCCCGACGTACGGCGCGACTCGCGGCCCTCCCCCTGGGCTACGCCGGGCGCAGCGCGGTCGGGATCGGCAAGCGGATCGGCGGCCGCTCGGCCGAGCACGTCGCCTCCGAGATCCAGCAGCGCACCGCCGAGCAGCTGTTCAGGACCCTGGGCGAGCTCAAGGGTGGGGCGATGAAGTTCGGCCAGGCCCTGTCGGTGCTGGAGGCGGCGTTGCCGGAGGAGCTGGCCGGGCCCTACCGCGACCAGCTGACCCGGCTGCAGGACTCCGCGCCGCCGATGCCCACCCAGACGGTGCGCGAGGCGCTGGCCCGCGACCTGGGCCCGGACTGGAAGAAGCAGCTGGTCTGGCTCGACGGCGGGCCGACCGCTGCTGCCTCGATTGGGCAGGTGCACCAGGGCCGCTGGCACGACGGACGCGAGGTCGCGGTCAAGGTGCAGTACCCCGGTGCCGGCGAGGCGATCCGCTCCGACCTGAGGCAGCTCTCCCGCCTGGCCCGCTCCATCGGCCCGCTGGTGCCCGGCATCGAGGTCAAGCCCCTGATCGCCGAGATGCAGGCGCGCACTGAGGAGGAGCTCGACTACCGCCTCGAGGCGGAGGCGCAGCGCGCTTTCGCGGCGGCGTTCCGCGACGACCCCGACATCACGGGGCCCGACGTGGTCGCGGCGGGCGACACGACCCTGATCACCGAGTGGCTGGACTCCACGTCCTCGCTGGCCGCGGTGATCGCGAGCGGCACCCAGGAGGAGCGCAACCACTACGGCGAGCTGTTCGTGCGCTTCCTGGTCGCCGGGCCCGCGCGGACGGCGATGCTTCACGCCGACCCGCACCCCGGGAACTTCCGGATCATCCCGGGCCCCGACGGCACCCCCGGCAAGATGGGCGTCCTGGACTTCGGCGCCGTCGCCCGCCTGCCCGACGGCGGCCTGCCCAGCGCGATGGGTTCACTGATCCGGATCGCCGGCATCCAAGACGACGCCGCCCTCCTCGCGGGCCTGCGCGACGAGGGTTTCGTGAAGGACAACGTCACGATCGATCCCGCTCTGCTGCTCGACTACCTCTCGCCGTTCGTCGAGCCGGCCCAGGTCGAGCGGTTCCAGTTCTCCCGGGCGTGGATGCAGACCCAGTTCGCCCGGGTCAACAACCCGCGCAACCCGGCGTACACGATCGCGCTGAAGATCAACCTGCCGCCGTCCTACCTGCTCATCCACCGGACCTGGCTCGGCGCCATCGGCATCCTCAGCCAGCTGGAGGCAGAGGTGCCGTTCGGCGAGATCCTGACCGAGTCGCTGCCCGGGTTCGCGAAGCCCAGCGTCTAGGGCGACTCAGTGGTCGGCGGCGCGGAGTCCTGCAGCCGGGGCAGCTGGTCGCGGTAGGGCCCGGCCAGCTCCTCCGGCAGCGCCGCCTCCAGCACCGACAGGGCCTGGCCGAACTTCATCGCCCCACCCTTGAGCTCGCCCAGGGTCCTG
>JAJAYJ010000096.1 GCA_026786275.1 Nocardioides sp. | reverse complement strand
GGGTGGGGTCGCTCGGGGGGGGCGTGGGGGGGGGGGGGGGGTGGGGGGTGGGGGGGCGACGGGGGGGGGGGGGGGCCCCCGGTCGACCGCGGCCACCGCGTCGGGCCCCCGCTGGCCCCCGTCGACGTCGTCCTCACCGGTCCAGCGCACGGTCAGCTCGCCCAGCGGGCTGACCTGGTCGAAGCCGACCACGCCCTCGCGGAACAGCTCGAGCAGCGAGAGGAAGCGGGCCACGGTGGTCAGGGTGTCGGGTGAGTCCCCGCAGAGGGCCCGAAAGGTCAGGGTGCGGGAGCGGCGCAGCCGGTCGGCCACGATCCCGGCCTGCTCGCGCACGCTGACCGTGCTCTGGTGGATGTGACCCAGGTGGACCTCGGGCACCGGCTTCGGTGCGAGCGCCTTCGCGGCGAGCGCCGCGAACTGCTCCAGGCCGATGCCGATCAGCACCTCGGGAAGCAGCGCGGCGAAGCGCTCCTCCAGGCCCACCGAGCGGGCATGGCGACGCGACTCCACCGACAACCGGGACTCCAGCACCCCGGCCACCAGCTTGAACGCCTGGTACTGCATCAGCCGGGCGAAGAGCAGGTCGCGGGCCTCGAGCAGCGCTAGGTCCTCCTCGTCCTCCACATCACCCTGTGGCAGCAGCCGGGCGGCCTTGAGGTCGAGCAGGGTGGCCGCGACCAGCAGGAAGGACGAGGTCTGCTCCAGGTCCCACCGGGCGGGGCTCTCGGGAGAGCCACCGGCCTTGACGTGGGCCATGAACTCGTCGGTGACCTGCGACAGGGCGACCTCGGTGATGTCCAGCTTGTGCTTCGAGATCAGGCTCAGCAGCAGGTCGAAGGGGCCCTCGAAGTTGGCGAGGGTGACCGCGAAGGCCAGGTCGCTCCGGGCGGGGTCCGGGGAGGTGGCGAGAGCGGTGCCGGCGACCCGGCTCATCCTTCGCTCAGCCGGCGCACCAGGGCACTGTGCTCACCGTGGGTCTCGAGGTCGGCCAGCACCAGGGCGACGGCCTCCCGGACGAGCCGTCCCCGGTCGAGCACCAGTCCGTGGGAGCGGCGCAGCGAGAGCCGCGCGTGCTCGATGTCGACCAGCTCCTCGGAGGTGATGTAGACCGTCATCTTCTCGTCGTGCCGGACCCGCCCGCTGGGCCGCCTGGCCGCTGCGGGGTCCTCGAGGTCACCCGCCGCGGCGCCGTCGGGCTCGTGGGGTGCGTCGGGCACCGCCCGGACCCGGGCCGGCGCCTGCCCGTCCTCGCGCGCACCGGGTGCGGCACCGTGCCCTGGCGACTCGGTGGTCCGGAACAGGTCGTCGGCCGACGGCAGGCTCACCCGTCGAGGCACCGGTCCAACACCTCCCGGGCCAGCTGGCGGTAGGACTCCGCGCCCACCGAGGTCGAGGCGTACGACGTGATCGGCTCGCCGGCCACGGTCGAGTCGGAGAACTTCACCGTGCGACGGATCACCGTGTGGAAGACCTTGTCACCCCACGCCTCGACGAGTCGCTCCATCACCTCGCGGCTGTGCAGGGTGCGGCCGTCGAACATGGTGCCGAGTACTCCGTCGATGGCCAGGTCGGGATTCAGCCGCTCGCGGACCTTGTCGATCGTGGTCTTCAGCAGGGCCACCCCGCGCAGCGCGAAGTACTCGCACTCCAAGGGCACGATCACGCCGTGCGCCGCGGTGAGGGCGTTGACGGTGAGCAGCCCCAGCGAGGGCTGGCAGTCGATCAGGATGACGTCGTAGTGGGCCAGTGCCGGGCGCAGCACCCGTTGCAGGGTCTGCTCCCGGGCGACCTCGTGCACCAGCTGCACCTCGGCCGCGGAGAGGTCGATGTTGGAGGGCAGCAGGTCCATGCCCTCCACACCGGAGGGCACCACCACCTCCTCGAGGGTGACGTCGGGCTGCATCAGCAGGTTGTAGACCGACAGGGCCATCTCGTGCGGGTTCAGGCCCAGGCCCACCGAGAGCGAGCCCTGCGGGTCGAAGTCGACGAGCAGCACCTTGCGGCCGTACTCGGCCAGGGAGGCCCCCAGGTTGATGGTCGTGGTCGTCTTGCCCACACCGCCTTTCTGGTTGCACATCGCGATCACCCGGGCCTGCCCGTGCTGGGTCAGCCCTCGGGGCTCGGGGATCGCCGGCATGGTCCTCCCGGTCGGGCCGATCTCGCCGACGGCGGCGGGCGCGGACCCCGAGGGCACCGTGCCGCCGCCCGCCCGGGCGGCACCGGCCGGCCGCTGGAACGGCAGCGGGTCGCCGCCGCTCTGGCCGGTCCGGGGCACCGAGACACGTGGCGGGACGTCGGAGGCAGCCGCTCCCCCGTCGGGACTGGGGACACTCTGGCTCATGGCTTGCTCCTCGAGGTGGGGCCCGGTCGCGAGCCGGAGGGGGGCTCCGGAGCTTTGTCGACACGACGACTTGTACCCGGTTCGCCCGCGAGCCTAGGACCGGTCACCGACACCCAACAAGGCGGCCCGGCTCTTCCCCAGGCGCGAGCCCGGATCTGTGCACGAGGTGTGCACGAGCGCACGCTCGGCGTGCACAGGCAGACCCCCACCTGTGCACCAACCTGTGGAGAGAACCGGTCGACGTCGGGTCCTCAGAGCCGACGGAAGGCTGCGGTGGCGAGCACCAGCTCGCCCAGCTCGTCGGAGGCGTCCAGGTCGGCCACCGCCTCGATCACCCAGTCGTGGTCGCCGTCGGGGTCCGAGACGGTCTGGCGGACCCTCAGCAGTCGGGTCGAGCCCTCACCGTGCTCACCCGACAGGTCCTCGTCGTCCACGCCGACCGGGGTGCCGGTGGCCGGCGTCGAGACCATCAGCCCCGGACCCCGTGCGTCGGCGTCGAGCCGGACCTCGTCGTGGTCGTCGTAGTAGGCGCCGATCGCCTCGTCCCAGCGGGACCGGGTCATCACCACCTCACGGGCCGGGTCGGTCCGGTTGGCCGCCGCCCGCTCCAGGCGCATCAGCCCGTCGAGGTCGTCGCGGGCGACCAGCTCGACCCGACGCCAGATCGCGTTGCGCACCATCACCGCGAACGGCCGGGTCTGCTGCGAGACGGGACGCGGCGAGGTGGGCGGTCGGTGCTCGGCCAGGGCCAGCGCCACCCGGTGCACCGCCTCGGGGTCGGTCAGCGCCTCCCACTCGTCGAGCAGCGAGGAGTCGGTCTGCCGCACCGTCTCCCCCAGCCACTCCACCAGCCCCTCCAGCTCCGGGGTGCGGTGCGAGTCGGGCACGGTCTGGCGCAGGGTGCGGTAGGCGTCGGTGAGGTAGCGCAGGACCAGGCCCTCGGAGCGGGCCAGCTGGTAGCGACCCACGAAGTCGGTGAAGGTCATGCCCTGCTCGTACATCTCGCGCACGATCGACTTCGGCGCCAGGGAGTCCCCCCTCAGCCACGGGTGGCTCTGCCGGTAGAGCTCGTACGTCGCCTCCAGCAGCTCGGCCAGCGGCTGCGGCCACGTGATCTGCTCCAGCAGGGCCATCCGCTCGTCGTACTCGATGCCGTCGGCCTTCATCTCGTTGATCGCCTCTCCGCGCGCGGCGTGCTGCTGGGCGAACAGGATCTGGCGCGGCCCCTCCAGCACGGCCTCGACGACCGAGACGATGTCCAGGGTGTACTCGAGCGACTCGGGGTCCAGGACGTCGAGGGCGGCCAGCGCGAAGTGGGCGAGCTCCTGGTTGAGCGCGAAGTCGGCCGGCAGGTCGACGGTCAGCACGTAGCGGCGACCGTGCTGGTCGACCTCGTCGAGGCGGGTCAGCACCCCGGAGTGCAGCAGGCTGCGGGCCAGGCGCAGCGCCCGCCGGGCCAGGCGGAGCTTGTCGCGGTCGCTCTCGTGGTTGTCGGTGAGGATCCGGCGTAGCACCGTGAACGCGTCCTCCTCTCGAGCCAGCACGTTGATCAGCATCGAGTTGTCGACCTTCATCCGCGAGACCAGCTGCTCGGGCACCCCGGCCACCAGCTTGTCGAAGGTCTGCTCGGTCCACACGACCGCGCCGTCGGGCGCCTTGCGGAGCTGGGCCTTGCTGCCCCTCTTGGCCCGCTTCTCCTCGCTCAGGGCGGCGTTCTTGGCCGCTGACTTCGCCTTGGCCTTCTCGTTCTCGATCACGTGCTCGGGTGCCTGGACGACGACGTACCCGGCGGTGTCGTAGCCCGCACGACCCGCGCGACCCGCGATCTGCAGGAACTCGCGGGTCCGCAGGATCCGTGACCGGTTGCCGTCGAACTTGGCCAGCCCGGTGAACAGCACCGTGCGGATCGGGACGTTGATGCCGACGCCCAGGGTGTCGGTGCCGCAGATCACGGTGAGCAGCCCGGACTGGGCGAGCTGCTCGACCAGACGTCGGTAGCGCGGCAGCAGCCCGGCGTGGTGCACGCCGATCCCGCGGCGCAGCATCTTGGACAGCGTCTTGCCGAAACCAGCGCCGAAGCGGAACCCCGCCAGCCGCTCCTTGAGCTCCTCGGAGGCCCCCGCGCCCGCCGCGCTCCCGCCGAGCGGACCCAGCCTCGCGTTCAGCAACGAGGTGGCGTGCTCGACCGCGTCCTTCTGCGTGAAGTGCACGACGTAGACCGGGGACTGGTGGGTCGAGACCAGCTCCTCCAGCGTCTCGGCCAGGTGGGTCAGCGCCCAGGTGAAGGTCAGCGGGACGGGTCGCTCGGCCTCGGTGACCAGCGCCGACTCCCGGCCGTTGCGGCGGCTCAGGTCCTCCGCCAGCTCGCTGACGTCGCCCAGGGTGGCGGACATCAGCACGAACTGGGTGGCGGTGAACTCGAGCAGGGGCACCTGCCAGGCCCAGCCCCGGTCGGGCTCGGCGTAGAAGTGGAACTCGTCCATCACCACGAGCCCGACGTCGGCGCCCGCGCCCTCGCGCAGCGCGATGTTGGCCAGCACCTCGGCGGTGCAGCAGATGATCGGGGCGTCGGCGTTCACCGAGGCGTCGCCGGTGAGCATCCCGACGTTCTGGGGGCCGAAGACCTCGCACAGCGCGAAGAACTTCTCGCTCACCAGCGCCTTGATGGGTGCGGTGTAGAAGCTGACCCGGTCCTCGGCCAGCGCGGCGGCGTGCGCGGCCGTCGCGACCAGGGACTTGCCGGATCCGGTCGGGGTGGCCAGCACCACGTTGGCGCCACCCACGATCTCGAGGATGGCCTCCTCCTGGTGCGGGTAGAGCTCCAGGCCCTGGTCGGCGGCCCAGGCGGCCACGGCGTCGTAGACACCGTCCGGGGAGGTGCCGGTGGGCACGTCGAGCCGAGCGGTCACGTCGGGGCGCCCATCAGTCCCGGGCCCGCGGGTGGGCGGTGGCGAAGACCTGGCGCAGGTTGTCGACGGTGACCAGGGTGTAAATCTGGGTGGTCGTCACCGACGCGTGGCCCAGCAGCTCCTGCACCACCCGGACGTCGGCGCCGCCGTCGAGCAGGTGGGTCGCGAAGGAGTGCCGCATCGTGTGCGGGGAGACATCACGGGTCACCCCGGCCCGGTCGGCCGCACGGACCAGCACCGTCCACGCCGATTGCCGGGAGAGCCGTCCACCGCGGGCGTTGAGGAAGAGCGCCGGCCCGGAGGCGGAGCCCACCAGGTCGCGGCGCGCTCGGACGAGGTAGGCGTCGAGCGCCGCCCGGGCGTAGGAGCCGACGGGCACGATCCGCTGCTTGCCGCCCTTGCCGCGCAGCAGCACGGTGCCGACCCGACCGACCGCGTCCTGCGGGTCCCCGGGGTGCTCCATCTCGACCCCAGGGTCGGGCCCGTCGTCGGGGCCGGGCAGGTCGAGGTCGTCGACGTCGAGTCCGACCGCCTCCGAGATCCGGGCGCCGGTGCCGTAGAGCAGCTCCAGCAGCGCCCGGTCGCGCAGCGAGAGCGTGGTGCCGGGACCGCCCGCGGCCTCCAGGATCGCCTCCACGTCGGCCAGCGGCAGCGCCTTGGGCAACCGCTTGGTCGCCGCCGGCGGCTTCACACCCGCCGCCGGGTCGTGGAGCGACCAGCCGTCCCCGACCGCGAACTTGTGGAACCCCCGGACGGCGACCACCGTGCGGGCGGCCGAGGTGGCGCTCAGCGGGGCGTGGTCGGGGTCGCCCTCACGCAGCCGGGCCGCGAACTCAACGACCGTGGCCTCGGTGATCTGGGCCAGGGCCTCGACACCGACGGCGTGCAGGTGGTCGGTGTAGCGGCGCAGGTCCCGGCGGTAGGAGGACAGCGTGTTGGGCGCCAGACCGCGCTCGACCAGCAGGTGGTCGAGATAGGTCCGCACCGCCCGGGCGATGCCGTCCACCTGCACCCCGGCCGCCCCGGCCGCCCCGGTTCCCACTGACACCGCCCCGCTCAGGACGTCAGCACGTTGTCGAGCGAGGTGGCCTGGATGCCAACGGCCTCACCGACGGGGCCGTTGGTCAGGTCGCCGGCGTGCGTGTTGAGCCCCAGCGCGAGGCTGGGGTCGTCGATGCAGGCCTTCAGCCAACCCTTGTCGGCCAGCGAGACGGTGTAGGGCAGCGTTGCGTTGGTCAGGGCGTACGTCGAGGTGTGGGGCACCGCGCCCGGCATGTTCGCCACGCAGTAGAAGGTCGACTGGTGCACGCGGTACGTCGGGTCGTCGTGCGTGGTGGCGTGCGTGTCCTCGAAGCAGCCGCCCTGGTCGACCGCGATGTCGACGAGCACCGATCCGGGCTTCATCTGCGAGACCAGCTCGTTCGAGACCAGCTTGGGGGCGGCGGCACCGGGGATCAGCACGGCCCCGATCACCATGTCGGCCTCACGCACGTGCTGGGCGATGGTCAGCCTGGACGACGCCAGGCCGTGCACCCGGTTCTGGTAACGCCAGAACGACATCCGCAGCTTGTCGAGGTCGGTGTCGAGCAGGGTCACGTCGGCGCCCATCCCGAGCGCGATGTTGGCGGCGTTCTGCCCGGACACGCCGGCGCCGATGATGACGACCTTGGCGTTGGCGACCCCGCCCACGCCGCCCATCAGGGTGCCGCGGCCGCCCTGGGCCTTGAGCAGGGAGTAGGCACCGACCTGCGGCGCCAGGCACCCGGCGACCTCCGACATGGGGTAGAGCAGCGGCAGGCCACCCGAGGGCAGCTGCACGGTCTCGTAGGCGATCGCGGTCACCTTGCGCGCCAGCAGCTCCTGGGTCAGCGGCTTGTCGGCCGCCAGGTGCAGGTAGGTGAAGAGCAGCTGGCCCTCGCGCATCCGGTGGTACTCCTGCGCCACGGGCTCCTTCACCTTGAGCACCATCTCGGCTGCTCCCCACACCTCGTCGGCGTCGGGCAGGATCCGGGCGCCGGCGGCGGCGTACTCCTCGTCGGCGATCGACGAGCCGAGACCCGCGCCGCTCTGCATCAGCACCTCGTGACCGTGGGCGGTGAGCTCGTGCACGCCCACCGGCGTGATCGCCACGCGGTACTCGTGGTTCTTGACCTCCTGGGGCACTCCGACCTTCATCGGCTCTCTCTCCTCGGGCTCTCGTCGAACGGTGACGGGTCTCGTCACAGGGGCAGATGGTGGGACGCACGGACAGGGGTGGCGTCCGTCCCCCGGACCCTATGTCCTGTCACCCCCCGCGGTGCGGACCCGGCTCAGACCAGGCCGCGGGCGCGCGCGCTGAGCACCGCGATGATGACCCCGGCCTCCTGCACGTCACCGTCGAGCACCGCCTGCAGCAGGTCGGCGAAGGGGGCCCGGAAGACCTCCATGTCGGCCTCCTCGTGGTGCACCTCGAAGTCACCGCGCCCGACCTCGCTCAGGCCACGCGCCAGGTACAGGTGGACGAGCTCGGCGGAGATCCCCGGGGAGGAGTACGTCGAGACCAGGTGGGTCCACTGCGACGCCGCGAGACCGACCTCCTCGCCCAGCTCACGCCGGGCGACCTCGAGGGGGTCCTCCCCCACGACGTCGATCAGTCCGGCCGGCAGCTGCACGAAGCGTCTCCCCGCGGGATGGCGGTACTGACGCAGGCACACGACCTGGTCGTCGTCGTCGACGGCGAGCACCACGGCGGCCCCCGGGTGCTCGAGCACCAGGCGCCGGAACGGTGCACCCGGCTCGTCACCGGGCATCGTCACCGAGTCGGCCCGCAGCGCCATCACCCAGCCGTCACGGTGCAGGTCGGCGGTATCGACCACTGGCCACGACTCCGACGAATCCACCAACCCGACCATGGGGTTGACGCTACCGTGACGCGTAGTGCTCGACGGCTCGACGTCGCTCACGAACGCCGGGGGGCGGACCCGTGTGACCGTCTCCGACGGCCCGGGCAGATGCAGGTGGAGGGTTCAGATCATGACCGAGGGCGGCAGCCTGACGATGCTGGAGGCGCGCGAGCGCTCCACCCTCGTCGAGGTGCAGCGGTACGACGTCGACGTGGACCTGCGGGGGCTGCTCGAGGGTGAGGTCTGGGCCGCGACCTCGACCGTCGTCTTCCGGTGCACCAGGCCCGGGTCGTCCACCTTCGTCGACTGCCTGGCCGAGGTGGGGTCCGCGACCCTCAACGGCGTCGAGCTCGACGTGAGCGACCTCCCCGGTGGTCGGATCCCGCTGCGCGACCTGACCCAGGACAACGTGCTGGTGGTGACGTCCACCCAGCCCGACACCGGCGCCGGTAACGCGATCCTGCGCACCGTGGACCCCTCCGACGGCCTCGTCTACGTCTGGACGTCCTTCGAGCCCGACGGTGCCCGCCGGGCGTGGGCGTGCTTCGACCAGCCCGACCTCAAGGCACCACACCGGTTCACCGTCAAGGCACCCTCGTCGTGGAAGGTGACCAGCAACGGCGCCCCGCAGCAGGTCACCGACCTCGCCGACGGCGGCCGGGTCTGGGCCTTCCCGGACACCCCGGCCCTGTCGACGTACGTCGTGGTCGTCAACGCGGGCCCCTTCCACGAGATCCGGCAGGAGCGCGCGGGCTACAGCCTGGGGCTCTACTGCCGGCAGTCGCTGCGGCGCTACCTCGAGCGGGACGCCGAGGAGCTGCTGCGGGTCACCGAGCAGGGCCTGGCGTTCTTCGGCGAGCGCTTCGCGATGCCCTTCCCGCAGAGCCGCTACGACCAGGTCTTCGTGCCCAACATGGGCGGCGCGATGGAGAACTGGGGCTGCGTGACCTGGACCGACTCGGTGCTGTTCCGCAGCCCGCCGACCTACCTGCAGCGGGCCGCGACCGCCCGGGTGCTGCTGCACGAGATGGCGCACATGTGGTTCGGCGACCTGGTCACCATGCGCTGGTGGGACGACCTGTGGCTCAACGAGGCCTTCGCGTCCTGGGCGGCGACTTGGGCGGCGGTCTCGGCCACCGAGTACGTCGACGACTGGGCCACCCTGGCCGCGGGCCTGCAGCTGACCGGGTACCAGATGGACATGAGCCCGGCCCGGCACGCCATCCGGGGCGAGGTGCCCGACGTGGCCCAGGCGATGGCCAACTTCGACGCGATCACCTACGTCAAGGGCAGCTCGGTGCTGCGCCAGCTCGCCGGCCTGGTCGGCGAGGACGTGTTCGTGCAGGCGCTGCGCAGCTACTTCCGTGACCACGCGTGGGGCAGCACCACGCTCAGCGACCTCGTCGACGCCGTGGCCACCGCGTCCGGGCGCGACCTGCGCTCGTGGACGGCCGACTGGCTCGACCGGGCCGGCACCGACACCATCAGCCTGGTCGACACCACGCTGCTCACGATCTCCCCCGACCGTCCCGCCCCGCGCACGCACCGCCTCGACATCGGCTGCTACATGCTCGACGGCACCGAGCTGCAGCACGTGCAGACCCTCGACGTGGAGACCTCCGGCACGGCCACCGCGCTCGCCGCCGTGCTGCCCGACGCCGACCTCTACCTGCTCAACCAGAGCGACCTGACCTTCGCCTCGGTCCGCACCGACGAGACCTCGCTGGAGGTCGCGCTCACGGCCGCCCCGTCCCTGCCCACGACCCTGTCGCGGTCGATGGTGGTCGCGACCGCGTGGGACATGCTCACCAAGGGCGAGCTCTCCACCGGTGAGTTCCTGGCCTGCCTGCTGCCGGTGCTGGCCCGCGAGCCGAGCCCCGGCCTGGTGGAGCCGTTCTTCGCCCTCGCGCTGCGGGCCACCGAGTATTGGACCCCTGTCTCGCTGGTGCCGGGTCGCCTCGGCCGGCTGGCGGGGGTGTCCGAGCTGCGGTCGGCCGACCCCGGGCACCGGACCTCGGCACTGCGCGTCCTCGCCGCGTGCGCGGCCACCACCGAGCACTTCGAGCTGCTCGACGTGGAGTCGACCGCTGATGTCGACCTGGCCTGGCGGGTGCAGACCCGGCGGGCCGCCCTCGGCCGCCACGACCCGGACGCGGTGGCGGACCTGCTGGCCCGCGACCCCGACCCGGACGCTGCGGCCCGTGCCCTCGGGGTCACCGCCGCCCGGGCCGACGACGCCGCCAAGCAGGAGGCGTGGAGCGAGATCTTCGAGAAGCGCACCGTGCCCTCGGGCCAGCCGGCGATCACCCTGGCACGCTGCTTCTGGCAGCCCGTGCAGCAGCACCTGCTGCAGCCCTGGTCACACCGCTACCTCGACGAGGTCACCCGGCTGGCCGGCGGCGGGCTGCTCGCTACGGGCGGCCTGATGCGGGCGATGATGCCGCCCAGCGCGGACGAGACCTTCATCGACCGGGCCCGCGAGATCGCCACCGAGCCGGGCACCAACCCCACGGTGCGGACCACGCTGCTCACCGGGGCCGACCAGCTGGCCCGCTCGTTGCGCGCCCGCAGCTGAGGCGGGACGCGTCAGCGGACCGCCTGATGGTGGTGGAGCGAGCGGCACGGCTGAGCTCGCGAAGCCGTGACCCGCGTGTGGAAACCCGGCGAGCCGAGAGCCGACCTGCACCGGGCAGCGGCGCTGCTCAGTCCTCCGTGGGCTCGCCGCGCAGGTGGGACTCGTCGATCGGGAACCGGAGCTCGCGCTGACGCTCGATGGCGGCCCCGACCAGCCCCGCGAACAACGGGTGCGGCCGGGTCGGACGCGAACGCAGCTCGGGGTGGGCCTGGGTCGAGACGTAGTAGGGGTGCACCTCACGGGGAAGCTCGACGTACTCGACCAGGGTGTCGTCGGGTGAGGTGCCCGAGAACACCAGGCCCGCCTGCTCCAGCTGGCCCCGGTAGACGTTGTTGACCTCGTAGCGGTGCCGGTGCCGCTCGTGCACCAGGGACTCGCCGTACGCCGCCGCGACGACCGAGCCATCCAGGAGCCGGGCCGGGTAGAGGCCGAGCCGCATCGTGCCGCCCAGGTCGCCGGCCCCCTCGACGAACGCCTTCTGCTCGGCCATGGTCGCGATGACGGGCTCGGGGCAGTCGGGGTCGAACTCGGTCGAGTCCGCCTGGGTCAGACCGGCCAGGCTGCGGGCGTACTCGATGACCATGCACTGCAGGCCCAGGCACAGGCCGAGCGTGGGGATGCCGTTGGTGCGGGCGTAGGTCAGCGCACCGAGCTTGCCCTCGAGGCCCCGGATGCCGAAGCCACCGGGCACGCAGATCGCGTCGACGTCGTGCAGGTGCCGGGCCGCACCGGCCGGCGTCTCGCACTCGTCGGAGGCGATCCACCGGATCTGCACCTTCGCCTCGTGAGCGAAGCCACCGGCCCGCAGCGCCTCGACGACGGAGAGGTAGGCGTCGGGCAGGTCGACGTACTTGCCGACCAGCGCGATCGTGACCTCCTCCTTCGGGTGGTGCACCCGGCGCAACAGGTCGTCCCAGACCGTCCAGTCGACGTCGCGGAACGGCAGGTCGAGGCGGCGCACGACGTAGGCGTCGAGACCCTCACGGTGCAGCACCTTGGGGATGTCGTAGATCGACGGGGCGTCTGCCGCGGTGACCACGGCCTCCTCGTCGACGTCGCACATCAGCGAGATCTTGCGCTTGATCGTGTCGGGCAGCTCCCGGTCGGCCCGGCACACGACGGCGTCGGGCTGGATGCCGACTTGGCGCAGTGCGGCCACCGAGTGCTGGGTGGGCTTGGTCTTCAGCTCCCCCGACGGACCGATGTAGGGCACCAGCGAGACGTGCAGGAAGAAGCAGTTGTCGCGACCGATGTCATGGCGGACCTGGCGAGCGGCCTCGAGGAAGGGCAGGGACTCGATGTCGCCGACGGTGCCGCCGACCTCGGTGATCACCACGTCGATGTCGGGCCCACCCATGGCGAGGATCCGTTCCTTGATCTCGTTCGTGATGTGCGGGATGACCTGCACGGTGTCGCCGAGGTAGTCGCCGCGGCGTTCCTTGGCGATCACACTCGAGTAGACCTGGCCGGTCGTGACGTTCGCGATCTGGCTGAGGTCGGTGTCGAGGAACCGCTCGTAGTGCCCGATGTCCAGGTCGGTCTCGGCACCGTCGTTGGTCACGAAGACCTCGCCGTGCTGGAACGGGTTCATCGTCCCGGGATCGACGTTCAGGTAGGGGTCCAGCTTCTGCATGGTCACCCGCAACCCACGCGAGCGCAGCAGGCTCCCGAGGCTCGAGGCCGTGAGCCCCTTGCCGAGCGAGGAGGCGACGCCTCCGGTGACAAACACGTGCTTGCTCGGCATCTCCGTCTTCACGGAACTCCACCTTAGGTCACAGGTGCTCGCAGTGGTGCATGCGGCACGCGGGGTGGGAGCAGGACTGCTCCCTGACGGCGCGGCCAGGCGGCAGGCGGGCCCCGGCCGGCTCGCATCAGGACAGCGCCCGGGCCGGCTCGGCCACGTCGAGCAGCTCGCGGGCGTGAGCCAGGGCCGTGTCGGACTCGGCCAGCCCGGCCAGCATCCGGGAGAGCTCGCGCTCGCGGCCGGAGTCGTCGAGCAGAGTCAGCCCGGAGCTGGTCACGGTGCCGTCGGAGGACTTCTCCACCACCACGTGCCGATCGGCGTACGCCGCCACTTGGGGCAGGTGGGTCACCACCAGCACCTGGGCGGAGCGTGCGAGCTGGGCCAGTCGTCGGCCGATCTCGACCGCAGCGGCGCCACCAACACCCGCGTCGACCTCGTCGAAGACGAACGTCGGGACGGGGCTGGTCTCCGCGAGAGCGACCTCGAGGGCCAGCATCACCCGGGAGAGCTCACCGCCGGACGCGCCCTTGTGCAGCGGACGGGGATCGGCGCCCGCGTTGGCGGCCAGCAGCAGCTCGACCTCGTCCACCCCGGAGCCGGTGAACCGTAGCCACCGCTCGCCCACCAGCAGCGGGCCACCGGTGCCCCGCTCAGCCTCCGGCGCGTCCACCTCGACCTGGCGGACCTCGACCACCACCCGCGCGTGCGGCATCGCCAGCATGGCCAGCTCGTGGACCACCAGGCTGCCCAGCCGGGCGGCCGCGGTGGTGCGCGCGAGCGACAGGGCGCCCGCGGCGCTCGCCAGCTCGGTGCGGAGCCGGGCCCGCTCGGCCCGCAGCGTCTCGATGCGCCCGTCAGTGTCCTCGAGGTCGAGCAGCCGCACCGCCGAGACCTGGGACCAGGCGAGCACCTCCTCCACCGTGTCGCCGTACTTGCGGGTCAGCGCGGTCAGGGCCGCGCGACGCTCAGAGACGGCGGCCAGGCGAACCGGGTCGCTCTCGACGCCCGCGGCGTACGAGGCCACGTCCGCGGCCGCGTCGGAGAGCAGGTAGGTGATCTCGGCCAACCGGTCGGCCAGCTCACCGGCCCGCTCGTCGTGCACCCGCACCGACTCCAGCGCTGTGCGGGCCTGGGCCACCCCGCTCAGCGCATCCGCCGCGCCGGCATCGCTGGACAGGCCCTCCCGGGCCTGCTCGGCAGCCACCAGGAGCGTGTCGGCGCTGCCGAGGCGGCCCTCCTCGGCGCCCAGGGCGGCGTCCTCGCCCGGCTGCGGGTCCACGGCCTCGATCTCGGCCAGCCCGTAGCGCAGCAGGTCTGCCTCCCGAGCCCGCTCCCGGGTGGAGGAGACCACCTGCTCCAGCTCACGCTCGGTGGCACCGAGCTGGTCGAAGAGCGTCCGGTAGCCGTCACGCAGCCCGGCCACCTCGGTGCCGCCGAACGCGTCGAGCGCGTGGCGCTGGGCCCGGGCCTGCAGCAGCCGGTGCTGGTCGGACTGGCCGTGCACGGCCACCAGGGGCGCGGAGACCCCGGCCAGGGTCGAGACCGGGACGGCCGCACCGCCGACGTAGGCGCGCGAGCGGCCCTCGGCGGAGACGTTGCGGGCCAGCACGACGCTGCCGTCCTCCACCTCACCGCCGGCCTCGTCGACCGCGGCCGCCACCGAGGGCAGCCCAGCCACCCGGACCACGCCCTCGACCCGGGCGTGCTTGGCGCCCGAGCGCACCGCCCCGCTGTCGGCTCGGCCCCCGAGCAGCAGGCCGAGCGCGGTCACGATCATCGTCTTGCCGGCCCCGGTCTCGCCGGTGATCACCGTCAGCCCGGGCCCCAGGTCGAGCGCCGAGGAGGCGATGACCCCGAGCGAGGTGATCCTGATCTCCTCAAGCATGGTCGTGCCCCACCTGGCGGCGTTCGGCCGAGCCGCGCCAGCCCTCGATGGACAACCCGAACTTGGCGACCAGCCGGTCGGTGAAGGGTGAGTCGTGCAGCCGCGCCAGCCGGACGGGCTGCTCGCCGCGCCGGACCTCGATCCGGGCTCCCGGGGGCAGGTCGACGGTACGCCGACCGTCGCACCAGAGCACCCCGGCTCCGTCGGTGCGGGCGATCAGCTCGATGGCCAGGGTCGAGGTGGGGGCCACCACCATCGGCCGGGCGAAGAGGGCATGCGCGCTGATCGGCACCATCAGCAGCGCCTCGACCTCGGGCCACACCACCGGGCCGCCCGCGCTGAAGTTGTAGGCCGTCGAGCCGGTCGGGGTGGCGCACACGACGCCGTCGCAGCCCCACCGCGACAGCGGACGCTCGTCGATCTCGACGACCACCTCGATCATCCGCTCCCGGGCCACCTTCTCGACGCTCGCCTCGTTGAGCGCGAACGTGCGGGCGACGAGATCACCCTCCACGAACACTCGGACGTCGAGGGTCATCCGCTCGTCGGCGGTGTAGCGCTTGGCCACGATGGCCGCGATCGTCGCCTCCGCGGCGTCGTACTCCGCCTCGGCCAGGAAGCCGACGTGCCCCAGGTTGATCCCGAGCACCAGGGTGCTCGTGTCGCGGGTGATCTCGGCGGCCCTCAGGATCGAGCCGTCACCGCCGATGACGACGGCCAGCTCGCAGTCGGCGGCGGAGCCCTCCTCGGTCGCGGCGATCTCCACGCAGGGGTCGTACGCCGTGACGTCGAGCCCGAGGTCGGTCGCTTCGCTGGCGAGCAGCCGGACCACGATCCCGCTGTCGGTGAGCTCACGGACGAAGGAGAGCGCCACCTCACGAGCCTGCTCACGACCGGTGTGCGCCAGCATCAGGACCCGTCGGGCGACGGCGGTGGTGGGCGTCGTCGCGGTCGCAGGCTCGGTCACGGCTCCACCTTCTCATCCGCCACCCCCCGGGGGTCGGCGGTGCTGACGGTGGTGTGGACGGCCTCCCGGGTCACCGCCATCGCGCCCTGTCGCAGCCACACGAAGAACTCCACGTTGCCCGAGGGGCCCGGCAACGGGCTGACCGTCACCGCCCGGGTGCCCCACCCCCGACGCTCGGCTGCGGCCACCACGGCGAGCACCGCCTGGGCCCGCAGCTCGGGGTCCCGGACCACACCGCCCTTGCCGACCCGGTCCTTGCCCACCTCGAACTGCGGCTTGACCATCAGCGCCAGGTCGCCGTCGGGTGCTGTCACGGCGAGGAGCGGCTCGAGCACCAGCTGGAGGGAGATGAAGGACAGGTCACCGACCACCAGGTCGACCGCCCCGCCGACCAGGTCCAGGTCGATGTCGCGGATGTTGGTCCGGTCGTGGACCACCACCCGCTCGTCCTGCCGGATCCGCCAGGCCAGCTGGCCGTAGCCCACGTCGACGGCCACGACCTCACGGGCGTCGGCCCGCAGCAGCACGTCGGTGAACCCGCCGGTCGAGGCGCCCGCGTCCAGGACCCGACGACCCGCCACTCGCAGGCCCATCGGACCGAAGACGGCCAGCGCGCCGGCGAGCTTGTGGCCTCCCCGCGACACGTAGTCGGGCCGGTCGGGATTCGGCACCACCACGATGGCCACGTCCGTGGTGACGCCGGTCGCGGCCTTGGTCGCCCTCGCACCCTGCACGGTGACCCGGGACTGCGCGATCAGCTCGCCGGCGTGGTCGCGCGACCGGGCCAGGCCACGGCGGACCAACTCGGCGTCGAGGCGGAGGCGACGCGGGGGCACGGGAGCGGGACCCTGCTCAGGAACCCTGATGGGGCAGGTCCAGAGCGTGCCGCAGACGTTCCTGGGCCGTCTCGAACACCTGGGCGTGCTCCTCGAGCGGTCGACCGTCGAGGTCGGCCACGGCGTCGAGCACGGCGTCGACGGCGTCGTTGCCGGTGGGCGCGAGCCCGGTGTGCCCGCTCGTGACCTCGTCCGTGACCTCGTCCGTGACCTGACCCGAGGTCGGGTCCGGGTGCTGGGTCATGACGCGGATCCTAGCGGTGACCCACCCTGGCCCTGCGGTGCGGGAGGCCGCACGCCGCGGACGTCGACCGGGCGGCCGCACGCGTCCAGGTGGGCCCAGCCGGCCGTGGCCACGACCCGCCACCAGTCATCGATCTCGCCGGCGCCCGAGACCTGCAGGCAGCCTGCTTCGACGCCGGCTCGCCACCCGCCGAGCGCGTGCACCCCGTGCTCCCGCTCCGGTGTCCCGTGGGTCGTGCCCAGCCCACCGAGGTCGGCGGCGACGTACGTCGGGCGCAGCTCCGGGCCCGCTTCGACCAGCTCCGCCAGGCCGGTCACGCCTGTCATCACCAGCAGGGTGGGCACCTCGGCGTTGCGCCCCCCGAGGATGTCGGTGTCCAGCCGGTCGCCGACCATCAGGGGTCGCTCCCCACCCACCCGCCGGATCGTCTCGTCCAGCAGCGGTCGAGACGGCTTGCCGCCCACGGCGGGCTGTACCCGGGTGAACCGTTGCAGCGTGTCCACGAGCACCCCGTGCCCGGGCGCCGGCCCGTAGGCGGTCGGGATCGTCAGGTCGGTGTTGCTGGCCACCCACCAGAGGCCGTCACGGATCCGCACCGCCGCGCGCATGATGTCGCTCCACAGCACGTCGGGCCCGTAGCCCGACACGACGGCGGCGGCCTCGTCCTGCACGGTGACCGGCTCCAGCCCGACCTCCAGCAGCGCCTCGCGCAGTCCGAGCGCTCCCAGCAGCACGACCCGCGCACCGGACCCGAGCTCGTCGAGCAGCACCCGGGCCGCCGCCTGGGCCGAGGTCACCACGTCGGAGCCGGCGGCCGGGACACCGAGTTCGCTGAGGTGCGCGGCCACCGTCGAGGGCGGCCGGGAGGCGTTGTTGGTCACGAACGCGAGCCGCAGGTCGTGCTCGCGGGCCACCCGCAGGTGCTCCGGTGCTCCCGGTACGGCTGCCGTGCCGATGTAGACGACGCCGTCCAGGTCGAGCATGGCCAGGTCGTGCAGGTCCCACAGGGCACGGTCGGTCTGTCCGAGCATCGCCTCTCCTCCGCTTGTCGTCGCACCCTACGATGCACCGGTGGAGCCGGGAGCAGTGGTCGTGCCCCCCTTCGCGGCCCGGCCGCTTCGTCTCGCGCCGTTCCGTGCGCTGCGACTGCCGCCCCGTCGGGTGGGTGACCCGGGGACCCTGCGCCAGCTCAGCCGCCCACCACGGGTCGGTCTGGTCTCCTGGCGCGAGCGCACCCACGTGGTGCAGGACGCCGTCCCGGCCGTCTACCTGCACGAGTACGCCGCCGGCGGACTCATCGTCCGAGGTCTGGTCGGTGCGCTGGACGTGTCGCGTCGGGCCCGTTCGCCCCAGCAGCGCGCCATCCTGCCGCACGAAGGCATCAAGCCCGTGCAGGCCGACGACCTGGCGGACCGGATGCTGGAGCTCGGCCTCAACCCGGCTCCCATCCTGCTGGTGCACCGGGCCGAGCCCGCGGCCCGGGAGCTGGTCCACCGCACCATGGCTCGACCGGCCGACCATGACTTCGTCGACCGCGCCGGCCAGCGCCACCGGGTGTGGGCCATCCACCGGCCCGACCAGCTGCGGCAGCTCGACGCTGCGCTGGCCGAGAGCCAGGCCCTGATCGCCGACGGCCACCACCGGTACGCCGCCTACCTGCGGCTGCAGGGCCGACATCCTGGCGGCAGCATGGATCTCGGCCTCGCGATGCTGGTGGACCAGACGGACACTCCCCTGTTCCTCGGCCCCATCCACCGCTGCCTGATCGGCGTGAGCCTGGACGACGTCGCGGTCGCCGTGGAGGCGACCGGGCACCGGCTGGAACGCACCAGCAAGCAGCAGGCCCTCTCCCGGCTCGGCCCGTGGGGCGTCGCCGTCACCGACGGCACCGACTGGGCGTCCCTGAGCCTGCAGCCCGGACCGTCCGGTGATCGTGCCGCGGTCGAGGTGCTGCACGACGACCTGCTGCCGGCCCTGCCCCGCGGCCCCCAGAGCATCGACTACCTGCACTCCGTGGAGCAGACCCTCAGGTCTGTGCGCCGCTCCCGCCGGGTCGCGCTCCTGATGCCAGCTCCGGAGGTGGACCAGGTGTTGCGAATCGCCGCAGCGGGACGTCTGCTCCCCGCGAAGGCGACGTCGTTCCAGCCCAAGCCCAGCGTGGGCGTGCTGATCCGCTCGCTGACGGACAACTGACCTTCGCCTGCGGCTGCCGACGTCACGGGCCATCGTCACCGGCCATCGGGGCCGGCTGGGCGCAGGGGAATGGCACTAGGGCCACCCTGTGAACAGGATGGCCCTAGGCAATAGTTGTCCGGCGGCGTCCTACTCTCCCACAACCTCTCGGTTGCAGTACCATCGGCGCTGAAAGGCTTAACTTCCGGGTTCGGGATGGGACCGGGTGTTTCCCTCTCGCTATGGCCGCCGTAACCCTGGTACCCGCCACCTACCC
>JAJAYJ010000095.1 GCA_026786275.1 Nocardioides sp. | reverse complement strand
GCGGCCCGGTCGACCAGGCCGAGGTCCAGCGGGCCCGCGAGGACCTGGACGACGCCGTGACGGGCCTCACCGGAGTCTGTTGAGGAATTGTCGGTGCCCCGGATCGGTTGGACGATGGTGCCGATGACCACCACTGCCACGCCCCGGGCGGCCCAGCAGCCACGCGCCACCCACTTCGGGCTCGCGATGCTGGCCCTGGCCATGGGTGGCTTCGCGATCGGGACGACCGAGTTCGTCACGATGGGTCTGCTGCCCCAGATCGCGGCGGGCGTCGACGTGTCGATCCCGAGTGCGGGTCACCTGATCTCCGCCTACGCGCTCGGCGTCGTCGTCGGGGCTCCGGTGCTCGCCTTCTACGGGGCCAGGCTGCCGCGCCGGGCCCTGCTGATCTCCCTGATGGCGGCGTACGCGTTCTTCAACCTGCTGACGTCGCTGGCCACGTCCTACCGCATGCTCACCGTGGCGCGCTTCCTCGACGGGCTGCCGCACGGCGCCTACTTCGGCGCCGCGGCGCTGGTCGCGGCCAGCCTGGCCCCGCCGGACAAGAAGGGCCGGGCCGTGGCCAGCGTGATGCTCGGCCTGTCCGTGGCCAACGTGGTCGGCGTGCCCGCCGCCACCTGGATGGGCCAGAGCCTGGGTTGGCGCTCGGCCTTCCTGGCCACCACCCTCATCTCGCTGGCCACGATCGCGATGATCTGGGCCTTCGTGCCCGCCACGCCCGGCAACGCCGAGGCCACGGGCCGTCGCGAGCTGCAGGCGTTCCGCAACAAGCAGGTGTGGCTCACGCTGCTGGCCGGCTCGATCGGCTTCGGCGGCCTGTTCGCGGTCTACACCTTCATCGCCAAGACCGTCACCGACGTCGGCGGGCTCGGCCAGGGCGCGGTGCCGGTGTTCCTGCTGGCCTTCGGGCTGGGCATGGTCGTGGGCACCTGGTTCGCCGGCGAGCTCGCCGCCTGGGGCGTCTTCCGGGCGCTGTTCACCGGCGCGATCGGCTCGGCCGCGCTGATGGTGGTGTTCTGGTTCGCGGCCCCGCACGGCTGGTGGGCCCTGCCCGTGGTGTTCCTGATCACCGGCATCGGCTCGCTGGTGACCATCAACCTGCAGCTGCGGCTGATGGACGTCTCGGGGGACGCGCAGACCATCGGCGCCAACCTGGTGCACGCCTGTCTCAACCTGGCCAACGCCCTGGGCGCCTGGCTGGGTGGAGTGGTGATCGCTGCGGGCTACGGCTACCGCTCGCCCGCCCTGGTGGGCGCGGTGCTCTCGGTGGCCGGGATCGGGGTCCTGGCGTGGTCGCTGCAGGCTCAGCGACGCACCGACGCGCTGGACCTGCCGGCTCTCCAGTCCTCGGCCAGCACGTCGTAGAGCGCGGCGTCCGCGACACCGTCGCGCACCCGAGCGCCCAGCCGCTCGATGCCGGTGCAGGTCATCCCGGCCGCCTGCAGCACCTGGCGTGACGCGGTGTTCTCGGCCGCGGCAAAGGCGCGCACCCGGCGGACGCCGAGCTGCTCGAAGGCGTGGCGGAGCACCGCCTGCGTCGCCCGCGACGCCACGCCGCGGCCCCGGGCGGACGGGTGTGTCAGATAGCCGACCTCGCACTCCACCCCGGGCGTGTGGGCGAACCAGCCGACCGAGCCCAGCACCAGGTCGTCGGCCGGGTCCACCACCACCCAGTCCGTGCCGGTGCCGGTGGCCAGGCGTTCGTGGCCCGCAGCCAGCCACGCGTGAGCGCTGGCCTCGTCGTACGGCGACGGCAGCTGGCCCAGCCAGCGCTGGCTGACCGGGTCGGAGCAGGCCTGCACGATCCGGGGCACGTCGGACTCCTCGGGCGCCCGCAGCCGTAACCCGTCGGCCTCGAGCACGGGGGTCACCAGCCACGGGTGGGTCGGCGCACGGGGGTCCTCGCGCAGCAGCGTGCCGACCCAGCTGTCGCGCAGCTCGCCGCGCTGCGGCTGGGCGGCTCGTACCGTGCCCTCGATGCCGAACCCGAGCCGCCACGCGGCCTTGCGCGAGGCCCAGTTGCCGACGTGAGCCCACCACCCGATGGCCCGTAGCCCGCGATCCTCGAAGCCCCAGTCGACCAGGAGCCGCAGGGCCCGCCCGACGGTTCCGGTGCCCCGGACGTCGGGGTGGGCGGCATAGGCGATCTCGGCCCGCCCGGAGCCGTCGTGCCGCAACGAGCAGGTGCCGGCGTAGCGACCGCCGACCTCGATCGCGAAGCCCCACTCCCGGTCCTCGGCCCAGCCCTGCGGCATCAGGTCCTCGACGAAGGACAGGGCCAGCTCACGGTCGTAGGGCACGGGCACGGTGGTCCACCGCTGTGAGGCGGGGTCCAGGCACTGCTCGAGCACCCGGTCGGTGTCGTCGCGTCGGTGGGCGCGCAGGGTGACGGTGCCGTCGGTGAGGGTCGGGGCAGCAAGGGCGGGCATCCGCGTACCCTGCCCACGGGCCGGGGCGGTCCGCAACCCGATGCGCGGTGCTGCTGGCCGGAGCCGGCCCGTGGTGGCCGGACCCGGCGTCTCCCGACCCGGATCGGTCCGAGCGAGGGGTGAACTCATCGCAGGTAAAGCCCTGGGCACCCGCGTGCCGCCGTGCCTCCCGGGTCGGGGACAATGCTCACCATGCCTGCCACAGCCGTGCCGGAGGCCGACGCACCCGCCGCTCCCGTGGGCGGCGCCCGGCCCCGGGTGCTCTCCGGGATCCAGCCGACCGCCGACTCGTTCCACGTCGGCAACTACCTCGGCGCGCTGCGCCAGTGGGTGGCGCTGCAGGAGGCGCACCAGCCGTTCTTCTTCATCGCCGACATGCACGCGATCACCGTCGAGCAGGACCCGACGGTGTTGCGCGAGCGCACCCTGCGGGCCGCGGCCCAGCTGCTCGCGGCCGGGGTCGACCCCGCCCGCTCGGCGATCTTCGTGCAGAGCCAGGTGCCTGAGCACGCCCAGCTCGCGTGGGTGCTGCAGTGCCTGACCGGTTTCGGTGAGGCGCGCCGGATGACGCAGTTCAAGGACAAGTCGGCCAAGGGCGGGGAGGGCGCGGCGTCGGTCGGGCTCTTCACCTATCCGATCCTGCAGGCCGCCGACGTCCTGCTCTACCAGCCGGCGTTCGTGCCGGTCGGTGAGGATCAGCGCCAGCACCTCGAGCTGACCCGCGACCTCGCACAGCGCTTCAACCACCGCTACCAACGGACCTTCCGCGTCCCCGAGCCCTACATCCTCGAGAGCACGGCCAAGATCTACGACCTGCAGCAGGTCGACAAGCAGATGTCGAAGAGCATCGGTGGTCCCGGGTGCGTGTGGCTGCTGGATGACCCCTCGACGAGCGCCAAGAAGATCCGCTCGGCGGTCACCGACTCGGGCTCCGAGATCCGCTTCGACGTCGAGGACAAGCCCGGGGTCAGCAACCTGCTGACCATCTACAGCACGATGACCGGGAGCACGGTGGCGGATCTCGAGGCGCAGTACGCCGGGCGCGGCTACGGCGAGCTGAAGAAGGACCTGGCCGACGTGGTGGTCGAGTTCGTGACGCCGTTGCGTGAGCGCACCCTCGAGCTGCTCGACGACCGTTCCCACCTGGACACCGTCCTCGCGCAGGGTGCCCGGACGGCGCGCGACGTGGCGTCCTCCACGCTGGGCGATGTCTACGAGCGCGTCGGCTTCGCGCCGGCCGGCCGCTAGGTTGAGCGCGTCAGTGAGCCACGAGCCGGGACGGGAGACGAGATGCCGACCATCGGTGTAGCCGTCGCCATCCCCGAGCCCTGGGCCAGCGAGCTGCAGGACTACCGCACGGCGGTGGGCGACACGACGGCGACCAGGATCCCGACCCACATCACCCTGATCCCACCCTGCGAGGTCACCCCGGACGTGCTGGGCCAGGTCGAGCAGCACCTGGCCGACGTGGCGGTCGCCGAGGAGCCGTTCTCGGTCCACCTGCGCGGCACCGGCACGTTCCGCCCGGTCTCCCCGGTCGTCTTCGTCTCCCTGGTCGAGGGCATCTCGCGGTGCGAGCAGCTCGCGGACGCCGTCCGCAACGGCCCGCTCGAGATCGACCTGGCCTTTCCCTACCACCCGCACGTGACCGTGGCCCACCACCTCGACGACGTCGCGCTCGACCAGGCCTTCGACGAGCTGGCGTCCTTCGAGTGCCAGTTCGCGGTGACCGAGTTCCACCTCTACGTGCACGACGACTCCCGGGGCTGGCGGCCGGCCAGCAGGTTCGCGCTGCGCGCCCCGGCCGTCGAGGAGTGAGGCACCGATGGCATCGCTGAAGGAACGCGTCCTCGCGCGCGTGGAGCAGGTCCGCGAGCGGCGCCCGTTCGTCGACCACCTGGTCCGGATGCAGGTTCACTACGGCGCGGTCAAGGCCTCCCAGCAGGCCGGCGCGATCACCTACTTCGGGTTCCTGTCGTTCTTCCCGATCCTGGCGCTCGCCTTCTTCCTGGTGGGTTACCTGGCCCGGATCTACCCCGGCATCGAGGCCGACCTGGTGCAGGGCATCCAGCAGGTGCTGCCCGGCCTGGTCGGCAACGGGGAGGGGGAGATCTCGCTGGAGCAGGTCCAGTCCGCGGCCGGAGCGGTCGGGCTCGTCGGCCTGGCGGGGGTGCTCTACGCCGGGCTGGGTTGGCTCTCGAGCATGCGCGACGCCCTGGTGGTGGTCTTCGAGGAGCCTTCGACCGAGCAGCCGAACTTCGTCTTCGGCAAGCTCCGGGACCTGCTCACGCTCGCCCTGGTGGGCGCGGTGCTGGTGCTCTCGGTCGGGGTCTCGGGGGTCGTCACGACGTTCTCGACGGCGCTGCTCGACCTGGTCGGGCTGGACGAGGCCCTGGCCCCCCTGGTCAGCGGCCTCTCGGTGCTGCTCGGGCTGGCGGCGAGCGCGGTGCTCTTCCTCGCCCTGTTCACGCTGCTCGCCCGGCCATCGACCCCCCGGCGCTCGCTGTGGCAGGGTGCGCTGCTCGGTGCGGTCGGCTTCGAGGTGCTCAAGCAGCTGTCCCGCCTGCTGCTGGCCTCGACCAAGGACCAGCCGGCGTTCCAGGCCTTCGGCATCGCGCTGATCCTGGTGGTGTGGATCAACTACTTCTCGCGGCTCATGATGTACGCCGCCGCCTTCGCCCACACCTCGCGCGCGGCCCGCGCCCTGCGTGAGGGCCAGCAGGGTCGGGCGGTGGCCACCCCCGAGTCCGTCTCCGCCTCGGCGATGGCGGCGTACGGGGCCCCGAGCGGGGTCGACCTCCCGGGACCGGCTCGCGCACGGCAGCCCGAGGGGTGGATGGGCGGGTTCGTGGACAGGATCGACGCCGCGGATCCCGACGACGTGGGGCCGGCCTCGGCCCAGGCCGTCCGCCGGGCCCGCGAGCAGCAGCAGCAGCGAGAGTCCGGGGCCCGCCTGCTGGCCCTGGGCGCGGCTGGCAGTGCGGCCGGTGTGGCGGCGTTCGCGATCGTGAGGAGACACCGCAGATGAGGCTCGAACGCACGCACGGCTGGTTCCTGATCGGCGTGGCCGTGTGGAACGCGGTGATCTGGGTGACGTTCGCGGCGAACCTGTACGACGCCTACGCCGCGGGCGAGGACCGGCCGCAGGGCTACTGGGGCGCGCACTCCGTGCTGATCGTGGTCAACCTGGTGCTCGGTGCCGTGTTCGTGCGCTGGGGCACCAGGATCCTGCGGGGTCTGCGTACCCCCTGACATGCCGACAGCGGCCACGGCCCGGGGGCCATGACCGCTGTCGGTGAGCGTGTCCCGCGTGCGGGAGGCTCGAGGATCTAGGTGGAAACGATCAGAGAGCGCGGACGTTCTCGGCCTGAGGACCCTTGGGGCCCTGGGTCACGTCGAACTCGACCTTCTGGTCTTCCTTGAGCGACTTGAAGCCGGTGCCGGAGATCGCCGTGTGGTGCACGAACACGTCAGCGCCGCCACCGTCCTGCGCGATGAAGCCGAAGCCCTTGTCGTCGTTGAACCACTTCACGGTGCCCTGGGTCATGATGATCTCTTTCGGTGGGGGTGTGGTGAGGACCGATCGGTCACCACCGGCTCAAGACATCTGCGCTGCGCCTGATGTCATGGAGACCGACAACCAAGGACCACTCGATGAGTCGGGGCTTCTCACGGCCCCGAGAAGAAAGAACTTCTTCCCGAACGACTCCACCATAGCGCGAACGCCGCAGAGTTCCCGCTTCCTGGCCAGAACTTCGCGGCGTCCGGGTGCGGAGCGGTCGAGCGCGCGGTCAGTGACCGTTCCTGATCGCGGTGCGAAGGTCCTTGTTCAGCTGCGAGATCACGTCGAGCGGGATCTCCTTGGGGCAGGCCGCCGTGCACTCACCGATGTTGGTGCAGCCGCCGAAGCCCTCGTGGTCGTGCTGGCCGACCATGCCCACGACCCGGCTGTCGCGCTCGGGCTGACCCTGGGGCAGCAGGCCGAGCTGGGTGATCTTGGCGCCCATGAAGAGCGAGGCCGAACCGTTGGGGCACGCCGCGACGCAGGCGCCACAGCCGATGCAGGTCGCCATGTTGAAGGCCCGGGTGGCCTGGTCACGTGGCACCGGCACCGAGTTGGCCTCCGGGGCCGACCCCGTGTTGGCCGAGATGTAGCCGCCGGCCTGGATGATCCGGTCGAACGCCGACCGGTCGACCATCAGGTCCTTGATCACCGGGAACGCGTCCGAGCGCCACGGCTCGACCGTGATCTCGTCGCCGTCCTTGAAGGAGCGCATGTGCAGCTGGCAGGAGGTGGTGACCTCAGGGCCGTGCGCCTGACCGTCGATCATCAGGTTGCAGGAGCCGCAGATGCCCTCCCGGCAGTCGTGGTCGAAGGCGATCGGCTCCTCGTCCTGCCCGAGCAGCTGCTCGTTCAGCACATCGAGCATCTCGAGGAAGCTCATGTCCTCGGAGATGTCGCCCACGGCGTAGGTGTGCATCGCGCCCTCGGCCGTCGCGTGGGGCTGCCGCCAGATCTTGAGGGTCAGGTTCACTTGTAGCTCCGCTGCTTCATCTCGATGGCCGTGTAGGTCAGTTCTTCCTTGTGCAGGGTGGGCTGGCCGTCCTCGCCGCCGAACTCCCAGGCCGCGACGTAGGCGAACTCGTCGTCGTGACGCAACGCCTCGCCCTCGTCGGTCTGGGACTCGGCACGGAAGTGGCCACCGCAGGACTCGCGACGGTTCAGCGCGTCGATGCACATCAGCTCGCCGAGCTCGATGAAGTCGGCCACCCGGCCGGCCTTCTCCAGCGACTGGTTGAGGCTGTCGGCGGTGCCGAGGACCTTGAGGTTCGACCAGAACTCCCGCTTGAGCTCGCGGATCATGTCGATGGCCTTGCGCAGGCCGGGCTCGCTGCGCTCCATGCCGCAGAACTCCCACATGATGTGGCCGAGCTCCTTGTGGTAGCTGTCGGCCGAGCGGGTGCCCTTGATGGACAGGAAGGTGTTGATCCGCTCCTCGACCGACGCGCGGGCCTGCACCACCGCCGGGTGCGACTCGTCGATCTTGTCGAAGGGCGCGTCGGCGAGGTAGTCACGGATGGTGTTGGGCAGCACGAAGTAGCCGTCCGCCAGACCCTGCATCAGCGCCGAGGCCCCGAGCCGGTTGGCGCCGTGGTCGGAGAAGTTGGCCTCCCCGGTCACGAACAGGCCCTCGATGTTGGACTGCAGGTTGTAGTCCACCCACAACCCACCCATGACGTAGTGCACGGCCGGGTAGATCCGCATCGGGACCTCGTAGGGGTCCTCGCCGGTGATCCGCTCGTACATGTCGAAGAGGTTGTCGTACTTTTCCTGGATGCCGTCCTTGCCCAACCGGGCGATGGCGTCGGCGAAGTCGAGGTAGACCCCGCGGCGGAAGTCGCCCACCATCGGGCCGACTCCGCGACCCTCGTCGCACATGTTTTTGGCCTGGCGGGAGGCGATGTCGCGGGGCACCAGGTTCCCGAACGCGGGGTAGATCCGCTCCAGGTAGTAGTCGCGGTCCTCCTCCGGGATGTCGCGGGGGTCCTTGTCGCAGTCCTCCTGGCTCTTCGGCACCCAGATCCGGCCGTCGTTGCGCAGCGACTCCGACATCAGGGTCAGCTTCGACTGGTGCTCGCCGGAGACCGGGATGCAGGTCGGGTGGATCTGCGTGTAGCAGGGGTTCGCCATCAGGGCGCCCTTGCGGTGCGCGCGCCAGGTCGCGGTGACGTTGCAGCCCATGGCGTTGGTCGAGAGGTAGAAGACGTTGCCGTACCCGCCGGAGGCGAGCACCACCACGTCGGCGAGGTGGGTCTCGATCTCACCGGTGACCATGTCGCGGGCGATGATCCCGCGCGCCTTGCCGTCGACCATCACCAGCTCGAGCATCTCGTGCCGGGTGTACGTCGACACGGTGCCGGCCGCGACCTGGCGCTCGAGGGCGGAGTAGGCACCGAGGAGGAGCTGCTGACCCGTCTGCCCACGGGCGTAGAACGTGCGGGAGACCTGCACGCCGCCGAAGGAGCGGTTGTCGAGCAGGCCGCCGTACTCACGGGCGAACGGGACGCCCTGGGCCACGCACTGGTCGATGATGTTGGTACTGACCTCGGCGAGGCGGTAGACGTTGGACTCCCGTGAGCGGTAGTCGCCGCCCTTCACGGTGTCGTAGAAGAGCCGGTAGGTGGAGTCGCCGTCCTCCTTGTAGTTCTTGGAGGCGTTGATGCCGCCCTGGGCCGCAATCGAGTGCGCCCGGCGGGGGGAGTCCTGGTAGCAGAACGACTTCACGTTGTAGCCGGCTTCGCCGAGCGTGGCCGCGGCGGCGCCGCCGGCCAGTCCGGTACCGACGATGATGATGTCGAGCTTGCGACGGTTGGCCGGGTTGACCAGTCGGTTGTCCATCTTGCGCTGCGTCCAGCGCTCCGCGATCGGGCCGGTCGGCTCCTTGGCGTCGATCAGCGGCGCGGACGCCGGGTCGTAGTAGCCGTGGGCGTCGTCGGAGGTCTGTGCCTTGGGCGGCGTGGAGATGTCCGCACCCTTGCTCTTGGTGGTGGCCATGTCTACTGCTCCTTACTTCGTGATGACGCCGAAGAGGACGCCCAGGGGGACGAGGGAGTAACCGCCGGCGACCACGACCGCGACGATCCAGCCGGCCGTCTTGGCGCGGGACCGGGCAGAGGCGGTGCCGGTGAGACCGAGGGTCTGGAGGGCACTCCAGGTGCCGTGGTGCAGGTGCATCGCGAGGGCGCCCATCGCGATCAGGTAGATCAGCGACATCCACCACACGTCGAAGGTGTCCACGAGCAGGTTGTAGGGGTCGTTCGTCGCGCCACCGGCCGGGTTGACCTTGACGATCGAGAAGTTGAGGAGGTGCCAGACCAGGAAGACCAGGATCGTCAGCCCGCCCCAGCGCATGGTGCGCGAGGACAGCGAGGAGTGGCGGCGCTTGGTGACCTCGTACTTCACGGTGCGGGCCGACTGGGCGCGGCGCCACAGCCAGACCGCGGCGCTGACGTGCACGACCAGGCTCGCGACCAGCCCGAGACGCAGGATCCACAGCAGGCCCGACTCGGGCAGGATGGGCTCACCGATCGTGCGCAGGTGCTCGGCGTACTCGTTGAACGAGTCGTGGCCCGCGAAGGCCTTGAGGTTGCCGTACATGTGCGCCAGCACGAATCCGATGAAGACGAAGCCGCTGACGGCCATGGCCAGCTTGATCGCAATGGTCGAGCGCGTCGCGCGCGCACCCTTGACGAGAGTCGTGGTTGCCACGGTCCAGACGGTACCGCCCGGCGGGGGCGCGCGGATCACCCGGGCATGTGACAAATGCCCCGTCCGGGCCGGTGCGGGCCGCCTCACCCACGCGCTCAAGCCTACCGGGAGGACGCCAGCAGGGGGTCATCCGAGGGGAGGTGGCGCAGGTGCTCCAGCACCAGCTCGTCCACCGCGTCACGCCAGGTGCGGGCCGTGGCCAGGTCCCGGGCGTGGACCCCCATCAGGGCGCGGTGCCGGTCGCGCACCACCGCCGACACCGCACGGACGAGTCCGCCCGGCTCCGCGGGGTCGTAGAGCAGCCCCGTCTCCAGGCTGCGAACCAGGTCACCGGCGCCCCCCGAGCGCGGGGCCACCACGGGCACGCCGCTCGCGGCCGCCTCGCGCAGGGCGTGGCAGCACGTCTCCTGCTCACCGGGGTGCACGAGCACGTCGAGCGAGGACATCGCCACCGCCAGGTCGCCGGTGCCGAGCTCACCGACGAACCTGGCGCCCGGCAGCCGGTGCTGCAGCCACCCGCGCTGAGGGCCGTCGCCGACGACCACCAACCGGGTCCCCGGCAGGTCCGCGAGCTCGGCGAGGCGCCGTACGCCGTGGCGCTTGTGCAGGCTGCCGACGTAGCCGACGACGACCAGGGGACCGGCGGCCGCCCTGGCGCGGGCCCAGGAGTCGTGGAGCCAGGAGTCGCGCAGGCCCGGCGAGAAGGCGGAGGTGTCGACGCCCGGGAGCCACAGGTCGACCGCGGCGCCCTGCCGGGCCATCGTGTCGACCAGCCAGGGCGCGGTGACCAGGACCCGGGCGGCTCGGTCGGCCACCTTGGCCCGCCACTGGTCCCACAGCAGGTCGGCGACCGGGGAGGTCTGCACCACCACCGAGCGGATCTGCTGTCGACGTGCGTACTTCAGGGCCTTGCGACCGAGGGTGGCGATGCTCCCGGCTCCCGTGACCTGCACGGCGTCCGGGACGAAGGCGGCCAGCGCGTCGCGGACCTGGGCCCCCGGCCCGCTCAACGGGCTGATCCGGCGCACGGCGCAGCCGCGGTAGCTGGCGAGGCCCGGGCCCGGGGCGATGATCTCGACCGTGTGCCCGGTGTCGACGAGCCGGTCCGCGACGGCCTTGACCATGGTCGTGGTGCCGTCGACGGCGGGGTAGAAACACTCCGCGACCAGGGTGACCCGCAGCGACCTCATGGGGCGAGGCTGACCCATGCCCACGAGCGGTGGGCAGCAGGCGCGTGGCCCCGGCGTGGCGTCTGGGTGGCGACCCGGTGAACGGCTCAGGACCCGTCGACCAGGGAGACCAGGACCCGGTAGGTGCCGTCCAGGTCACCCGCGACGCTGTCGACGAGGACCGTGGCCGGTCGCGCGGCGAGCAGCATCAGGAGCCGGCGGTGGCAGTCGGCCAAGAGGTCGTCACCACCCTCGGCGGCCACCTGGGCCCGGACCCGGGCGGGCCAGCTGCCCGGGTCGGCATCCGGCCCGCCGCGACGGTGGAACCTCTCGATGCTGGCCTTCTCCGTGTCCATCAGCAGGGACTCGACGAACGCGGCCCCGGCGATTCTCGCCGCCCGTTCGAACCTCTCCAGCTCCTCGAGACGCGTTAGCAGTCGCGGCAGCACCACGTCGTGGCCGGACTCCAGGTAGGCGGTGATCATGGCCAGGGCCGCGGGCCGGATCAGCTCACCAGCGGCCAGCAGGTCGACCCCGCCGACCAGGCTGCGCAGCACGTCGATGTCGCAGCTCAGGACGCCGGGGTGCTCGTTCGCCCAGCGGGTCGCCATCGTCGACTTGCCGATGCCGGGCGGGCCGTTGAGGAGCAGGAGGCGGGCCACCGGGTCATGGTGCGGCCCGTCCGAGCGCGACGCCGGGACGCCGCGCCGGGGCAGGACGGCGAGGCCGGCCTCCGTCGGCGCGCTGGGCCCGAGGAGGTTGGCCGAGGCCCTGCGTCAGCAACCGACCCCGGGTGGCTGACCCCGATCTCGCCTCCGACCCGACGGTCGACCGGTTCCACGAGGCGCTGGCCGTCTACGGTCCGGCGCTCAGGGCGTCGATCCACGAGGAGCTCGGCGATGGGACCATGAGTGCGATCAACGTCGAGGTCGACGTCGCCCGTCGCGGTGACCCGGACGGAGACCGCGTGGTCGTCACCTTCGACGGGGAGTTCCTCGACGACCGCTGGTCAGCCGCTGATGAGCCGAAGGAGCCGGGATGCAGTCCTTGATCGCGCACCTGAGCCGGGTCGACTGGCCGGTGTGCACCGAGCGGCTGGCCCTGCGTGGGGCGCGGGCCGAGGACGAGGAGGCGGTCTTCGGCTTCCGCCGGCTGCCGCAGGTGCACGAGTGGATCACCCGCGCACCGATCACCACCGAGGACTTCCACTGGCTCTGGGCCGACCCGGTGCGGCTGGCCACGACCCTGGTGGTCGAGCACGAGTGCCGGGTGGTCGGCGACCGGATGCTCTCGGTCCAGGACGCGTGGGGGCAGGCCGAGGCGAGCGAGCCGACGGCCGGGGTGCAGGCCGAGCTGGGCCGGGTGCTGGACCCGGCGTACACCGGACGGGCTCTGGCCACCGAGGCGGTCGCCGCGCTGATCGGGCTGTGCTTCGAGACGCTGGGACTGCGACGCGTGGTGGCGCACTGCTTCGCCGACACCACCGCGTCGTGGCGCCTGATGGAACGGGTGGGATGCGCCGCGAGGCCCACACGGTGCGCGACTCGCTGCACCGCTCGGGGCAGTGGCTGGACGGCCTGTCCTACGCCGTGTTGGCCGACGAGTGGCAGGCGGGGCAGCGAGAGCATTGAGAAAGTCACACTCGGTGGCCCTCGTCACGGTGCTATCCCTAGCCTCGAAATTTCATAGGCCCGTTGATCGTGCTCGCGGGCCTCGGTCGGCTTGGTTGTTGGGTGATTGTGTCAGGTGGGTAGGACAGTTCGCCGAGTGTCGTCTCGGTCTCGCCAGTTCCGTGTGGCTGGGTTCCTCGGGTTGGTGGATGGGTACGTGCTGCCCGGGTCAGCCGGGTGCGGCCGAGTTGATGCGGGGCTGCTGGGCGAGCTGGCGTAGACGGCTGACGGCGGCCTCGACGAGGTGGGCCCAGGGCGCTTTGTCGGCGACGCGGAGCCGGATGGTCCGTGCGCTGGTGGTCAGGGTTGCTGGGACGGTGAACCGGCGCATCCGGAGTCTCTTGGGTTCCCACCGTCGGGCTTCGGTGTGGTGGAGTCCGAGCATCTGCATCCAGGCGACGATGTCGCCGGCCAGGGCGATGGTGGCGCACCAGACCTGGTTCTGGGCGAAGTCGTGGAGCGGCAACGCTCGTAGGCCGGTGTCTTTGGTGTTGCGGATCCGGTCCTCGCAGCGGGCCCGTCTACGGTGGCGCAACTCGAGGTCGGCGAGCTGCCCGCGGGTGGTGTTGGTGACGAACGCAGTCACCCTGAGGCCGTCGACGTCGGTGATCCTCAGCTGCGCACCGGGGTGGGGCCGTTCCTTGCGGGCGATGACCCGCATCCCGTCCGGCCAGGATCCGAGGTTCATGAGGTCGGTGAGCTCGGCGACCCAGGCACCGTCACGGACCTCACCGTCGGCGTTGTACGCCGGCGCCCAGACCTCGCTGGGAATTAGTTCGAGCAGGTCAGCGGTGTTCGTCGGCAGGGCAAAGCCGATCGAGTAGGACACTCGTTGGGCGGCCAGGTAGTCGAGGAACGCATGTGTTGCACCGGCACCGTCGGTGCGGATCATCACCCGGCGCCCGGGGCGGTGCCCGACGCGGTGGGTGGGCAGTTGCTCCAGTGCCTGCTTGGTGACCGCGATGTGGTCCGCAGCGGTGTTCGACCCGGCGTTCCCGGCCCTCAACAGGGTCGCCAACGGCTCCCCGGTTCCCTGGTGGCCGTGGTCGAGGAACGAGCACAGGGGGTGGAACCCGAACCCTTCTTCCACGTCCGTGCTGCTTGCTCTTTCTAGGAGTGTGCGCCCACCAGGGTCGCATCCAAGTCGATGATCACCGGCTGTTTCGCATCCGCACCGTGGTCGGGGGCGTCCTTGCCGGCCATCGCCCAGGCCCGTGCACGGGCCTTCGCGCGGGCACACTCAGGGCACCGTCGATTGCGTTCAACACCGCGTCCGCGTCGGTGGCGAGGGCATCGATCGTGCGCGAGATCGTCGGGTCGGAGGCCACCAGCCCGTGCAGGGCCGGCTCGGCGCGGATCACTGCAACGTCGGCGAGGTGCTCCCCGCCCAACGCCAACGTCAACGCAAGGTCGAGGAGGACCTTGGCCGGGTCGTGGACCGCGTACTGCCTGCGCCACGGCGACAACGTGGCCTGCAGCCCGGCACCCAGGCCGCTCACCGCGATCGTCTCGGTGAGCGTGACACCACCAGCTTGGGCGACCGCGGGCACTGGTGCCGTGTCGACCTGGACGCGGGGATAGAAACCCGTATTCTTCTTCACCTGGAAGGTGCTCCTTGAACTGTGCCGATTTGGACCTAGAGAATCTCTATTGTCCCAGGTCAGGAGCACTTTCCAGTTCAAAAACGCGCCGACCCAGGCGCCGATCGGTGAAAGCCCGAGGCTAGGGTTCGGGCATGACTGAGGTGGAAGGCGGGCTCGACGAGCCCACCGAGTTCGAGCCCGCGCAGGGCACCCTCGCCCTGGCCGCCCCCGAGGACGTGCACACGCGCACCGACTGGGAGCGCTCCAGCGCTGCGGTGCTGCGCAAGGCCCGACGGATGCGTGACGACGACCCAGACGACCTGGTGTGGCAGAAGCTGACCCGCACCACGCTCGACGGCATCGAGGTCGCTCCCCTCGGCACCCCCGACCTGCTCGACGCCCTGGCCACCACCGGACGCCCGACCCGGCAGGGCGACTGGGACATCCGGTCCCAGCTCTCGGTCCTCGACGTGCGCACCGCCCATGACCAGGCCCTGGTCGACCTCGAGGGCGGCGTGACGTCGCTGTGGCTGACCCTGGGCGGTGTCGACGACCTCGACACCCTGCTCGAGGGCGTGCTGCTCGACCTGGCGCCCGTGGTGCTGGAGTCGCGCACCGACCCGCTCGCCGCGGCGCGGGCGTACCTCGACCACGTGGGGTCCACCGTGCCCGCGCCCGGCACCAACCTGGGGGTCGACGGCCAGGCCCCGGACGACGTACTGCTCGCGGCCGCGGCACTGGCGCGCGGGGCCGGGGTGCTCGGGGTCGTCGTGGACGCCACCGTCGTGCACGACCAGGGGGCCTCCGACGCCCAGGAGCTGGCCCACGCCCTGGCCGTGGGCACCCGGGTGCTGAGGGTGCTGACCGCGGACGGGACCAGCGTCGACGCCGCGGCCGACCTGGTCGAGTTCCGCTTCGCCGTGACCGACGAGCAGTTCGCGCAGATCGCCAAGCTGCGCGCCGCCCGCCGGCTCTGGGCCCGAGTGCTCGAGCTGAGCGGGGCGAGCCCGCAGCGGTGGACCCGGCAGCGCCAGCACGCGGTCACCAGCCGGGCGATGATGAGCGCCTACGACCCGCAGGTCAACATGGTTCGCACCACGGTGGCCGCGTTCGCCGCCGGTGTCGGGGGCGCCGACGCGGTGACCGTGCTGCCCTTCGACAGCCCCCTGGGGCTGCCCGACGTGCTGGGGCGCCGGGTGGCCCGCAACACCTCGGCCCTGCTGATCTCGGAGGCGCACCTGGCCCGGGTGGCCGACCCGGCCGGTGGTTCCTACGCCGTCGAGAAGCTGACCGACGACCTGGCCCGGGTGGCCTGGGGCCTCTTCGGCCGGATCGAGGACGGTGAGCCGCTCGACGAGGCGATCGCCTCTACCCGCGCGCGACGCGAGGAGCAGGTCGCGAGACGGACCCGGCCGATCACCGGCCTCACCGAGTTCCCGGACCTCGCCCAGGACCTGCCGCGGCGTGAACCGGACCCGCTCGCACCGCAGGTGCGTCGCTACGGCGCGAGCTTCGAGGCGCTGCGGGCCGAGCCCGCCGAGGCCCCCGTCTTCCTGGCCACCCTCGGTCCCGTGGCCGCGCACACCGCCCGGGCCACCTTCGCGACCAACCTGTTCGCGGCCGGCGGGGTCGCCGTCGACGCAGCCGGCGCGACGGCCGACGTCGGCGAGCTGCTGGCGGCCCACGAGTCGGCCGGGCGCCACGCCGTGGTCTGCCTGGCCGGCAGCGATGCGGCGTACGCCGAGTGGGGTGCGGCCGCCGCTGAGGGGTTGCGGGCCGCCGGGGCCACGCACGTGGTGGTCGCGGGCGGGCCCACCGACTTCAGCGACGACTCCTGCGCCACCGGGATCGACGCCCTGGACTTCCTGACCCGGACGAGGGAGAAACTGACATGAGCGTGCCGGAGAGCTTCGCGGGACTTCCCCTGGAGTCGCCGAGCTGGTCGATGGAGTTCGACGACGACGCACCGCAGCCGTGGCTGTCGCCCGAGGGCATCGAGATCAAGGCGTCGTACGGGCCTGAGGACCTCGAGGGCCTCGACGCCCTCGACACCTGGCCCGGCCTGAGCCCGTTCCTGCGCGGGCCCTACCCCACGATGTACACCACCCAGCCCTGGACCATCCGTCAGTACGCCGGCTTCTCGACCGCCGAGGCGTCCAACGCCTTCTACCGCCGCAACCTCGCGGCCGGCCAGAAGGGCCTCTCGGTCGCCTTCGACCTGGCCACCCACCGCGGCTACGACTCCGACCACCCCCGGGTGCGCGGCGACGTCGGCATGGCCGGGGTGGCCATCGACTCGATCTACGACACCCGCACCCTCTTCGAGGGCATCCCGCTCGACGAGATGTCGGTGTCGATGACCATGAACGGCGCGGTGCTGCCGGTGCTGGCCATGTACGTCGCGGCCGCCGAGGAGCAGGGCGTGAAGCCGGAGCAGCTCGCCGGGACCATTCAGAACGACATCCTCAAGGAGTTCATGGTCCGCAACACCTACATCTATCCGCCGGCGCCGAGCATGCGGATCATCTCGGACATCTTCAGCTACACCTCGGCCAGGATGCCGCGCTTCAACTCCATCTCGATCTCGGGCTACCACATTCAGGAGGCCGGGGCCACGGCCGACCTGGAGCTGGCCTACACCCTGGCCGACGGCGTGGAGTACATCCGGGCCGGGCTGGACACCGGCATGAGCATCGATGCGTTCGCGCCCCGCCTGAGCTTCTTCTGGGCCATCGGGATGAACTTCTCCATGGAGGTCGCCAAGCTCCGCGCGGCCCGGGCCCTGTGGTCGCGGCTGGTGCGACAGTTCGACCCGCAGGACCCGAAGTCGCTGAGCCTGCGCACCCACTGCCAGACCAGCGGCTGGAGCCTGACCGCGCAGGACGTCCACAACAACGTCGGGCGCACCTGCATCGAGGCGATGGCCGCGACCCAGGGCCATACGCAGTCGCTGCACACCAACGCTCTCGACGAGGCGATCGCGCTGCCCACCGACTCCTCGGCCCGGATCGCCCGCAACACCCAGCTCCTGCTGCAGCAGGAGAGCGGCACCACGGGCACCATCGACCCGTGGGCGGGCTCCTACTACATCGAGCGGCTGACCCACGACCTGGCCGAGAAGGCCTGGGCCCACATCTGCGAGGCCGAGCAGGCCGGCGGGATGGCGAAGGCGATCGAGCAGGGCATCCCCAAGATGCGCATCGAGGAGGCCGCGGCCAGGACCCAGGCGCGTATCGACTCGGGCGCCCAGAAGGTGATCGGGGTCAACACCTACCGGCTTACGGCCGAGGACCCGCTCGACGTGCTCCGGGTCGACAACGACGACGTCTACCGCCAGCAGGTCGCCAAGCTCGAGCGGCTGCGCGCCGAGCGCGACGACGACGACGTACGACGCTCGCTGGAGGCGCTGACCGCCTCCGCCGCACGCGGCCCGGCGCGGGACTCCCTGGACGGCAACCTGCTGGCCCTGGCCGTCGACGCGGCCCGCGCCAAGGCCACCGTGGGGGAGATCTCGGACGCCCTGGAGAAGGTCTACGGCCGCCACCAGGCGGTGATCCGTACGATCAGCGGCGTGTTCAGGGACGAGTCAGGGCTCAGCAACGACGGGTCCGGCAGCGCGCTGGTGCGCCAGGTGCTCGACGCGACCGCGGAGTTCGGAGAGGCGGAGGGTCGCCGCCCGCGGATCCTGGTGGCCAAGATGGGCCAGGACGGGCACGACCGGGGCCAGAAGGTGATCGTGTCGGCCTTCGCCGACATGGGGTTCGACGTCGATGTGGGTCCGCTGTTCTCGACCCCCGAGGAGGTCGCCCAGCAGGCGGTCGACGCCGACGTGCACATCGTCGGGGTCTCCTCGTTGGCCGCCGGCCACCTCGCGCTGCTGCCCGCCCTGAGAGCTGCCCTGGCCGAGCAGGGTCGAGCCGACATCATGGTCGTGATCGGGGGCGTCATCCCGCCCGACGACGTGCCCACGCTGCGCGAGATGGGGGCGGCCGCGGTGTTCCTGCCCGGCACGGTGATCGCCGAGTCCGCCCTCGACCTGCTCGCGAAGCTGCGCGAGCAGCTCCGCCACGACGGTGGTTGAGGTGCGAGGAGCCTTGACGACGAGCCTCGAAACCTGTCGTGCCTGACGTCGCCACCCTTGTTGAGGGCACCCGGGCCGGCCGGCGCGCGCAGGTCTCGCAGGCGATCACGCTCGTCGAGTCGTCGCGCCGCGAGCACCGGGTGCTGGCGCGCGAGCTGCTCACCGAGCTCGCCGCGAGTGCCGGCGCCGCCCCGGGTGTCCGCAGCGTGCGGGTCGGTATCTCCGGCGTGCCGGGGGTCGGCAAGTCCACGTTCATCGAGGCCCTGGGCACCCGCCTGACCGCGGCCGGGCACCGGGTCGGGGTGCTCGCGGTCGACCCGTCGTCGGCGCGCACGGGTGGCTCGGTGCTGGGCGACAAGACGCGGATGGGTCGGCTCGCGGTCGACCCGGCCGCGTTCATCAGGCCCAGCCCGGCCGCGGGCACGCTCGGCGGGGTGGCTCGCGCGACCGTGCAGGCGATGGCGGTGCTCGAGGCGGCGTCGTACGACGTGGTGCTGGTGGAGACCGTCGGGGTCGGGCAGTCCGAGGTGACCGTGGCCGGGATGGTCGACACCTTCCTGTTCCTGACCCTGGCCCGCACCGGCGACCAGCTGCAGGGCATCAAGAAGGGCATCCTCGAGATCAGCGACGTGATCGCGGTCAACAAGGCCGACGGCGACCGGGAGACCGAGGCCAGGGCGGCGGCCCGTGACCTGGCTGGCGCGTTGCGGATGGTGCGCGGTCACGGCGAGTGGGCGCCCCCGGTGGTGACCTGCTCGGGTCTCACCGACGTCGGGGTCGACGACCTGTGGCAGCGGGTGCTGGCGCACCGCGAGCACCTCGGCGAGGTCGGGTTGGCCCGCAAGCGGGCCGAGCAGCAGCTGGAGTTCACCTGGGCGCTGGTCCGCGACGAGCTCGACCAGCGGTTGCGGCACTCGCCGGGCGTGCGTGAGCTGCGCGAGCGGGTCCGGAGCCAGGTCCTGGCTGGCGAGCTGCCCGCGACGATCGCCGCCGACCAGATCCTGGCGGCCTACGACCGCCGTTAGGCGGCTGCCTGCGCACCCGTCCTGTCGCGGACCGAGCGCCTGCCCGGTCGGTGCACGCGCCCGGTAGATTCGGCTCTCCCATGACCCTCGAGACCTCCCGCCTGATCGCCGACGTTGTCGAGAAGCACGCCGACGAGTTGGTCGAGCTGCGCCGCGACCTGCACGCCCACCCCGAGCTGTCCTGGCAGGAGTCGCGCACCACCGACGTGGTGGCCGCTCGGCTCGAGGGCTCCGGCTGGCTGGTGACCCGCGCCGACGACACCGGGCTGGTGGCCGACCTGGGCAGCGCCGGTCCCCGGATCGCGCTGCGTGCCGACATGGACGCCCTGCCCGTCGACGACCTGACCCGGGACCCCTGGGCCAGCACCGTGCCCGGCGTGGCCCACGCCTGCGGCCACGACGTACACACCACGGCCCTGGTCGGTGCCGCGCTCGCGCTGGCCGAGGTGCACGCGGCCGGCCTGCTGCCCACCCGGGTGCGGCTGCTGTTCCAGCCCGCCGAGGAGGTGATGCCCGGGGGAGCGCTGCGGCTGATGGCCCAGGGCGTGCTCGCCGACGTCGAGCGGGTGTTCGCGCTGCACTGCGACCCGGGCATCGACGTCGGCCAGGTCGGCTTGCGCCTCGGGCCCCTGACCAGCGCCGCGGACCGGGTCGAGGTCCGCCTCGAGGGCACCGGTGGCCACACCTCGCGCCCGCACCTGACCGGTGACCTGACCTTCGCCCTGGCCAAGGTGACCACCGAGCTGCCGGCCGTGATGTCGCGACGGATGGATCCCCGCGCCGGGGTCAGCGTGGTGTGGGGCATGGTGCGCGCGGGCGCGGCCCCCAACGTGATCCCCGGCTCCGGCATGGTCGCGGGCACCGTACGCATCCTCGACGCGGTCGCCTGGGCCGAGTGCGAAGGCATGGTCCGCGAGGCGGTGGCCGACATCGTGCGGCCCTACGGCGTGCGCGCGGTCGTCGAATACCAGCGCGGCGTGCCGCCCGTGGTCAACGACGCCGAGGCCAACGAGGTGCTTGCCCGCGCGGTGGCGGCGGTGGTCGGCGCCGACGGTGAGGTGGCCGCCCCGCAGAGCCTGGGCGGTGAGGACTTCGGCTGGTACCTCGACACGGTGCCGGGCGCGATGATGCGGCTGGGCACGCGGACGCCGGGCGGTGCGACGTACGACCTACACCAGGGCAACCTCGTCGTGGACGAGCGCGCCATCGGCATCGGGGCGCGCCTCCTGGCCGAGGCGGCCGCGACCGTGCTGGCCGGGTCCTGACCCCACGCGGCACACCCGTGCAGGGGAACCGACACCAAGTCGGTAACAACTTCGTCACGGGATCGATCGGACGCCCCGATGGCCCTACTGTTCTCCTGAAATCGACGCCCGACACGGGGCGTCCCCTGCACCTGAAGGAGGCGTCTTGCGCCGCAGCAACAAGCTCGCAGCACTGTTCACCGCCGGGATCCTGTCGCTCGCCGCGACGTCCTGTGGCAGTGACGACAGCGGCGGCACAGCCAGTGACGACGCCTCCGGTGGTAGCGGGGCCAGCTCCGACATCAAGGTGGGCATGGCCTACGACGTGGGCGGTCGTGGGGACCAGTCCTTCAACGACTCCGCCGCCGCCGGTCTCGACCAGGCGATCGAGGAGTTCGGCATGACCTCCGACGAGGCCGAGGCCGAGGACGGCGAGGCCGAGAGCGCCCGCGAGGAGCGCCTGCGTACCTTCGCCGAGGCCGGCTACGACCCGGTCATCGCCGTGGGCTTCGCCTACGCCCCGGCCCTGACGAAGGTCTCGGCCGAGTACCCCGATGTGCACTTCGCGATCATCGACGACTCGAGCATCGAGGCCGAGAACGTCGCGGGCCTGGTCTTCGCCGAGGAGCAGGGCTCGTTCCTGGTCGGCGCGGCCGCTGCGCTCAAGTCGGAGTCCGGCCAGATCGGCTTCGTCGGTGGCGTCGAGACCCCGCTGATCCAGAAGTTCGAGGCCGGGTACGCAGCCGGCGCCGAGGCGGTCAACCCCGACATCCAGATCGACTCGACCTACCTCACCCAGGTGCCGGACTTCTCCGGCTTCGGTGACCCCGCCAAGGGCAAGACGGCGGCGCAGGGCATGTTCGACGGCGGCGCCGACATCGTCTACCACGCTGCGGGCGGCTCGGGTGGCGGCGTCTTCGAGGCCGCGTCCGAGGCCGGCGCGCTGGCGATTGGTGTCGACTCCGACCAGTTCGAGACGGCCGACCCCTCCGTGCAGGACGTGATCATGACCTCGATGCTCAAGAACGTCGACGTCGCGGTTCTCGAGTACCTCACCGAGGTCGACGGCGGGACCTTCCCCTCCGGCACCACCACCTACGACCTCGCGGTCGACGGCGTGGGCTACTCCACCAGCGGTGGCCAGGTCGACGACATCGCCGACCAGCTCGACGAGTTCAAGCAGCAGATCATCGACGGCGAGATCACGGTCCCGACGACCCCCTGATCGACCCCTTGATCGACCCCGGACCACACCGGTCTGACCTCGCACGACCACGGGGCTGCGGGTGCGCGCGGACAGCGCGCGCCCGCAGCGCCGTTTTTCATTCCCACCGAGTAGCGTTCGCTCGAACTCGCGTCCGGAGCCGGCTCCGGCACGCCCACCTGACCAGGGGGTCACCTCGACGTGTCCAGCTCCGCACCCGCCCCGGTGAGCGACAGCACCGACCCCGCAGCGGTCGCGGTCCGGCTGCGCGGCATCGGCAAGCGGTTCCCCGGTGTCATCGCCAACGACGACATCAACATCGACGTGCGTCGGGGCACCATCCACGCGGTCGTGGGGGAGAACGGTGCCGGCAAGTCGACCCTGATGAAGATCCTGTACGGCGTGCAGCGCCCCGACGCCGGCACCATCGAGATCAACGGCGAGGTCGTGTCCCTCGGCTCACCGGCCGACGCGATCAAGGCCGGCGTCGGGATGGTCTTCCAGCACTTCATGCTCGCCGACAACCTCACTGTGCTGGAGAACGTCGTCCTGGGTGCTGAGAAGCAGCACGGCATCGGTGGCGCCGCCCGCCGCGAGATCGCCCGGATCTCCGAGGCGTACGGTCTCGACATCGAGCCGGACCGTCTCGTCGAGGACCTCGGCGTCGGCGCCCGCCAGCGCGTGGAGATCCTCAAGGTGCTCTTCCGGGGGGCCCGGGTGCTCATCCTCGACGAGCCCACCGCGGTCCTGGTGCCCCAGGAGGTCGACGAACTGTTCGACAACCTGCGCGAGCTCAAGAGCGAGGGCCTCTCGGTCATCTTCATCTCCCACAAGCTCGACGAGGTGCTCGCGGTCGCCGACGAGATCACCGTGATCCGGCGCGGCACCACCGTGCGGACCGTCGACCCCGCCGGCACCACGGCCCGCCAGCTCGCCGAGCTGATGGTGGGCTCCGAGCTACCCTCGCCCAGCACCGAGACCTCCACGGTCACCGACGAGGTGCTGCTCAGCGTCCAGCACCTCGGCCTGCCCAGCCCCGAGGGGCGTCCGCTGCTGGAGGACATCACCTTCGACATCCACCGTGGCGAGGTGCTGGGGATCGCCGGGGTGGAGGGCAACGGCCAGGCCGAGCTGGTCGAGGCGATCATGGGGATGCGGAGCGGGGCGACGGGCTCGATCGTGCTGGCCGACAAGGACCTCTCCGGCCTCTCGACCCGGGAGCGCCGTGAGAGCGGGGTCGGCTACGTGCCCGCGGACCGGCAGCGCCACGGCCTGCTGCTGGACTCCCCGCTGTGGGAGAACCGCGTCCTGGGCCACCAGAACCGGCCGCCCAGCGCCCGGCACGGCCTGATCGACAAGCAGGCCGCCCGCAGCGACACCGAGCGGATCATCGCCGAGTACGACGTCCGCACGCCCGGGCCCGACGTGCTCGCCCGTGCCCTGTCCGGCGGCAACCAGCAGAAGCTGATCGTGGGCCGCGAGATGAGCGGCGACCCCATCCTGCTGATCGCCGCCCACCCGACCCGTGGCGTCGACGTCGGCGCCCAGGCCGCGATCTGGACCCACATCAAGAACGCCCGCCGCCGGGGTCTCGCGGTGCTGCTGATCTCGGCTGACCTCGACGAGCTGATCGGGCTCTCGGACCGCATCGAGGTCATCCTGCGGGGGCGGTTCGTCGCCACGTTCGACCCGCACGACCTGACGCCCCCACGACTCGGTTCCGCGATGACCGGTGCAGGAGAGGACGCATGAACACCGTCACGCCCACCCGAGCGACCCGCACGGACCCCCGCCTGGTCACGCTGGTGCTGCGGCTCGGCGCGCCCGCGCTGGCCCTGGTGGCGGCCTTCGCGATCACCAGCCTGGTGCTGGTGCTCGCCGGTGACCCGGTGGGCGAGGTCTGGAGCACGATCCTCTCGGTCCCCGAGACCCGCAACCTGGCCAACATCATCAACAACGCCACCGTGCTGTACCTCTCCGGGGTCGCGGTGGCGATCGGCTTCCGGATGAACCTCTTCAACATCGGGGTCGACGGCCAGTACCGCACCGCTGCGTTCGTCGCGGCCGTCGTGGCCGGCGAGGCCTGGTTGCCGGGGTTCCTCAACACCCTGCTCGCCCTGATGGCCGCGATGGCCGTGGGCGCGGCCTGGGCGGGCATCGCCGGGGTGCTGCGCGCCACCCGCGGGGTCAGCGAGGTGATCTCGACGATCATGCTGAACTTCATCTCGATCAGCGTCGTGGCCTACCTGCTGCGCAAGGCGGCCGTCGCCGAGCCGGGCAGCAACAGCCTCAACACCAAGGAGGTCCCCGAGGGTTCGCGGATCCCCAACCTCTCGATCGGGGACGGCCCCAGCACCGAGGTCTACGGGTTCGTGGTGATCGCGGCCCTCGTCGGCCTGGCCTACTGGTTCATGCTCAACCGGACCCGCTTCGGCTTCGACCTCCGGGCCACCGGCCAGTCGAGCACCGCGGCGATCGCCAGCGGCATCAGCGTGAAGAAGATGACCATCTCCGCGATGTTGATCTCGGGTGCCGTCGCGGGCCTGGTCGGGATGCCGATCCTGTTCGGCAGCTCCTTCACCTACGGCTCCACCTTCCAGCCCGGTCTGGGCTTCGCCGGCATCGCCATCGCGCTGCTCGGCCGCAACCACCCCATCGGCATCGCCCTCGGCGCCCTGCTCTTCGCGTTCCTCGACGAGCAGTCCAACCCGCTGCAGATCCTGGTCGGGGTCTCACCGGACATCGTCAACATCACCCAGGGCGTCATCGTCCTGACCGTCGTCGTCAGCTACGAGCTGGTCCGCCGCTACGGCGTCCGGCTCGAGCAGCACGCCGTGGCCCGAGCCCTCGCGGCCGAGCCCGCCGGGCGCCGCGACACCTCCGAGAAGGAGGTCTCGGCATGAGCGTCCCCGCCACCGCCACCGCCACCGGCGTACCCGTGCTGGAGCCCAAGCCGCGGCGCCGTCGCCGGCTGCCGGCGTACTGGCCGCTGCTGGCCTTCCTACTCCTCGTCCTGGCCCTCTCGCTGCTCAAGGTGGTCACCGGGGCCCAGGACCTGGTCTCGTCGGGCACGATCTCGGCCACGATCATCGCGACCGTGCCGATCATGCTTGCCGGCCTGGGCGGGCTGTGGTCCGAGCGGGCGGGCGTCGTCAACATCGGCCTCGAGGGCATGATGATCCTGGGCAGCTTCGGTGCCGGGTACTTCGCGTACAACTTCGGGCCCTGGTGGGGTGTGGCCGGCGCCATCGCGCTCGGCATGATCGGTGGCCTCGTGCACGCCGTGGCGACCGTGGTCTTCGGCGTCGACCACATCATCTCCGGCGTTGCCATCAACATCATCGCCCTCGGTGCGGTCACCTACCTCGCCGCGGCCACGTTCACCGGTCTGCCGGGCGGTGGCTCCAAGCAGTCCCCGACCCTGCCCGACGTGCAGTCGATCACCATCGGACCGCTCAGCGACGCGCTGCAGGACGTCGAGGGCCGCGACGTCTTCTTCGTCTCCGAGCTGGCCGCCCTGGCTCGCGCGCTGTGCACCAACCTGTCGATGATGGTGGTGCTGGCTGTCGTCCTGCTGGTGGCCAGTTTCTTCGTGCTCTGGCGCACGCCGTTCGGCCTGCGGCTGCGCGCGTGCGGCGAGAGCCCGGCGGCTGCGGAGTCCCTGGGCGTCAACGTGCTGCGCTACAAGTTCACCGCGGTGCTGGTCTCCGGGGGCCTGGCCGGCCGGGGGGGCGGGTTCCTGGCCATGGTCGCCTCCAGCACGTTCCGCGACGGCCAGACCGGCGGTCGCGGCTACATCGGTCTGGCCGCGATGATCTTCGGCAACTGGCGACCCGGGGGGCTGCTGATGGGCTCCGGCCTCTTCGGCTACACCGAGACCCTGGGCCTGCGCCAGGGCGGCACCTCCGTGCACGCGCTGCTGCTCGCGCTCGCGGTGCTGGCGCTGCTGGGTGCGCTGTGGCAGATGCGCCGGGGCCAGATGGGCGCCGCGGCGCTCACCGTGCTCGCCGGGGTCGTCATCGGGGTGGTCTACTTCCTCATCGACGAGGTGCCGGGCGACTTCACCGCGATGACCCCCTACGTCATCACCCTGCTGGTGCTGGCCTTCGCCTCCCAGCGGTTGCGGATGCCCGCGGCCGACGGACAGGTCTACCGCAAGGGCAGCGCGGGCTGACGTGGCGAGCGCAGAGTCCATGGGTCCCGGGGTCGACCAGGTCGACCAGGTCGACCAGGTCGACCAGGTCGACTGGGCCGCCCTGCAGGCGCAGGCCGTCGAGGCGATGGGCCACGCGTACGCGCCGTACTCCGGCTTCCCGGTGGGCGCGGCCGCGCTCGTCGACGACGGTCGCCTCGTGCTGGGCTGCAACGTCGAGAACGCGGCGTACGGCGTCGCCCTGTGCGCGGAGTGCGGGCTGGTCAGCCAGCTGCACCTCACCGGTGGCGGCCGGCTCACCCACTTCGTGTGCGTCAACGGTGAAGGCGCGGTCATCATGCCGTGCGGGCGCTGTCGCCAGCTCCTGTTCGAGAACGGCGGGCGTGACCTGCTCCTGATGACGGTGTCCGGGGTCCGGGGCATGGACGAGGTGCTGCCGGATGCGTTCGGTCCCGACGACCTCGCTTGACCTGAGCGACCCCGACGTCGTCGCCGACCCGTACCCGTTCTTCGCCGCGGAGCGGTCCCGGCACGCCGTGGCCTGGCACGAGCCCACCGAGCGCTGGTTGAGCTTCTCGCACGCCGCGGTCGGGGCGGTGCAGCGCGAGCGACGGCTGGCTCGGCTGTGGACCGACCGCGAGCCCCGGGACCAGCTCGAGCCGTTCAACCTGCTGCACCGCAACCAGATGATGGAGAACGAACCGCCCGAGCACACCAGGCTGCGCCGGCCCGTGGCCCGGGCCTTCAGCCGCGGTCACGTCGAACGGCTGCGGCCCCGGGTGCGCGAGCTGGCCGCAGGCCTGCTCGCCGAGACCGACCCGGCCGGCTTCGACGTCGTCGGCGACTACGCCGAGCCGCTGCCGGTGCTGGTGATCGCCGAGCTCCTCGGCGTACCGGCGGCCCACGTGCACGACCTGCGGAGCTGGTCCCAGGCCATCGTGCGGATGTACGAGCCGGCACCCTCCGCGGCCGTGGCGGCGGCCGCGGTAATGGCGGCGCAGGAGTTCGCGGGGCTCGTGCGCGAGCTCGCGGCGTCGCGCCGGCGGGCCCCGGCCCACGCCCTGCTGAGCGACCTCGTGAGCACCGAGCTGAGCGAGGACGAGGTCGTCGCCGCGGTGGTGCTGCTGCTCAACGCCGGGCACGAGGCGTCGGTCAACGTCTTCGGCAACGGCCTCGTGGCCATGCTCGGGCGTGGTCTGGTGCCCGGCCCCGACGTCGGGTTGGCCGTGGAGGAGATGCTGCGCTTCGACTCCGCCCTGCAGCTCTTCGAGCGCACGGCCACCGAGGACGTCGAGATCGGGCCGGTCGTCGTGGCGCGGGGGCAGCAGGTCGCGGCCCTGCTGGGTGCGGCCAACCGCGACCCCGCGGTGTTCGTGCAGCCCGACACCTTCGACGTGGCCAGGGTGAGCAACCCGCACCTCGCGTTCGGCGCCGGCGTGCACTTCTGCCTGGGGGCGCCGCTGGCCCGGATGGAGCTCGCCGAGTCCGTGGCCGCCCTGTTCGCGGCGTACCCGCACCTGGAGCTGGTGGGGGTCCCGCAGAGCCGGGGAACCTTCGTGCTGAGGGGCTTCACTAGGGTGCTCGCCGGAGGTGGTGCGCCATCATGAGCGAGCACGACGCGGTCGAGGTCATCCTCGCCAAACGAGACGGCCACGAGCTGTCCGAGAGCCAGATCGACTGGGTGGTCGCCGCCTACACCCGCGGTGACGTGGCCGAGGAGCAGATGTCGGCCCTGGCCATGGCGATCCTGCTCAACGGCATGGACCGTCGCGAGATCGCTCGCTGGACGGCCGCGATGATCGCGTCGGGGGAGCGGATGGACTTCTCCTCGCTCTCGCGACCCACCTCGGACAAGCACTCCACGGGCGGGGTGGGCGACAAGATCACCCTGCCGCTGGCCCCGCTGGTCGCCGCGTGCGGAGTGGCCGTGCCCCAGCTCTCCGGGCGCGGTCTCGGCCACACCGGGGGCACCCTGGACAAGCTGGAGTCCATCCCCGGCTGGCGGGCCGCCCTGTCCACCGAGGAGATGCTGGCCCAACTCGAGGACGTCGGGGCCGTGATCTGCGCGGCGGGTGACGGGCTCGCCCCGGCCGACAAGAAGCTCTACGCCCTGCGCGACGTGACCGGCACGGTCGAGGCCATCCCGCTGATCGCTTCCTCGATCATGAGCAAGAAGATCGCCGAGGGCACCGGGTCGCTGGTGCTCGACGTCAAGGTCGGCACCGGTGCGTTCATGAAGGACCAGGCCCGTGCCCGCGAGCTGGCCGAGACGATGGTGGCGCTCGGCACCGGTGCCGGGGTGCGCACCGTGGCGCTGCTCACCGACATGAGCACCCCGCTCGGCCTGAGCGCCGGCAACGGCATCGAGGTCGCCGAGTCCGTCGAGGTGCTGGCCGGGGGTGGTCCGGCCGACGTGGTCGAGCTGACGCTCGCCCTGGCCCGCGAGATGCTTGCCGGTGCAGGGGTCACCGACGTCGACCCGGCCGACAGGCTGGCCGACGGCTCCGCGATGGACGCCTGGGTCCGGATGATCCGCGCTCAGGGTGGCGACCCCCAGGCAGCGCTGCCGATCGCCCGGGAGTCCCACGTCGTCACCGCCCCGGCCGACGGCGTGCTCACCCGGCTCGACGCGATGGCAGTCGGGTTGGCCGCGTGGCGACTGGGCGCCGGACGGGCCCGCAAGGAGGACCCGGTGCAGGCGGCGGCCGGGGTGCGCTGGCACGCCCGCCCCGGTGACATGGTGAGGGCCGGGCAGCCGCTGCTGACCCTGCTGACCGATGAGCCGGAGCGCTTCGAGCGGGCCCGGGCCACGCTCGAGGGCGGGTACGACGTCGCGCCTGCGGGCACGTCGTACACGCCGTCGCCGCTGGTGATCGACCGGATCAGCTGACCCACCACCCCGCCGAGTCGGCGCTTGTGCACGCGCCCCCCACGTCGAGTCGGCGCTTGTGCACGCCCGTCCTGTGGACAACTGCGTGCACAAGCGCCGACTC
>JAJAYJ010000094.1 GCA_026786275.1 Nocardioides sp. | reverse complement strand
GATGAGCACCTCGCCCTCGATGACGACGTACTCCTTGTCGTTGCGGAACAGCTCCTTGGCCTTGATCGAGTTGTTCAGGAACGAGATCAGCGGGGTGTTGACGGCCTCGTACAGGTTCTCGATGCCGAGGTGGTCCTCCACCTTGGTGATGCCGGGCTCCAGGACCGAGATGGTGCGCTTCTTCTCGTCGACCTCGTAGTCCTCGTCCTTGACCAAGGTCTTCACGATCTTGGCGAACTCGCCGTACCACTTCACCTCGTCCTGGGTTGGGCCGCTGATGATCAGCGGGGTCCGGGCCTCGTCGATGAGGATCGAGTCGACCTCGTCGACGACGGCGAACGCGTGGCCGCGCTGGACGCACTCCTCAATAGAGCCGGCCATGTTGTCGCGCAGGTAGTCGAAGCCGAGCTCGTTGTTGGTGCCGTAGGTCACGTCGCAGGCGTAGGCCGTACGACGCTCCGCGGGGACCATCTCGGGCAGGATCACGCCGACGCTCAGGCCGAGGAAGTGGTGGATGCGACCCATCTGCTCGGACTGGAACTTGGCGAGGTAGTCGTTGACGGTCACGACGTGGACGCCACCGCCCGACAACGCGTTGAGGTACGACGGCAGCACGGCGACCAGCGTCTTGCCCTCGCCGGTCTTCATCTCGGCGATGTTGCCGAGGTGCAGCGCAGCGGCCCCCATCACCTGGACGTCGAAGGGGCGCATCCCGGTGACCCGCTGGGCGGCCTCACGCACGGTCGCGAACGCCTCGGGCATCAGGTCGTCGAGGGTCTCACCCGCCGCGAAGCGGCCCGTGAGCTCGGAGGTCATGCCCTGCAGCTCCTCGTCGCTCATCGCGACGAAGTCGTCCTCGATGGCGTTGACCGCCTTCGAGATCGATTCGAGCTGGCGGAGGATCTTGCCCTCTCCGATGCGGAGCAGCTTGTCGATGATGACGGGCACGGCGGGGTGTCTCCTTGAAAGATGGGGTGCGCCACGGGTGGCCCAACCACTGTACCCAGCGGGCGCAGCAGGCCCTACGCGGCGCGGCCGGGCCACGTGAACGCTCGGCGGCGGGCGGACGTCAGACCCGCAGGTACGGCGCGAGGTCGCCGCGGGGGGCCACGACGACGTCGTCGAGACCGAGCCAACCCGCCAGCACCACCAGCTCGGCGGACAGCTCCTCGGCGGTGTCGCCGGGCGCCCCGGGCTCGGCGTACGCACCCTGGACCAGCAGCACTCCGGCCCGGCGGTCCGCCTTGAGGTCGACCCTGGCCACGATCTCGTCGCGCAGCAGGAACGGCAGCACGTAGTAGCCGTGCACCCGCTGATCGACCGGCACGTAGATCTCGATGCGGTAGCGGAAGTCGAAGAGCCGCTCGGTGCGCTCGCGCTCCCAGACCACGGGGTCGAACGGGCTCAGGAACGCCCGCGCGTGCACGGCTCGCGGGCGGCGGGCGTCGCGGTGCAGGTAGGCCGGGCGCGACCAGCCCTCGACGACGACCGGCAGCAGCTCCCCGGAGGCCACCATCGTCGCGACCGCCGGTCGCACCTCCTCGACGTGCATCCGGAAGTAGTCCGTCAGGCACCGCACGGTGGCCACTCCGTGCGCACAGGCGGCCCGGCGCACCAGCTCGAGGTGCTGCTCGGCCGGGGTCAGCGGGGGCCGGGCCAGCACCTCGGCCGGGACCACCCGCTCCGGCAGGTCGTAGCGCACCTCGAACTGGCTGGTACGCCCGGCGATGGCCAGCTCGCCGCGGCGGTAGAGGAAGTCGAGCATCGCGCGCGAGGCCGACCAGTTCCAGCCCCAGTGGTCCTTGCTGCGCGGCAGGCCCTCGTCGAGCTGGCGCGCGGTCGAGGCGCCCCGAGCGGCCACCTCCCCCATCAGCCGGGACTCCAGGTCGTGGTTGCCGACCTCCTGCCACCACAAGTCACGACGGGCGCGGAAGGCCTCGCGGCGGAACGCCATCGCGGGCCACAGCTCGACCGGCATGAACGCCTGGACGTGGGCCCAGTACTCCACCACCCGTCGAGGACGCTCCTCGGCGGCCCGGCGGAGCAGGTCGACGTCGTAGGGACCCATGCGGGAGTAGAGCGGCATGAAGTGGGCCCGCTGCAGGACGTTCACAGAGTCGACCTGCAACACCCCGGTCCGCTCCAGGGTGCGCTGGAAGGTGCGCATCGTGGGTGAGGCATGACCGGGGTCCAGGAACCCCTGGGCCGCGAGGGCGATCCGGCGGGCCTGAGGTCGGGACAGCTGCTGGGCCACGAGACGTCCCTACGGCAGGTCGAGCAGCTTCTCCTTGACCGCGTACATCACGGCCTCCATCCGGGAGTGCAGCTGCAGCTTCTCGAGGATGTTGCGCACGTGGTTCTTGACGGTGTTCTCGGAGATGAACAGCTGGCGGGCGATCTCGCGATTGTTCATGCCCTTGGCGACCAGCCGCAGCACCTCGAGCTCGCGGTCCGTGAGCCGCAGGCCTGGAACGTTCTCCCGCTCCGGACGCGACATCTGCTTGAACTCGTCGATCAGCTTGACCGCCATCGACGGGCTGATCAGCGACTGGCCGTCGGCCACCACGCGGACCGCCTGGGCGACCTCCTCGATCGAGGAGTCCTTGAGCAGGTAGCCCGAGGCGCCGCTCTTGACCGCCTCGTAGAGGTCAGCCTCCTCGTCCGAGACGGTGAGCATGATGATCTTGGCCGAGGGCACGGCCTCCTTGATGGCCAGGCAGGCCTCGATGCCGGAGCGTTTCGGCATCCGGATGTCGAGGAGGACCACGTCGGGGGCCGCGGTCGCGGCCATGCTGGTGCCCTCGACGCCGTCGCCGGCCTCGCCCACCACCTCGATGCCTGTCTCCACGCTCAGCAGCATCGTCAGGCCTCGCCGGAAGAGCTCCTGGTCGTCGACCACCAGGACCCGGATCGGTTCCCGGCCGGTCTTCTTCGCGTCGAGCACCACATCTACCACGCAAGCACTATCGCACGAACGGGCAATGCCCCCTGCCGAACGGGTGGTCCGACACCTCGACGGGGTGGCCCGTTCGGGCCACCCCGTCGTGGGATCGGGTCCTGCGGGGCTCAGGTGAGACTCAGGAGTCGTCGCCCAGGTCGAGCGAGATCACGCCGTAGTCGTAGCCGCGACGGCGGTAGACGACCGCTGGGCGCTCGCTCTCCTTGTCCACAAAGAGATAGAAGTCGTGGCCCACGAGCTCCATCTCGTACAGGGCTTGGTCGAGGGTCATCGGACTCGCGGGGTGGCTCTTCTCGCGCACCACCAGAGGCCCGTCCCCCGTGACCGTGATCGGGCCGACCTTGCGCTGGCGCACCTCGTCGTCCACCTCAAGCGTGGGCTCCTCCTCGAGTGGGGTGTCCGCCAGCGCCTGGCCGACCGACACCGGTGCATGCCGGCCGTGGTGCACCCGCCGCCGGTCGGAGGCCCGTCGCATCTGGGAGGCCATCTTGTCCACCGCGAGGTCCAGAGCACCCATCTTGTCGGCTGCGCTCGCCTCCGCCCGGATCACCGGGCCCTTCGAGAAGGCCGTCAGCTGCAGGCGCACCGCGCGCTCGGTCTGCCTCGGGTTGCGCTCGCACTCCACCTCCACCGACATGCGCATGATCCGATGGTCGTGCTTCTCGAGCCGGGCCAGCTTCTCCTCGACGTGACCGCGAAAACTCTCAGACAGCTCGCAGTGTCGTCCTGTGACCACAACTTCCATGTGAACCTCCTGTTGAGCAGTTGGTCTTACCTGGATCATCTCGGATCACCGAGAGGTAGCCCGCCCGGCCGACCTGGCCCTCGACCCCACCAGCGCCTGATGCGAGGCCCGTGGCCCAGGTGCCACGGCGTGCACAAGAGCCGAGTCGGCGGGTCCTGGGCGGCCCCGCACCTCGTGGCGAGGCTGAGAGCGCCGACTCATCCGGGCGGAGCCCGACGTGTCGACGACGCAACCACGGACCCAGGCGGACTCCATGGATCGACGTTAGACGGTGCGCTCGGTGAGCGAAAGGATTCACCTGAAGTTTCGCCTTGCGTCCAGAGCGTGACCTGGTCAGGACCAGGACACGGGTCCGTACGCCGGGTAGCCCGGGTCGCGCGGCCACCCCGGAGCACGCCGCACCGTGGCCGCCACCGCCGCGACCGCGCGCACCACCAGACCCACCTCCTGCAGCGCCCGCTGCGCCTCACGCACGGTGGAGCCCGTGGTCACGACGTCGTCACAGACCAGCACCCGGGCCCGCCCCTGGCGGTGGGCCAGGCGGCGCAGGCCGCTCGCCGGACAGGTCATCGAGCCGGCCAGGTTGCGTTGTCTGGCGTCCGCGTCGAGACCCGACTGGTCCACCACGCCGGGCCGCAGGTGCAGCAACGGCGCCACCGTGACGGCGTACCCCTCACGGCGCAGCAGCCCGGCCGCACCCGAGGTGACCGCGCGGGTGGCGTCGTGCCCCCGGGCCCGGACGGTGACCCGACGCGACGGCACCGGCACCAGCAGCCACGGCGTCTCGCGCCCCGGTCCGATCGCCGCACGGAGCGCGGTCGCCAGGAGGACCGCCAACGGGTCGGCGAGGGGCAGCAGGGCCCGCTCCTTCAGGCCGAGGATCAGGTCGCGCGCCAGCCCGTCGTAGGTCGCCGCCGCCCACGGCGTGACCAGCCCGGGCGGTGGCGGGCTCGGCCAGCAGACGAACGGCGGCGGGTCGAGCAGGGCGGCGCACGCCCGACACACCAGACGACCCGGCCGGGCGCACCCCAGACACTGGGTGCCGAGCAGGAGGTCTCGGACGGGATCCAACACCCGCACAGCCGACCACCTACCGGCCCGGGCGGGTCGGAGCCCAGCACCGCGGTGGGGACGGCTGCGGCCGGGGCGATGGTGTGCACGCCCACCGGGCCGTGAGCGGGATCGCCTCAGCCGGCGTAGAAGACGTCGGCGACGGCCGGGTTGAGCGGCAGCGGCCCGTCGGTGCGGACCGTGAGCGGCACCAGGATGCCCGGGCCCTCGGCGTACAGCGACTGGCCGGGCGCCGGCGAGCCCACCAGCGAACGCAGGTCGCCCTTGACGGTGGTCAGGAGCCCCCCGAGTCCGCCCGGGGCGCCGTCGACGTTGAGACCGCGCACCCGCTGCAGGTCGTCGGTGACCGACGTCAGCAGGGCCAGGCTGGTGGGCGTGCGCCACGCCAGGTCGCGGATCCGGACGCCGACGTCGGCCTCGTCGTCGATCCGGATCGCCGGGGTCACCGCGATTACCCGACCGGCCTCGTCGTGCAGGACCCGGCTCACGACCACGGTGTCCGAGCCGCCGGCACGGACCACGGCGACCAGCCGCGAGCCGTCGCGCGAGACCAGGACCCGGCGCACGTCGCCGCCGCTGATCCCCGGGACCACCACCTCCCGGGACACCTCGCCCTGTCGGCTTAGGATCCGCGCCCCCTCGGCGGTCCGGTCCACGAGCCACAGCCGGCCGCTGAAGTCCCAGGTCGGCACCAGCAGGTCGGTGGCACCGCTGACCACCTGGGTGACCGGTCCGTCGTTGCGGACCGGTCCGAGCAGCACCGCGGTGCCGTCGCCGCTGATGCCGGCCGCCGTCGTGGCCACCAGGTCGGGTGCGATCGAGCGGACCCCGAGCATGGTGGTGCCGAACGGGCCGGAGACGGGCTGCTGGGTGCCCGGGTTGCCGCTGACCAGGACGCCGTCCCGCAGCCCGTACAGGGGCCGGCTCGAGGATGCGACGTACGGCGCGAAGCTCTCGCCGCGGTCGAGCCCGACCTCGGTCGCGCTCCCGGGCAGGCCGACCGGGAGACCGTCGATGCTCAGCCGCACCGAACCGATCGCGGGATCCTGGCGCAGCGTGCTCGTGAGCTGGGCCAGCAGCAGCTCGGCCTGCTCACGGGTGACCGGTCCGGTGCCCCCGGAGAGCGCGATGTCGGCGACGCCGTCGGAGGACACCGGCACGGACAGGCCCGCGGTCAGGCCGGGCGGGAAGAAGCTGGTGGCCAGTCCCCCGCCGACACCGGGTGGACCCTCGATCAGCCCCCGCACCAGGGTCGAGGCCAGCTGCTCACCGACCGGTACGAACGCCGGCTCCGGCACCAGGATCGTGCCGGTCGGGTCGAAGAAGTACAGCGAGACCTGGCGGAAGCGCGGTTCGTACCACCGCTCGGGCACGATCAGCGCGTCCGGTGGGGTCGCGATCCGGTACTCCCCGGCCTCGCGCACCATCCCGAATTCGAAGGTCCGGTCCCCCAGGTCTCCCTGCCAGGCCCCGCGCGCGTCGATCAGGTGCGCATCGGTCACGTCGACGGCCACCTGGCTGTTGCCACTCGGCGGGTCGGCGGCGGCGAAGGTGATGGTCTGCTGCGGGTTCCAGCTGTCGCGCGAGCGGCTGGAGAGGAATTCGCGGGCCACGGTGGTCTGCTGGGGGGTCGCCAGCATGGCGTCCAGGAAGCCCTTGACGACCTGGGCCGGGGAGTCGCCGGTCCGCGGCGGCAGGGGGTCGATGTACATCGGGCTGAGGTCGACGTCCTCGTCGGCCGTGCCCGCCTCGACCACGGGCCCGACCTCGGGCAGGGAGAGGCAGCCCGACAGCAGGCACCCGGCCAGCAGGGCACCTGCGCCGGCCCACCGCCGCTCCCGCACCGGGCGGGTCACACGACCGGCTCCACGACGTCGCGGGGGGCCAGCGGCAACGGGCTGGCCCGCAGCGCCTCCCCGGTGTGGCGGGGCAGGGTCAGCCGGAACTGGGAACCCTGGCCGGGACGGCCCCAGGCCTGCAGCCACCCGCCGTGCAGGCGGGCGTCCTCGAGGGCGATCGACAGGCCCAGGCCGGTGCCGCCGCTGGTGCGGGCCCGGGCCGGGTCGGCGCGCCAGAACCGCTCGAACACGCTCGCGGTCTGGCCCTTGGCGAGGCCCACGCCGTAGTCGCGGACCGCGATCACCGAGGCGTCGTTGTCGGCGTCGACGAGCACCACCACGTCGACCTCCCGGCTCAGGTCGTCGTCGGTGCGGGCGTGGTCGATCGCGTTGGTCAGCAGGTTGCGCACGATCCGCTCCACGCGGCGTTCGTCGGCGTCGGCCAGGCAGGGGTGGGCGGCGGCCCGGACCACGATCCGCACGTTGCGCTGCGCGGCCAGCGGGCGGGTGGAGTCGGCCACCCGGTGCGCGACGTCGACCAGATTGACGGCGTCGATGTCGAGCACGGCGGCGCCTGCGTCGAAGCGGCTGATCTCGAGCAGGTCGGTCAGCAGGGTCTCGAAGCGGTCGAGCTCCTTCTGCAGCAGCTCGGCGGCCCGCGAGGTGACCGGGTCGAAGTCGGCCCGGGCCTCGTGCAGGATGTCGCCGGCCATCCGCACGGTCGTCAGCGGCGTGCGGAGCTCGTGGGAGACGTCGGAGACGAAGCGCCGCTGCATCCGGCTCAGCTCCTCGAGCTGCCAGATCTGGCGCTGGAGGTTGGCGGCCATCTGGTTGAACGACGTGGCCAGGCGGGCCATGTCGTCCTCGCCGGTCACCTTGAGGCGCTCCTCCAGGTGACCCGAGGCCAGCCGCTCGGCCACCTGGCGCGCCAGCCGGATGGGCGTGACCACCTGGCGGGTGACCACCCAGGTCAGGGCGACCATCAGCACTAGTAGCAGCACGCCGGCGGTCAGCATCGCCCGGGTCACCAGCGCCAGGGTGTTCTGCTCGTCGCCCAGCGGGTAGAGCAAGTACACCGTGTAGGTCCTGCCGTCGGCCGGGAGCGTGACCTGGGAGCCCACGACCACTCCGGCCCCGGCCAGGGCCTCGGTCGTCACCGAGCCGTCGGTGGTGATGTCGGTGTAGGTCCACGCGGGGTCGGCCACCTCGTCGAAACGCTCCTCAAGCGCGCTCGGCACGCTCGCGGTGTCCAGGCCAGGGGTGAACTCGGCGCCGCCGTCCGTGATCCTGCCCGCGGGCTGGCCCACCGGTCCCCCCAGCACCACCCCGAAGCCCCGGCTGACCCCCCGCTGGATGATCGGGTCGACCAGGTCGCGCTGCTGGGCGGCCGCGGCGGTGTCGGTGCCGGGTACCGCGTCGAGCCGGGTCTGAGAGTCGCGGATCTCCCCGGCCGTCTCCGCGACCACGGCGTCGACGCGCTGCTGGAGCAGGCCGTCGCGGGTCTGATGCAGCAGGAACCACCCGACGAGGCTGATCACGAGCGCGGAGAGCAGCAACGTGCTCACCGCCACCCGGGCCTCCATCGAGCGGCGCCAGAAGGTGAGGCTGCGACGCAGCGTCTCCGGGAGCCGCGGCTCCCGCCGCGCCCGGAGCATCAGCTCGTCCGGAACGAGGTGGGCCGGCCCATGCTCAGAGGGTCCCGGCCTTGTAGCCGACCCCACGCACGGTCAGCACGATCTCGGGACGCTCCGGGTCGTGCTCGACCTTGGAGCGCAGCCGCTGCACGTGCACGTTGACCAGGCGGGTGTCGGCCGCGTGCCGATAACCCCAGACCTGCTCGAGCAGCACCTCGCGCGTGAACACCTGCCACGGCCTGCGGGCCAGGCAGACCAGCAGGTCGAACTCGAGCGGCGTGAGGCTGATCGTGTGACCGGCCCGGGTGACGCTGTGCCCGGCCACGTCGATGGCGACGTCGCCGATGCTGAGGTCCTCCTGGCCGGAGGCGGCCGCGCGGCGCACGGGGGCCCGTTTGCGGGCGACTAGCTCCTTGGGCTTGAAGGGCTTGACGACGTAGTCGTCGGCCCCGGACTCAAGGCCGACGACGACGTCGACGGTGTCTCCCTTGGCGGTCAGCATCACGATCGGGATGCCCGACTCCGCCCGCATCTCCTTGCAGACGTCGATGCCGTCCTTGCCGGGCAGCATCAGGTCCAGCAGCACCACGTCGGGGCGGTACTGACGGAAGGCCTCCATCGCCAGGTCACCGCGCGGGCAGATCCGGCTGTCGAAGCCCTCCTGGCGCAGCACGATCGACAACATCTCCGCCAGGGACGCGTCGTCGTCGACGACGAGGACGCGTCCCTTGGTCAGGAGATCGTTGCCAGCTTGCACACCCATGTATCCCATAGTGCCAGCCCGGCGCGCGTGGCTCCCACGCAGGCGCGGCTCAGTAACGGTAGGCGTCGGCCTTGTAGGGGCCGGCGACGTCGATCCCGAGGTAGGACGCCTGGTCGTCGGTGAGAGTCGTGAGCTTCACGCCGAGCGCGTCGAGGTGGAGACGGGCGACCTCCTCGTCGAGGTGCTTGGGCAGCACGTAGACCCCGACGGGGTAGTCCTCGGGCTTGGTGAAGATCTCGATCTGCGCGAGCACCTGGTTGGTGAACGAGTTCGACATCACGAACGAGGGGTGGCCCGTCGCGTTGCCGAGGTTCATCAGCCGACCCTCGGAGAGCACGATGATCGCGTTGCCGGCCGGGAACGTCCAGACGTCGACCTGCGGCTTGACGTTCTTGCGCACCGCGACCCCGGAGACCTCGAGGCCGGCCATGTCGATCTCGTTGTCGAAGTGGCCGATGTTGCCGAGGATCGCGTTGTGCTTCATCCGCGACATCTGCTCGACGGTCACGACGTCCTTGTTGCCGGTCGCGGTGATCACGATGTCGGCCACCTCGAGGGTGTTGTCGAGGGTGTCGACCTGGTAGCCGTCCATCGCCGCCTGCAGCGCGCAGATCGGGTCAATCTCGGTGACGATGACCCGGGCGCCCTGGCCGCGCAGCGACTCGGCGCAGCCCTTGCCCACGTCGCCGTACCCGGCCACGACGGCGACCTTCCCACCGATCAGGACGTCGGTGGCGCGGTTGATGCCGTCGATGAGCGAGTGGCGGCAGCCGTACTTGTTGTCGAACTTCGACTTCGTGACCGAGTCGTTCACGTTGATGGCGGGGAAGAGGAGCGACCCCTCCTTCATCATGTCGTAGAGACGCAGCACCCCGGTGGTGGTCTCCTCGGTCACGCCCTTGATCTCGGCGGCGATGGGGACCCAGCGGTCCTTCGACTCGGCGAAGGAGGCGTTGAGGGCGTCGAAGACGACCTTCTGCTCGTAGCTCTGGGCCGAGGCGGGGTCCGGCGCGATGCCGGTCTTCTCCATCTCGACGCCCAGGTGCACGAGCATCGTGGCGTCGCCGCCGTCGTCCAGGATCATGTTGGCGAAGGTGCCCTCGGGCCACATCAGGATGCGCTGGGTGCACTCCCAGTACTCCTCGAGCGTCTCGCCCTTCCAGGCGAAGACCGGCACGCCGGAGGGCGCCTCGGGGGTGCCGTCACGGCCGACGACTACCGCGGCGGCGGAGTGGTCCTGGGTGGAGAAGATGTTGCAGGAGGCCCAGCGGACCTCCGCACCCAGGTCGACGAGGGTCTCGATCAGGACCGCGGTCTGGATCGTCATGTGCAGCGAGCCCGCGATCCGGGCGCCGGCGAGGGGCTTATCCTTGCCGTACCGCTCGCGCATGGCCATCAGACCGGGCATCTCGTGCTCGGCAAGCTGGATCTCCGTGCGGCCGTAGTCGGCCAGGCTGAGATCGGCGACCTTGTAGTCCATGAGTGCTCCTTGAGTGCGACGAAGTCTTGACCTCTACGGTAGGGCCGCCGACTTCACCCTGAAGAATCGTCGGCTTCACCCCTGGGCCCTGCTCAGTGGGTCGCGGAGCGCGCGGAGCGGCCGAAGGGGAGCAGGTGCACCACGAGGACGACCACCGCCCCCACCACGACGCCGACCAGGGCCGAGAAGAACGTGTTGACCACCCAGCCCGCCACGGAGCCGACCGCACCGAGGGCGTCGTGCGCGGCCTCCTCGAGGTGGTGCACGAGGTCGTACGGCGCGCTCAGGCCGAGGTCGTCGGCACCCACGAGCAGGATGTGACCACCGACCCAGAGCATGGCCACGGTGCCGACGGCGGAGATCCCGGCCAGCAGGCCGGGCATCGCGTTCACCAGGCCGCGGCCGACCCGCTTGGCCAGGGCTGAGGAGCGCTGGGTGAGGCCGAGCCCGATGTCGTCCATCTTGACGATCAGCGCGACCACGCCGTAGACGAGCACCGTGATCGCGATCGCCACCACGACCAGGATCGCGGCCCGCGACACGAAGGACTCGTCGGCGACCTCGTTGAGCGAGATCACCATGATCTCGGCCGAGAGGATCAGGTCGGTGCGGATGGCCCCGGAGATCAGCCTCTTCTCGGTCTCCTCGGCCGAGGCCCGCGCCGCGTCGCCCGCGGGGGCCTGCTCGTGGTGACCCCCGCCGAAGCGCTCCCACACCTTCTCGGCGCCCTCGTAGCACAGGAACGTGCCGCCGAGCATCAGGATCGGGGTGAGCAGGAACGGCAGGAACTGCGAGAGGACCAGGGTCGCCGGGAGGATCAGCAGGAGCTTGTTGCGCAACGAGCCGACCGCGATCTTCTTGATGATCGGCAGCTCGCGCTGGGCCGCGACCCCCTGGACGTACTGCGGGGTGACGGCGGTGTCGTCGACGACCACGCCGGCGGCCTTGGCGCTGGCCCGACCGGCAGCAGCACCCACGTCGTCGACCGACGCGGCGGCCAGCTTCGCCAGCGCGGCGACGTCGTCGAGCAGAGCGAACAGGCCCCCGCTCATCGCCGTGCCGCCGGGGTCTCGGATACGTCAGTCATGGCCAGACCTTATCCAGGCGCCGAGCGCTCGCCGAGACCCACGGCGGGGTCGGTGGTGGGGCCGGTGGTGGGGCCGGTGGTGGGGCCGGTGGTGGGGCCGGTGGTGGGGCCGGTGGTGGGGCCGGTGGTGGGGCCGGTGGTGTCCGCAGGACGAACAGGTCCAGGCCCCGGGGGCTGGGGCGGTGGGTCGGACAGCTCGACCACGCCCTCGTCGGCCCCGGCGACCGTGAGGTCCACGGCCTCGCCGACCCGGCGCTGGCCGTAGCCCAGCGGGTCGATGGCGATGCCCAGCCGGCTCGCGACCGGGGTGGTGGCCAGCAGCAGCGCGAGACCCACGGCTGCGACCGAGGTCAGCACGACCGACACCGCCGGGTGCGCGTCGGCCCAGCCGCTGTACCCGGCGTACTCGGCGCCCTTCACGAAGAACCCGTGGAACAGGTAGACCACCAGCGTGGAGGCGCCCATCCGCGCGAACCAGCCGCCGCGACGAGGCGTCAGCGCCAGGAAGGCCCACGCCCCGGCGGTCCCGACCACGAGCAGCACGGCGCGGGTCAGGATCGCGCGGGTGTCGCTGACGTCGAGGTCGTCGTACAGCGCCCGGTAGTAGAGCCACTCCGTCGAGGCCCAACGGTCGGTGAACGCGCTCAGGACCGCGATCACCGTCAGGACCACGACGGCCGCGACCCGCTGGGGTCCGCCCCGCAGTCGCTCGAGCCGCTCGGGCGTGGCCTTGAGGCCCATCACGAAGAACGGCAGCAGCCCGAGCACGCGCGCCAGGTCGAGGGTGTCGCCGGCCCAGAGCCCGGCGAGCAGGCTGGTCACCACGGCGACGGCCAGGCCGCCGGGCAGGGGCCGGAAGACCGGGGTGAGCAGACGCCAGAAGAAGAGCGCCGCGAGGTACCACATCGGCCAGTGCGGGTCCTGGAAGAGGTCCTCGAGCCGCTCGCCGCCGACGTAGATGCGGAACAGGGCGATCGCGGCCTCGAAGAGGACGTACGGGACCGCCACCGTGCGCACGAGCGTCCACAACCGTCGCGCCTGCCACGTGAAGCTCCGCGAGAGGTAACCCGTCACCAGGACGAACGCCGGCAGGTGCCAGGCGTAGAGGAAGTCGTAGAGGTGGGCCACGACTGCGCCCTGCGGCAGCAGCACCCAGCTGTGGCCGAGCACCACGAGCACGACCAGCGCCATCTTGGCGTTGTCGAACCAGGGGTCGCGGGGGGTCGCGGCCACCACGCTCAGTCCTCGACCAGTCCGAGCCGGAGGTACTCCGCGGCGTAGGCGCCCGAGAGCACCAGCGAGGCGTAGCGGGCGACCTCGCTGCCCTCCTCGGCGAGGACGTGCTCGACGCGGACGCCGTGCCGCTCGGCTGCGGCCAGCAGACGACCGCGCTGCTCGCGCACCACGGGCTCCTCCGAGCCGTCCTCGAGGACCAGCAGCACCGGGCGCCGCTCCCCCGTCGCCTCGGCGACGGGATCGTCGAAGAGGGCCCGCGGCCGGGCCGCCTCGATCAGCGGCAGCAGGCCCTCGACGTCGCCGGCGAGGGCGGAGCGACCACTCGAGCGGCGCATGGACTCCGCCACCCGCCGTGCGGCGCGGGCGGCCAGCACCGAGCCTCCCCACAGCAGCGGGGTGGCGTCGGCCAGCGCGATCGCGGTCGTCTTGGCCGGGTTGACGGCCAGGTCCCGCAACGGCGAGCAGGCGATCGCCACGTCGTCGAGGGCCTGCGCGACGCCGTCGGCGTCGACGTGCGGGCCCAGCGTGACCCGCTCCAGGAAGTCGAGCACCACGACCGCGCTGGCGAGCTGGTCGCGGGTGGCGGTGGGCAGGATCGTGGTCCAGCGCGCGGCCGCGTGCTCGGCCACCAGGGAGACCGGCGGGCACGCCACCACGACCTGGGAGCCCCGCCGCACGGCCTCGGCCACCGCCGAGGCGGTCCCGGAGTCGCCGCCGTCGGGGGCGAGCACGACGACCAGGTCGAGGCTGCCGACCCAGCCGGGCAGGGCCGGCCCGGGCCAGGCCACGAACGGCACCGGGCACCAGGGCTCCAGCACCGCGCGCAGCAGCCGGGAGTCGGGCCCGGCCGCGACCACCGCCCGGGGGCGGCTGTTCTCGTGCATCCGGGCGACCGCCTCGCTGGTGGCCTCGGCGGCGTCGCCCCCCTCTCGGCGCACCCGCGCGCCGGACTCAGCCAACGTGCGCAGTCGTACGTCGACCGTGGCCAGCGCGCGCTCGTCGTCGAGCCGCGACTCGTCGAACCAGGACATCAGAGCGGGCGGCGTGCCTCGTCGACGAGCAGCACCGGGATGCCGTCGCGCACGGGGTACACCAGGCCGCAGCCGGCGCAGGTCAGCTCCCCGCCACCGGTCGAGGCGGACAGGCCCAGGTCGCCGTGGCAGTCGGGGCACACGATCACCTCCAGCAGGCTCTGCGGGATGTCGGGGTGGATCAGGGGGCTGGTCACGGGCGGTCCTCTCGGATCAGGGCGAGCACCTCGTCGCGGACCGCGACCAGGGTGGCCCGGTCGCGGCCCTCGGCGTTGAGGCGCAGCAGCGGCTCGGTGTTGGACGGGCGGACGTTGAAGCTCCAGTCGGCGTGCGAGACGGTCAGGCCGTCCAGGCGGTCGAAGGTGACCCCCTCGCGGCCGGCGTACGACGCCTCGACCCGGGCCGCCGCTGCGGTGGCGTCGGGCACGGTGGAGTTGATCTCACCGCTGAGCGGGTAGGGGTCGTACTCGGCCATCAGCTCCGAGAGAGGGGTGTCGGTCTCGGCCAGCGCGGCCAGGGCATGCAGCGCCGCGAGCATCCCGGAGTCGGCCCTCCAGAAGTCGCGGAAGTAGAAGTGGCCGCTGTGCTCGCCGCCGAACACCGCGTCGGTCTCGGCCATCGTGGCCTTGATGTAGGAGTGCCCGACCCGGGTACGGACCGGGGTGCCGCCGAGGCGGGTGACCAGCTCGGGCACCCCGCGGCTGGTGATCAGGTTGTGGATCACCGTGGAGCCGGGGTGCCGGGCCAGCTCGCGGGCCGCGATCAGGCCGGTCAGCGCGGAGGGCGACACGGCCTGGCCCCGCTCGTCAACCAGGAAGCACCGGTCGGCGTCGCCGTCGAAGGCCAGTCCGACGTCGGCGCCGTGGGCCAGCACCGCGGCCTGCAGGTCACGCAGGTTCTCGGGGTCGATCGGATTGGCCTCGTGGTGCGGGAAGGTGCCGTCGAGCTCGAAGTAGAGGGGCGTCATCTCGACCTGGCCCTCGGGCAGGCGCCCGAAGACGGCGGGGGCGGTGTGCCCGGCCATCCCGTTGCCGGCGTCGACGACCACGCGCAGCCGGCGACCGGTGACCGGGGCCAGGGCCAGCAGGTGCGCGGCGTACGCCTCGAGCACGTCGTGCTCGCTCATCTCGCCCTGCGGCATCGCAGCCGGCGGCGGCGTCGGGGCGATAACGTGGTCGCGGATCTCGGCCAGCCCCGACTCCATCCCGATCGGGACCGCGTTGGCCCGGCACATCTTGATCCCGTTGTAGGCGGCTGGGTTGTGGCTTGCGGTGAACATCGCGCCCGGCAGCCCCAGGTGGCCCGAGGCGAAGTAGAGCTGGTCGGTGGAGGCGAGGCCGATCATCACCACGTCGGCCCCGGCGGCGCTCACGCCGTCGGCGAAGGCCCCGGCCAGGCCCGGGGAGCTCGGCCGCATGTCGTGCCCGACCACGACCTGCGTCGCGCCGGTCACGGCCACGAAGGCGATCCCGGTCGCTCGGGCCAGGCTCTCGTCGATCTGCTCGGAGACGAGCCCGCGGACGTCGTAGGCCTTGAAGATCGCCCGGACGTTGGCGGCTGCCAGCGTGTCACCCATGCCGGGGAGCCTAGTGGTCGTTCCTGAGCGACTGTCGAGCGCCCGACGACCTGGCTGCACCCGCCCGGGGCGAACCCCGGACGCCGGGTCGCGTCGGGTGGTGTCGGGTCAGTCGGAGCCCGGGCCACCCGGGTGCTCGACGGTGCGCAGCGCCTGCAGGTGGCCGCGGCGGGTGCCGGTGCGTGGCTCGTCCTGCAGCACCGCCACGGGGCGGGACGCGGCGGGCGCCGGGCGCGCGGCCTCCCGGACGGCGTCGGCCAGCGCGAGCAGGTCGTCGGAGCTCGGAGCGGGCGTGCTCCAGTCCGTGGCGAGGCGCATCACCTCCCACCCGCGGGGCACGGAGAGACGCTCACCGTGCACGCCGCACAGGTCGTAGGCGTGCGGCTCGGCGTAGGTCGCCAGGGGACCCAGCACCGCCATCTGCTCGGCGTAGACGTAGGTCAGCGTGGCGACGGCGACGCGACCGCACCCCGAACGCGAACACCGGCGGGCATGACTCACGGCGGTGACGCTACCCGCGCCCGGCCCGGGGGGCGTTTAGGCGCGCGGCGTGAGCGAGCCGAGCCCTGTCCCCGCCGGCCGACGCCGGGTCCGTGACCGGCGCGGGCGCGGCATGCGTGGCCCGGCCGTGCTGCCCCGGCGACCGGGCACCCCGGAGCTGCGCACCGACCGGGAGCGCTTCGACGACCTGGTGCTGCAGGTGGTCACGGAGATCGACGACCGGTGGCAGGAACGCCTCGGCCTGGTCGAGTACGCCGTCGAGGACGCGCCGCAGGTGCCCGACGACTGGGACGACTCCCACGTGCCGCTGTCCTCGCTGGTGCGGCGCACCGGTGGGCAGCCGACCCGGCTGGTGCTGTTCCGCCGTCCGATCGAGCACCGGGCCGAGTCCCGCAGCTCGCTCGAGGCGCTGGTGCTGACCGTGGTCGTCGAGCAGGTCGCGGAGCTGCTCGGCATCGAGGCCGAGGAGGTCGACCCGCGCTACGGGCCCCCCGACCTGGACTGAGCACCCGTGCTACGGCAGCCCCGGGCGCACGTCAGCCACCTCGCTGGTGCGCGCCAGCGGGCCGAGGCCGAGGACCGTGGCCCCCGGGTCGAGCACGACCACCGAGCCCCGCACGGCGATCCCGTCCGGCACGACGGTGACCAGCGCGGTGCCCCGCGGCAGCGCCGAGCTGTCGGCGGTGCCCGGCGCGAGCTCGACCTGCGTGCGGGCCAGCTCGGTGCCGTCGGCGTCGCTGGCCGTGACGGTGACGGTGCCGGCCGCGTCCACCCCGGCGAGCTGCAGCCGGGCCTTGCCGGGCGGCAGCACCACCCCGGTGGAGGTCGTGACGGCCGGCACCGGCGCCAGCACGGACAGGTCGGGGGTCGCCTGACGCAGACCGATGGTGACCGGGCCGGTCGCGGTGACCCGCAGGCCGAGGGCGCCGCGGCGGGTGGCCTCGTCCAGCAGGTCGTCGAGGGAGACCCCCACGGTGGACTGCGGCGGCACCCGGAACGGGTCGAGGCCCTCGGGTGAGAAGACGGTCCGGGGCGTGATCACCTCGACGCTGACCCGGACCTCGTCGTCGGAGGCGTTGCCGACCGCGAGCCGTCGTGCTCCGGTGCCCCGGGTGAGCCCGACCAGGGTGTTCTCGAGGGCGGGAGCGTCCTGGGGCGGCAGCCAGTCCGTGGTGACGGCGCCGCCACCGAGCTCCTCGGTGACGTCGAGCACCGACGCACCGAGGCGCCCGCGGCTGGTCTGCACGCGCACGGTGAGCTCACCACGTCGTGGCACGACGTCGCTGAGGTCGAAGCGGGTGCTCTGGCCGGCGGCCACGGCCACCCCGCGCAGCGCGGGCGTGTCGAGCAGACCGGTGGGGGCATACACCGTGACGTCGGCGACGCCCGGCCCGGTGTCGGGGTTGACCAGCTCGAGGACCGAGCGGTGCTCGGCGCCCGCGCCGACGCCGGTGAACCACTGGTCGCTCGTGGCAGGTCGACACGTCACGGCCGCGAGCGGGTCGGCCACGGAACGGGTGGCCAGCAGCGCCGGGGCGAGGCGGCCGGTGCCGGTGAGCACGGTGGCGGCGCCGGTGGCCCCGGCCGGGGTGACCCTGCCGGGCCGCACGTCGAGGGGCTGCCGAGCGGGACCGGCGCTCACCGCCCCGGCACCCATGTCGTCGGCCAGGGACGAGACCGAGACCGCGGTGGTGGGGCTCTGGGCGCCCGGGCACGACAGGGACGCGACGCTGAGCGGGGTGCGCGTGGCTGGACGAGTCGCCACCGTGGAGGTCTCGGGGCGCACCATCAGCGCCGCGGCCAGGGCCACCACCGGCACCACGACGGCCAGGACCAGCGCCGGTCCCGGGCCGCGCCGCGCGGACCGGGCCGAGCGGCGCCCGGCGACCGGGCTTGGGCGCTCGAGGCGGCTCACGACTGCCTCCTACGGGTCGGCGCGCACAGCACCAGCACCACCAGCAGGGCCAGGGTCTGCAGGGCGACGACCAGGGTGCGCGCCGGTGAGCGCTGCGCGCTGACCCCGTCATCGTCGAGGGCGCGGTCGATCTGCCAGGCCCGGGTCTGCCGGTTCTCGGCGCTGGCCTGCACCAGGCCGGTCGTCGCGTCGAGCGCGGCGGCCACGTCGGAGTCGGCGGGTGCCGGCAGCACGACGTACTCGATGCCGTTCTCAGCCAGCGTGTCCACCACCGCCGGGGTCGGCCGGGCCGCGAGGTCGCGCACGTCGGCGGTGAAGCCGCGGTCCTCCCGGGTCAGGGCGACGACCTCGTCCTCGCCCAGGGTGATGCCGTCGCCACGGCGCACCGTGTACGTGAGCCCGGCCGTCTCGGTGCCCCGCACGACCAGGATGCCGTGGGCCGGCCCGAGCTGGGAGCTCTGCACCATGTAGGCCGGGATCGCGTCGTCGCGGTCCTCCTCGAGCCGCTCGCCGGGGTCGGCCAGGAACCAGCCCAGGCCGACGAGCGGCACCAGCGCCGCCGCGACGGCGAGCGCCACCAGCACGGCACGCACCGGCAGCACCCGGGCACCGAGACCATCGGCGACCCGGCCCTGGGCCGCGAGCACGACCGCGACCACGAAGGCGGCCTGCACCACCACGAGGACCACGCCCGTACCGGGGCCGGTCGAGGTCGCGGCCAGGTCGAGCGAGACCGGGGCCAGGGCCGCGGCGAGCACCAGCACGAGCGCCGCGACCGTCCAGCACAGGACCACGCCGAGCCGGCTGCGCCGTGGCACCAGCGCGAGCAGGGCCAGCACAGCGAGCAGCAGGCCCGCCCACGCCGGCGCGCCGAGCCCGTCGGGGCGCCCGGCGAGCAGGTCGAGCGAGCCCACCCGGGCCTGCGGCAGGCGCCCGACGTCGAGCAGCAGCCCCTCGCTCGCGCCGTACCGCACCGACCACAGCCACCAGGGCGCCAGCAGCACGAACGGCGACCCCGCGGCGAGCACGAGCGGGCCCCACACCGAGCACTGCCGCATGCCAGCGGGGCTGACGACGAAGCCGGCCACCAGCACCGCGAGCACGAGCACCAGCACGACCAGGGCCGTCGACGGCGCAAACGCGCTGACCACGGCGGCCAGCAGCCCCGAGCGCCAGGCCGCGCGCCACCGACGGTCGGCCTCGGGGTCGGCGAAGCCCAGGGCGGCGTGGGCGAGCCAGGGCAGCAGGGTGGCCGCGACGACCGGACCGAGCCGGCCGTCGCCCCACGCTCCCGAGACCACGGGCGTGAGCGCGTAGGTGCTCGCACCCCATAGGATCAGCCACCGCGGCATGCCCTGCAGCGACGCGAGCCGGCCCAGGACGCGCAGGAACCGCCAGGCGCCCCAGAGCGCGGTCGGCACACACACCAGCAGCAGCAGGGAGACCGCCGCCACCGCGCTGCCCCCGAGCAGGGTGCCGAGCAGCGCCAGCGGGAGCAGGTACGCCGGGGCGGGCACCGAGGTGCCTTGCGCCAGGGGGTGCCGCGACTGCACCAGCAGGTCCCACCAGTCCTGGACCGAGGCCGGCGCCGGGCTGAGACCCCCGCCCGACACGTTGCCCACCGCCTGCCGCGAGCCGACGAGGGCCAGCACCACCACGAGCCCGAGCAGGACCGCGACCGGGTTGGTCACGAAGCGGGCGACCAGGCCGGTGTCCTCACCGGCCCCCTCGGCTCCACCGAGGTCCTCGGCGCCCTGGCGTCGGGCCGCGAACGACGACGGGTCGTGCCCGGCGGCGGCCGAGCGACGCCGCTCGGCCACGTCGCCGGCCTGCTGGGTGAGCGCGGACCCGAGGTCGGAGAGCAGGTCGAGGCCGTGCCGGTACGGCGTCCAGACCGGCGCCAGCAGCGGGCGGAGCTCGCCGGGGT
>JAJAYJ010000093.1 GCA_026786275.1 Nocardioides sp. | reverse complement strand
GCCCGGTGTGCGGCCGCCCGCGACGGCAGCGGGGCCGACCAGGCCAGGCCGTCCTCGCCCAGCGCGGCCAACCCGAGCCGGTTGCCGGGGCCCTGGGTGAGCAGGGCGACCGCAGCGGCGACGCCGGCCGCGACCTGCCGCTTCTCGAGCCGCACGGTGCCGAAGTGCATGCTTGCGGTGTCGTCGAGGAGCACCCAGGTCTCCAGCGCGTGCTCGGCCAGCGGTCGCCACACGTGCGGCTCGCCGCCGGAGCGGGCCGTGACGTTCCAGTCGATGCGGCGCACGTCGTCCTCGCCCGGCCGGTAGCGCACGATCTCTTCCGGGTCCGAGCCGGAGCCGAGCAGCAGGCCTTCGTTCTCGCCGTGCATCCGGCCGGGCAGCCGGCGCCTCACGGCGAGGTCGAGGGTGGCGAAGACCGCCTCAGGCGAGGCGGTCCCGTCCAGCGCGGGCAGGTCGTCGGGCACCCGCTCACGCGCCGATCGGGTACGGCGGCGGCGGTGGGGGCGGGTACGGCCGGGAGGGCGGGTACGGCGGGGACGCCGGGCCGTCGGGTGCCTCCCGGGTGGCCACCGCCGGCTGTGGCACCGCGGCGATGATCTGGCGGACCACCGATCGGGGGTCCAGCCCGTCGGCGACCGCGTCGAAGGACAGCATCAGCCGGTGGCTCATCACGTCGGAGGCGATCTCGGCCACGTCGGAGGGCAGCACGTAGGAGCGTCCGCGCAGCAGCGCCATCGCCCGACCGGCCGCGAGCATGCCCAGGGTGGCGCGCGGGCTGACCCCCAGCTCGATGGCCTCGCTGAGGTGCGGCAGGCCGACCATCTCGGGCGTGCGGGTTGCCACCGTGAGGTTGACGACGTAGGACATCACGGAGTGGTGCACGAAGAGTCCGTCGGCGACCCGCTGCAGCTCCAGGACCCGCTCGGAGGTCAGCATCTGCTCGGCCCGCGGCGGGTCGACCGACATCCGGTACAGGATCGAGAACTCCTCGTGCCCGGTCGGGTAGGGCACGTCGACCTTGAGCAGGAACCGGTCGCGCTGGGCCTCGGGCAACCGGTACACCCCTTCGGACTCGACGGGGTTCTGGGTGGCCAGGACCATGAACGGCGTCGGCAGCCGGTGCGAGGTGCCGGCGATCGACACCTGGCCCTCGGCCATCGCCTCCAGCAGCGCCGACTGCACCTTGGCCGGGGCCCGGTTGATCTCGTCGGCCAGCACCATGGTCGCGAACACGGGCCCCAGCTCGACGTCGAAGGTCTCGCTGCTGGCCCGCCACACCCGGCTCCCGGTGATGTCACCGGGCATCAGGTCGGGCGTGAACTGCAGCCGCGCGAACGAGCCACCCACCACGTCGGCCAGGGTCCGCACGGCCAGGGTCTTGGCCACCCCGGGCACGCCCTCCAGGAGCAGGTGGCCGCGGGCCAGCAGCCCGACCAGCATCCGCTCGATCATCGCGTCCTGGCCGACCACGACCTTCTTGACCTCGATCAGTGCACGCTCGAGCTCCGCGGCCGCCGCCGCGCCCTCGCTCTCCTCTGCCAGCGACATGCCCCCAGGTTGTCAGACGTGCCGGCACAGTCCCCGCGGTCGGGCACCACCGGTCGGACATGCTGGGGCCCATGAGCAGCAGACGGATCGGTCGCTACACCCTGGGCGCTCGGCTCTACGACGTGCTGTCGGGCGAGCGGCCCGTCTACCGGGTCGGGCGGAGCGCGGCGATCGGTCGTCTCGGGCTGCGGCCCGGTGACCGGGTCCTCGACCTGGGTTGCGGCACCGGGCTCAACTTCGCGCCGGTCCTGGCCGCGATCGGCCCGACCGGACGGCTGACCGGGCTGGATGCCAGCGGGTCGATGCTGGCCCGGGCCCGGGCCCGGACCACGGCAGCCGGCTGGGACCAGGTCAGGCTGGTCGAGGGCGACGCCACCGACCTGGACACGCTCGTGGGCGAGGCGACGTACGACGCGGTGGTGGCGACGTACACGCTCTCGATCATGCGGGACTGGCAGTCGGTCTGGGTCCACGCCCTGAGGCGGCTGCGACCCGGGGGCCGGGTCGCCGTGGTCGACCTGTCCCTGCCCGGTGGCCTCGGCCTGGTCTGGTGGCCCGCGGCCCGGCTGGCCTGCTGGACCGGTGGCGCCGACCCGTACCGCAAGCCCTGGCGACTGGCCCAGGACCAGCTCGTCGACGTCATCACGACCACGCACCGGGCCGGCCACGTGGTCGCGGTCACCGGCACCCGGCCGGGGCCGGCGTGAACGGGTCGGTGCCCGACCTGCTGGTCGTCGGCGGAGGGGCGGCGGGCCTGGTCGCCGCCCAGACGGCGACCGGGCTCGGCGCGTCCGTGCTGCTGGTCGAGCGGGCCCGGACCGGGGGCGACTGCCTGTGGACGGGCTGCGTGCCGAGCAAGGCCCTGCTGGCCGCGGCCCACGCCGCGGCCGGGGCCCGGGACGCCGCCCGGTTCGGGGTGCGGGTCGGCGAGGTGCAGGTCGACTTCGCGACCGTGATGAGCCACGTGCGCGACGCGATCACCACCATCGCACCCGTCGACTCACCCGAGGCGCTGCGCCGGGCCGGGGTCCGGGTGGAGCACGGCACGGTGCGGTTCACCGGACCCCGGAGCGCGGAGGTCGACGGCCGCCCGCAGCCGTTCCGGCAGGCGGTGCTGGCCACCGGCGCCGCGCCGGTGGTGCCCGACGTGCCCGGGCTGGGCGCCGCGCGAGCGCTGACGTCGGAGACGGTGTGGGACCTCAACGATCTGCCCGAGCGGCTCCTGGTCGTGGGCGCCGGAGCGATCGGCTGTGAGCTCGGCCAGGCCTTCGCCCGGCTCGGCTCCCGGGTCACGCTCGTCGAGGCCGCCGACCGGCTGCTGCCCGCCGAGACGCCCGCAGCGTCGAGCGTGCTGGCCGAGGCGTTCGCGGCCGACGGCATCGACGTGCGGACCGGGGTGTCGCTCGCCGAGGTGCGGACCGGTTTGGCCCGGCTCACCGACGGCACCGAGGTGGCCTTCGACCAGGTCCTGCTGGCCCTCGGGCGTCGGCCGCGGACCGCCGCCCTCGGTCTCGACGCCGTTGGGGTCGAGCTGAGCCGCACCGGGCACGTGGTCGTCGACGACCGGCTGCGGACCACCAACCCACGGGTCTGGGCCGCCGGGGACCTCACCGGCCACGCCGCCTTCACCCACACCGCGGGCGTGCACGGCAGCCTGGCGGCCAGCAACGCGCTGCTCGGCCTGCGGCGCACCGTGCGGCCCGACCTGGTGCCGCGGGTGACCTACACGCAGCCGGAGGTGGCGTCGTTCGGCCTGGCGCCGGAGGCCGGGGCCCGCCTGCACACGGTGCCGCACACCGAGGTCGATCGGGCGATCGCCGAGGGCCGGACCCGCGGCCACTCCACGCTGGTCCTTGACGACCGGGGCCGGGTGGTCGGGGCCTCGATCGTCGGGCCCCGGGCCGGGGAGAGCCTGGCCGAGGCCCTGCTCGCGGCCCAGCAGGGCCTGCGGGCGCGCACCGTGGCGGGCGCCATGCACGCCTACCCGACCTGGTCCGACGGCGTCTGGAAGGCAGCTCTCGCGCAGGGCCGGGTCGACCTGGCGGCCGCGCCGACCCGGCAGGTCATCGCGGGTCTGGTCCGGGCTCGCAGGCGCTTCCTGGCCCGCTGACCCGGCGCCGTCGGGACCGGGCCAGGCCCACCAGCGAGAGACCCGACCAGCCCGCCGACGGCCAGCACGAACGGCCACGAGCCCGGCTCGGCGCCGAAGGCCCCGACCGCGACCTACAACGCGGTGCCGGGCACGATCCCGACCGCCGTCGCCGCGACGTACGACGGCCAGGTCACCGCGGTCAGGCCGAAGGCGGGCACCGCCCACCGACCCAGGCCGTCCAGCACCGAGCGCAGCTGCACCTGGTCGGGCAGCCCGACCACGAGCTGCACGACCACCGCCGCGACCAGCAGCAGCACCAGCAGACCGGCCCGCAGCAGCGTCGCCCGGCTCACCGCGGCACCGCCAGCACGGTGCAGCGCTCCGGGGGCAGCCGCACGCCCACCGACCCGCCCAGCGCGAACCCCGACCCGACCCGACCCGGCCCGTCGGGCACCGGGCAGGCCAGGTCGACGGCGCCGTCGAGGGTGCGGAAGCGCCCGGTCCGCACCGTGCCGGCCAGCTCGTTGTGCGCCCCGAAGAACCGGGCGGCGGCCAGCGAGGCGGGTCGCAGGAAGAAGTCCTCCGGCGCCCCCAGCGCGGCCAGCCGGCCCTCCAGCATCAGCGCCACCGTGTCGGCCAGCTCCACCGCCTCCTCCCGGTCGTGGGTCACGAAGAGCGTGGTCAGCCCCGCCTCGTCGTGCATTGCGCGCACCAGGGCCCGCATCTCGTGGCGCAGGTCGGTGGCGAGCTGCGAGAACGGCTCGTCCAGCAGCAGCACCCGGGGTCGCAGCACCAGGGCGCGGGCCAGCGCGACCCGCTGCTCTTGGCCGCCGGAGAGCGCTCGCCCACGCGCCGCCCGCCCAGGTCACCGAGCCGCACCCGCTCGAGCATCTCGGCCACCACCCGGCGTACGTCGGCGCGGGTGCCGGCCCGCCGGCCCTGCAGCCGGAGCCCGAAGGCGACGTTCTGCTGCACGCTGAGGTGCGGGAACAGCAACGGCTTCTGGAAGACCAGCGAGACCGGGCGGCGCTCGGCGGGCAGGTCACGCATCGAGCGGCCGTCCAGCAGCACGTCACCGAAGACGGCCCTCAGCCCTCGCAGCGAGAGCCGGGGCTCAGCCACGGGCCAGCCCCAGCCACGTCGCGTCGCGACCACCAAGGAGCCGGGCGGCGAGCACCACCAGCACCACCGGGGGCAGCACCACCAGCACGCCGAGCGCGGCCGCGGCGGTCCGGTCCGAGGACCCGATCGCGGCGAACAGCAGCAACGGCAGCGTGGTCACGGTGCCCCCGCCGAGCAGCAGCGTCAGGACGTACTCGCTCCAGGAGATCAGGAAGGTCAGCAGCAGGGTCGAGACCAGGGCCGGGCGCAGCGGCGGCAGCGTGACCGCGACCAGGGTGCGCACCGGTCCGGCGCCCAGCGTCCGGGCCTGCCGCTCGTCGTCGGTGTCGAGGTCGGTGAAGGCGGCGCCCAGCAGGACGGCTGCGTACGGCACGGTCGGCATCAGCTGCACTAGCACGACGCCGCCCACGGTGTCGGCGAGGCCGTAGCGGACGAAGAAGACCTGCAGGCCCAGGGTGACGGCCAGGCCCGGCACGACGACGGGGGCGAGCAGCAGGAACGCGACCAGCCGGCGGCCCCGGAACCGGTGCAGCCCCAGGGCGCGCCCGGCGGGCAGCCCGATCGCCCACGCCAGCACGGCCACGCAGGTGCCGATCAGCACCGACGTGCCGAGCGCGGCCAGGACGTCGGTGCCCAGGGTCAGCCGCAGGCCGCGGTCGGTGAACCTCGCGGGCACGAGGTCGGGGTAGCGCCACGACCCGACGACCGCCCAGACCAGCAGGGGCGCCAGCAGCGCGACCACCACGACCACGAGCAGCAACCGGAGCCTCACCGGGTCCGCCTCACCAGCCGGGAGACCAGCGTCAGGTAGGCCGCCACCGTCAGCAACGAGATCACGCTCAGGCAGGTCGCCACCGCCATCGCCTCGGGGCGCACCGTCAGGTCGGTGTCTCGGAACCGCTGCAGGGCCAGGACCGGCAGAGCGGCGGGGAAGGGCCGGCCCAACAGGCGGGGCACCTCGTACGACGCCGCGGCGAAGGCCAGCACCAGCACCGAGGCCGCCGCGACCGGCCGCGCCAGCAGTGGCAGGGTGATCCGGCGCAGCCGCTGCAGCCGGCCGGCCCCGAGGACCCGGGCGACGTCCTCCAGGTCACCCACCTGGCGGCTCATCGCGGCCAGGGCGACCATGGCGATGAACGGGGTCTCCTTCCACGTGTACTCCGCGATCACGCCCCACCCGAAGGCGTCGTCGGTCAGCGCGGGGAACACGGCCGCGTCGGGCACCAGGCCCACCGCGTGGCCCAGCCGCGAGAGGAGTCCCGAGGGCGAGAGCAGCAGCCCGATGCACAGCGCACCAACCAGGTGCGGCACAGCCAGCGCGCTCTGCAGCAGCGCGGTGATCGGGCCCCGGGCCACCCGGCGTACGACGAGCGCGACGGCGACGCCGAGCACCGTCGCCAGCCCGGTCGAGATCAGCGTGATCCGCAGGCTCAGCCACACCGAGGCGCCGAACGCGGGGTCGCCGAGCACCGTGCGGTAGGCGCCCAGCAACCAATTGGTCTCGCCGAGCAGGGGCTGGCGTCCGAGGCTCTGCAGCAGGGCCTGGCTGACCCCGCCCACGAAGAACACCCCGACGACGACCAGCGCGGGGGAGAGCAGCCGCGCGACCCGGACGGGCTCGGGAAGCCGACGACCGGTCACTGCTGCTGCAGCACCTCCCTCGTCCAGTCCTGCTCGATGCCGCTCAGGAAGACGCTGGCCAGCTCGGGCTGCGCGTTGCGGGTCAGCTCCTCGATGCTCAGCACCGAGGGGCTCAGCGGCGCGGCGGCGAAGGCAGCCTGGATCTCCGGGCTGGTCCGGGCCAGGTCGATGGCGGGGTAGATGCCCGCGGCCTCGTACAGGGCGAGCTGGACCTCCGGGTCCTGCAGCACGTCGGCCAACACCAGCGCGCCGGCCTGGTGCTCGGCGTTGGCCGGGATCGCCACGAAGCTGGTGTTGCTGATGTTGCCGCTGCTGGGCACCGCCTCGCGGGTGCTCCCGGGGTAGCTGCCGTCCTCGACCTTCTGGGCCACCGCTCCGGGGCCGTAGGTGAAGTACGCGCTGATCTCGCCGTCGGCGTAGAGCTTCTCGACGTCCTCCTGGCTCTGCGGGTAGGTCTCGCCACCACGCCACAGGGTCGGCGCTGCGGCGTTGAGCCGGGCCCACAGCAGCCGGGTGACCGCGGCGTACTGGTCGGAGGCCTCACCGGCGTCGCTGACCAGCGACCCGGGGCCGTCGACCGTGTCGTAGAGGATGGTGCGGACCGCCATCGAGCCGGTGAAGTCCGGCGGTGCGGGGTAGGTGAACCGGCCCGGGTTGGCCCGGGCCCAGTCGAGCAGGCCCGAGACCGAGGCCACGTCGTCCGGCCTCAAGTCGGCGCTGTCGTAGACCAGGGCCGAGCTGGCCTGCTGCCACGCCGACTCGCAGCCCTCGACGGGGGTGCCGAAGTCGCGCTGCACCTCGGGTGCCTCCAGGTCGACGTAGCGGGCGTTCGGCAGGTCCTGCGACCAGCCGCAGCGCCACAGGTCGGCCTGCACGCCGGTGGCGAAGTTCTCGCCGTTGATCCAGATCGCGTCCACCGACCCTCCGGAGGTCCGGCCGGCCTGCTGCTCGCCCAGCACCTTGTTGACCGCGTCGGCCGTGTCGTCGATCCGGACCGGCTCGAGGGTGACGCCGAGCTCGGCGAGCCGGGGCGCCACCTCCTCGTCGATGACGGTGTTGAGCACGTCGTCGCCGCCGTACAGGTACCACCGCACGCTCTGGCCGTCGGCCTCCGCGAGCACCGCGTCCCAGTCGGCGGAGTCCGCCGTCGGTGCCGACGGCGCCGGTCCGCCTCCGCACGCCGCGAGGCTCAGGGCGAGAGCCAGCACCGGGCCCAGCACGGCCAGGGGTCGTCGCTCGGAGCGGGTCATCGAGCCTCCTGGGGCACGTGACGGGCGGGGCCGCTCACGGGGGTAGGCCGCAGCAGGTGCACGCCCAGCGCGACCCGCTGGCCGACGGTGATCGCCACCGCCACCGCGAAGACCCACACCACCGTCTCGGCCCGCTCGGGCATCAGGCACAGCACGGTGTAGGCGATCACGGTCTCGGTGCCCTCGGCCAGTCCACCCACGAAGATCAGCGACCGTCCGCCGACCGACACCTGGTTGCCACGGCGCTCGAGCACCGAGGACAGGGCGAGGAACGCGGTGCCGGAGAGGTAGTAGGTCAGGAACAGCACCAGGCACGCGACCCGGGCCTCGGGCCGCTCGATGCCGACCGCGACCACGAAGCCGCCGTACACGCTGAAGTCGGCGACGATGTCGAGGAAGCCGCCCAGGTCGGTGGCCCCGGTACGTCGCGCGACCGCGCCGTCGAGGCCGTCGAGCAGCCGGTTGGTCAGCCAGAGCAGCAGCGCGGCACCCCAGTGACCCGTCCCGGCCGCGAGGCAGGCACCCACCCCGACCAGCCACCCCGCCAACGTCACGGCATGAGCTGGTACGCCGGCCCGCACCAGGCCCCCGGCGGCCAGGTCGAGCGGCGGCGCGACCAGACGACGGACCGGGGTGTCGAGCATGCGGTGCCTCTCGTCGGCCGGGGAGCCCGGGGTCGGGATCAGGTGGTCACCGCGGGTTCGTCGCCGAGGGCGTGCCGGCCTGGTCGGGTGCCGACCCCGAGCCTGCCACCCGCACCCTCACCGGGGCCGGGTCTCAGGAGTCGGTGCCACCCAGGCTGGTCGGGTCCAGGGCGCCGGTGATCACGTCGTGCGCGACGTCGGTGAGGCGCAGGCTGCGTCCGCGGGCGTGGGTGCGCAGGAGGGTGAAGGCCTCGTCCACGCCGAGGCCGTTGCTCTGCGCGACGACGCCCTTGGCCTGCTCGATGACGACCCGGCTGTTCAGCGCCCCCTGCAGCTGCTGGGTCAGCGTCTCGGCGGCGGTGATCGCCCGCTCCTGGATGATCGCGATGGTGGCGACGTCGGCCAGGGCCTGGATCACCTTCACGTCGTCCGCGTCGAGCGGCAGCGGGGCCTGCCCGAACACGTTGAGGGCTCCGATCACCCGGTTGCGCAGCCGCATCGGGAACGCGTGCACGGAGCGGACGCCCGCGCCGGCGGCCTGGGCCACGAACTCGGGCCACCGGTCGGCGGCCTCGCTCAGGTCGGGGACGATCACCGGTTCCTTCGTCTGGTAGCAGTCCAGGCAGGGCCCCTGCGAGTGCTGCACCTGGAACAGCTCGAGATCGGTGGCGCCACCCGGATGGCTCCGGCGCGGGACAGAACCATGTCTGGTGGCTGGCGCGGGCGGGCGCGTGGTGGTTCACTGATCTGGTCACGCCGCCCCAGACTCCGGTGGTTCGCGCTCTGTGAACTGTGGGGGATCGGATTCCGATCATGTCGTCCTGGCCGCTCGAGACAGCCGCTGTCGCCTTCGGTGGCGCCCTGTCCTCGACCAGGTCCCCGGTCAGGTCCCCGGTCAGGTCCCCCGCCGTGACCCCAGCTCCCTCCCCCGATCGTGGCGGCGGGCGCACCGCCCCCCGTGGCGCCCGCTGCTACCGCCCACGTCCTCGGGTCGTCGACCCGGACCGACACGACCACGACGACCACCACGACCACCACGACGACCACCACCGCGGCCAAGCTGCTGATGCTCGCGAGCCTCGTCCTGGTGCCGGTGCCGGTCGGGCTGCTCTCCGCGGTCGTCGTGATGCCGCCGGGGTCCGTGGCCGGGACCATCTTCGTCGGCGGTCCCCTCGGGGCGTTCGGGCACGCGTTGCTCGCTCACGGGGCGGCCACCCCCGGTCGGCCCACGTGGGCGCGCGGCGCCGGCCGGGTGCTGCCGACCCGACGGTGGCGCAGCATGCTCGGTGGGGCGCTCGCACCCCTGGCCGTCGTGGGCGGTGCGGCCCTGCTCGGCCCGGTCGCGGGGTTCGCCCTGGCCGTCCTGACCGGCGCCGCGGCGTACAGCCTGGCGGTCCTGGGCAGCACGGGCCCCGACCCGCGCCAGCCGGACCCGGATCACGTCCTCGACAAGACGGGCGAGACCGGGCGAGACCGGGAGGGCCACCATGAGCCGACGTGGCCGGACGACGTGCGTGGCTGGTCGGACGACCAGCTGTGCCGGGCCTGGCGGGGCAGCGGCGTGCGGTTGCAGAACGGTGAGGGGCGGGGGCTCGCGTTGGTCGCCGCCGAGCGTTCGGCATACCTCGACGAGCTCGAGCGGCGCAGCCCGCCGGTTTCGAGGCCTGGCTGGCCGCCGGGGCTCGCGATCTGGGCGATCCGACCCGCTGCTTCACCTCGCCCCGCGACCTGGACGAGACGCGGCCACGGCCTCCGGAGCCGTGGCACGGTCCCTGAGCGGGTCAGGACAGCGTCACGAGTCGCCGGCGAGCAGCGGCTCGAGGACCAGGTCGGGGTGGTCGCGCTCGATCGCGGTCATCCGCCAACGGTCCGGGGCCAGCAGCAGCAGCGCGCCGTCGCTGCGGGCCAGGATCTCGACCTGGCGCACCGACGCCAGGGTCGCGGCGGAGGCTGCGTCCGTGCGCCGCGCCTGGGTGTAGCCCAGCATCTCCAGCTTGATCGGCGCACCAAACTCGCTCTCCATCCGGGCCTGCGCGACCTCGAACTGCATCGGCCCGACGGCGGCCAGCACCGGCGACTGGTTGCCGCGCAGGTCCGAGCGCAGGACCTGCACCACGCCCTCGCTGTCGAGCTGGTCGATGCCCTTGCGGAACTGCTTGAACTTGCTGGAGTCCTTCGAGGTCGCCACCGCGAAGTGCTCGGGCGCGAACGTCGCGATCGGGGGGAACATGACGGGATCCTGCAGGAAGATCGTGTCGCCGGGCCGGAGCGCGGTGGCGTTGACCAGGCCGATGATGTCGCCGGGGTACGCCGTGTCGATCACGGTCCGCTCGCGGCCGAAGACAGCCTGGGCGTACTTGGTCGCGAAGGGCCGCCCGGTCTGCGCGTGGGTCGCGACCATGCCGCGCTCGAAGACGCCCGAGGTGACCCGGGCGAAGGCCACCCGGTCCCGGTGCGCGGTGTTCATGCCGGCCTGGACCTTGAAGACGAACGCGCTGAACGGCTCGGAGACCTCGCGCGTGTGGGCCCGCCGGCCCGCGGCGTCGGCGTCGCCGTAGGAGAACGGTGCGGCCGGTGGGGCCAGCTCGATCAGGGTCTCCAGCAGGGCCGCGACCCCGAAGTTGGAGATCGCGGAGGCGAAAAGGACCGGCGTGGTGATGCCATCGAGGAACAGGTCCTGGTCGTGGTCGGCACCGTCGGCGGCCAGCAGCTCGCTCTCCTCGACTGCGGTCGTCCAGTCGACGCCCGCCCTGGCCAGCGCGGCGTCCGGGCCCATCCGCTCCTCGGGGGCCCGGGTCGCCCCGCCCGCCGTCCGTGTGTAGGCGACGTAGTCACCCGTGCGCCGCTCCAGCACGCCGCGGAAGTCGCCGGCGATACCGACCGGCCAGGTCAGCGGGGTGGGCTGCAACCCGATCTCGCGGTAGATCTCGTCCATCAGGGCCAGCGCGTCGAGACCCGGGCGGTCCCACTTGTTGATGACGGTGATCACGGGCAGGCCGCGGGCCTTGCAGACCCGGAACAGCTTGAGCGTCTGCGGCTCCAAGCCCTTGGCCGCGTCCACCAGCATCACCGCCGCGTCGACCGCGGAGAGCACGCGGTAGGTGTCCTCGGAGAAGTCGGAGTGTCCGGGGGTGTCGACCAGGTTGACGACGTACTCGTCGTAGGCGAACTGCAGCGCGGCCGACGTGATCGAGATGCCGCGCGCCTTCTCCATGTCCATCCAGTCCGAGACCGTCGCGCGGCGCCCGGCCTTGCCGTGCACCGCGCCGGCCTCGGTGATCACCTCGGCGTGCAGCGCAAGGGCCTCGGTCATCGTGGACTTGCCCGCGTCCGGGTGGCTGATGATCGCGAACGTACGACGGCGCCGCGCCTCGCGGGTCACCGCCTCGGCGGCCGCGGAGCTGGGGGCGGCGCTGTCGGTCGTGGTCACCGGCCCGAGTCTACGAGCCGGAACCGTCCGCAAGGGCTTCGCGGGCGCGGCCCAGGGCGACGCCGAGCAGGTTGCGGCCGCGCCACCGGGCCGGGTCGAGGGCCGCCGGGTCGTCGGCGGCCCGCCCGATGCCCCAGATCGTGTCCACCGGGGAGGCCTCGACCAGCACCCGGTCACCGGTGCCGAGCAAGTAGGCCCGGGCCTCGTCGTCCTGGCCGAACTTGGCCGTACTGCCCCGCGCCACGACCTCGAGGCGGTGCTGCTCCCAGGTGCCGGTGTCGTAGCCGTGCACGGCCCGGCCGAGCTCCTTGGCCCGCTGCGGCGAGCTGGTCGCCAGGATCGCGGCCCGGGTCTCCTCGTCGCCGAAGATGCGGGCCTTCTCGGCCATCATGAACTGCTCGGCCTGGGCGTAGGCGACCCCGTCGAGGGTGAACCCGAGCGGCCACCACTGGCTCAGCAGCCATGGCCCCACCGGCTCGTCGCCGGTCCGCCGGTGGTCCCAGAAGAGAAGGTACGACGGCTCGTGCGACGAGATGTCCATGTTTCATGATGAGACGCGGACGCTCTGGCGGGTACCCCAGCCGGGTGCCAGGGTTGAGGGCATGTACTTCATCGTCGTCAAGTTCACGACCAAGCCCGAATGGACCGACCGCTGGTTGGACCTGGTGGCCGACTTCACCGAGGCCACCCGCGCCGAGCCCGGCAACCTCTGGTTCGACTGGTCGCGCAGCGTGGACGACCCGCACGAGTTCGTGCTCGTGGAGGCGTTCGCCGACGACGGCGCCGCGCCGCACGTCGCGAGCCCCCACTTCGCGAAGGCGATCGCCGACATGCCGCAGGCCCTGGCCAGCACCCCGCTGGTCGTGAGCCGCCAGGTCGAGGGCGACGGCTGGGGCGAGATGGGTGAGGTCATCGTCGAGTGACGTCACGCTCCGGCGTCGGGTCAGCCGATGATGGCGACGTTCTCGACCTCCATCTCGCGGCACGCCTCGCGCTGCACGCCGACCTCGTCGGCGACCTTGGTGAGCGCGGCCCTGAGGGTCTCGACGCCGTCGAGCAGCTGCTGCTCGGTGGCCCGTTGGGACACCCGCGACGGCGTGCCCTCGGTCCAGCCGGCCGTCTGGGCGTTCACCGTGTCGGTGAGCTGGGTGATGAAGTCAGTGATGGTGGTGGTGGTCGCGTCGCGCAGCGAGGCCTCGATGGTCTCGAGGGCGCCCTGCTGCACGACCAGGATGCGATCGGTCACTGTGCGCTGCCCAGCCGCTGCACCAGGTTCGTGTAGTTGTCGACCTGGGCCTGCTCGTTGGCGGCGTGCTCGGTGTCGCCCGAGACCAGCGCCGAGGCCTACTTCTCCAGGGCCGGACCCAGCTGGACGGCGACCTCGAACCAGGCCCCGAGTGCCTCGGCGAGCCCGGTGGCGGCATGGCCACGGAAGCCGGCGGCCCCGGCCTCGACGTCCCCACCGAGGGTGGTGAGGACCTCCTGGAACGACGAGATGGCGTCGGCCACCGTCAGGGCGGCGGTGGCCTGTCGGCCGATGACGAGCTCGATGGTGCTCACGGGCGCAGCCTTCCCATCCGTCGAGGATTGAACCGCGCGGGGCGGGGAAGGAGCGCCACCATGCCGTCCTACGACCACGAGGGCGATCTGCAAGCTCTCGTCGATGTCGCCACGGGGATGGCCGAGCTGCTGCAGGCCTTCACGGACAAGGGCGTCGAGGACTTCGCGCCGAGCGAGGGCGACCTCAGCAACGACACGGTCTGGACGCTGTCGAGGAGTTCAAGAACCGCTGGGAGGAGGCCCCGTCCAGCGAGCTGGTCTCGCTGACCAGGTCGTGCACCGGCTACGAGGTCGTCTACAACGACCGGGCGAGCGCGGCCGGGCCAGGGTCGTGCGTCGCGCCGCGGCGGACCCGGAGGCCGAGGAGGCGGCGGTGCGCGCGGCGTACCTCTCGGCGGTCCGTCACGGGCCCCGTCACCGGGGTGTGGCGTTCCGCGGCAGACCGGCCGGCGTCGTCGCCGCCGAGGGCGACGTCGTCGTGACCAGCGGGCTGTTGGCGACGTCGCTCGACCTGCGGGTCGCGACCGAGAACCTCACCGCCGCGGGGATCGACGCGCTGCTCACCCGTCGCCGTGGCCGCCTGCTGGGGTCACTGGCGGTCCACCCCGAGGAGCAGGGGTTCGTCGTGCTGCCCGAGACCCGGTTGGTCGTCGTGGGGACGCTCGAGGCCGCCGGTACCCCGGTGGTCGTGTGGGTCGAGGACGGGCCGGCGGCCGGTGACGAGCCGACGCCGGCGCAGATCGGGGCGTACGCCGTGCGGCGGATGCGTGGAGGCGCTGCAGTCCGGGCCGGTCGCGATCACCTCACCGGGCAGGTACATCGGCCGGGTCGACTCTCCCGGCGAGGGGGCCGACGGCGCCGAGACGCAGTCGCGGTGAGCGCCCGGTGAACGGACCCGGACCGTGCGGAGCACCCGCTCGACGACCGCTCGTCGACCCTGTGCACGAGCAGGTGCGGACCACGCGGTCCGCCTGACACCGTCACCGGGTGACGCCCTGGACGATCGCGCTGGCGCTGTGGCTGTGCTCGGTGCTGCTGGTCACGGCCGGCCTGGTCGCGCGCCGGGTGGGTCGCTCCTCACCAGAGGACGAGTCCCACGGCGACCACGTCGCAGGCGGCGGCCGCCACCAGGCAGCCGGTCGCGACCCGGGCCCACGGCAGGCGTGCTGAGGTCCCGCAGTGCCCCGGCACCCGCTCAGGCACGCACGGCACCCGTCGCGCAGCGCGCCACGGGGTGCCGACGGGTACGCCGACCCGCCGCAGCAGGTCCAGGGCAGCCGTCGCCGTCACCGGTCGACGGTCGGGGTCGGGAGAGGTGAGGGCGCCCACCAGGGGCGCGAGCGGGCCGTGCGGCTCACCTGATCGGCGTCCGGTCAGGGCGAGCAGCGCGACGACGCCGGCGGCGTACAGGTCGTGGCGTACGGCGGGCGGCGCGCCCGCCTGGGCCTCGGGTGGGATGTAGCCGTCGGTGCCGACCCCGCTGGACACCCGGGTCAGCCGGACGTCGGGGGCCAGCGGCGCCGCGACGCCGAAGTCGCAGAGCCACAGGTGCGGACGCCCGGTGCCGGTGGGTTCCAGCAGCAGGTTGGCCGGCTTCACGTCGCGGTGCACGATGCCGGCCGCATGCACCCCGACCAGCGCGTCGAGCAGCTGCTCGAGCAGCACCGCGACGTAGTCCGAGGGCAGCGGGCCGTGCTCGGCCAGCAGGTCCCCGAGGGTGCCGCCGCGGACCAGCTGCATCGTGAAGACGACCCGGTCGTCCTCGGCCGCCCAGCCGGTGGGGGTGAGCACGTGGGGGTGGGCCACCCGCAGCGACTGCTCGCGCACGAAGCGCAGCAGCAGCGGGTCGGACACCGGGTCGGGGGCCACCCCGTCGCGGGTCAGCAGCTTCGCGGCGACATGGTGATGCTCCCGCAGGTCCCACGCCCGCCACACGGTGCCCGTCGCGCCCGCGCCCAGCTGGTCGAGCAGCATGTAGCGGCCGGCCACGGCCTTCGACGGACGCCTCACTCCGGCGAGCCTAGAGAGGTACGCCGGGGGCCGCACCCGGTCCTCCACAGGAGGATTCACGTGGTGCCCGGCCGCGCTGTTAACCTGTCCTGTCTGCCTCGACCACCCCACCGACGGGGACCGGTCGAGACCGACACCCACCACTCGTGGTGGGACGCAACAGCCCTCCTGCCACGGAGAGACCGTGGCCGCCGAGTCCAGAGGAGGTGGAGACCGCTTTGCGTACCTACGAACTCATGGTCATCCTCGACCCCAGCCTTGAAGAGCGCACCGTCGAGCCGTCGCTCGACAAGTACCTCAACGTCGTCCGCAAGGACGGTGGCTCCGTCGAGTCCGTCGAGGTCTGGGGCCGTCGTCGCCTCGCCTACGAGGTCAAGAAGAACGCTGAAGGCATCTACGCCGTCGTGAAGTTGACCGCGGAGCCCGCGACCGTCAAGGAGCTCGACCGCCAGCTCACGCTGAACGAGTCGATTCTGCGCACCAAGGTCATCCGGCCCGACGCCACGTGACCCACCGGCACCCCGACTCGGGTGCCTGTGGATCGCCCCTTCCCGCTGTCGGTGCCGCAAGCGACGACGGTGCGACACCCGCTCAGACGAACGCCCAGGAGACCCACATGGCAGGCGACACGATCATCACCGTGGTCGGCAACCTCGTCGACGACCCGGAGCTGCGCTTCACCCCCTCGGGGGCGGCCGTAGCGAACTTCCGGATCGCGTCGACGCCACGGACCTTCGACCGACAGAGCAACGAGTGGAAGGACGGCGAAGCGCTGTTTCTCTCCTGCGCGGTGTGGCGTCAGGCCGCGGAGAACGTGGCCGAGACCCTGCAGCGCGGCATGAAGGTCATCGTTCAGGGCCGCCTCAAGCAGCGTTCCTTCGAGACTCGTGAGGGTGAGAAGCGCACCGTCTTCGAGCTCGAGGTCGACGAGGTCGGTCCATCCCTGACCTGGGCCACCGCCAAGGTCACCCGCGCCTCCCGCTCCGGCGGCGGCGGGGGCTACTCCGGTGGTGGCGGCCAGGGCGGCGCTCAGGGTGGAGACGCCCGGCCGCAGTCCGGCGGCGGCAACGACCCGTGGGCCACCCCCGCCCCCCAGCAGGGCGGCGGCAACCAGGGTGGTGGTGGCCAGGGCGGCCAGGGCGGTGCTCCCGCCAACGACCCCTGGGGCGCCCCGGGCGTCGGCTCCGACGAACCTCCCTTCTGACCAGCACCACGCACCGTCTCGGTGCACCCGACCATCCATCCCCCACCATTCCGACCCACGTCGGGCTTCTAGAAAGGAAGCACCACAATGGCCAAGGCAGTGATTCGCAAGCCCAAGAAGAAGGTTTGCCAGTTCTGCAAGGAGAAGGCGACCGGTGTCGACTACAAGGACACCACCCTGCTCCGGAAGTTCATCTCCGACCGCGGCAAGATCCGCGCGCGTCGGGTCACCGGCAACTGCGTCCAGCACCAGCGTGACGTCGCGATCGCGGTCAAGAACGCCCGCGAGGTCGCCCTGCTGCCCTACACGTCCACCGGTCGCTGAGAGGAGACGAGACGATGAAGCTCATCCTGACCCAGGAAGTCATTGGCCTCGGCGCTCCCGGCGACGTGGTCGAGGTCAAGGACGGCTACGGCCGCAACTACCTCGTCCCGCGCGGCGACGCGATCCGCTGGTCCCGTGGCGGCGAGAAGACCATCGAGGCGATCAAGTCGGCCCGGGCCTCGCGCGCGGTGCGCGACCAGGACCACGCCGCCGAGATCAAGGCCAAGCTCGAGGCCGCGCAGGTCAACGTCAAGGTCCGCTCCGGTGAGGGCGGCCGCCTCTTCGGCGCCGTCACCACCGCCGAGATCGCCTCGGCGCTGACCGAGGCGTCCGGCGAGCAGGTCGACAAGCGCACGATCCTGCTCGGCAACCCGATCAAGTCCCTCGGGGCGCACGAGGTCTCCGTCAAGCTGACCGACGAGGTGGCCGCCACGGTCGCGCTCAACGTCGTCACCGCCTGACGCACCGCACGACGCATCAGCTGCACCGCACGACCAGGTCGGGCCGTGCCAGGGGGGGCGGGCCCACCAGGGGGTGCCCCCCTGAGTGTGTAGGGCAGCCCCGGCTCCACGCGGCCCGGCCCCCCCCCCCCGGGCCCCCCCCCCCCGCCCGGG
>JAJAYJ010000092.1 GCA_026786275.1 Nocardioides sp. | reverse complement strand
CTCGGTGGGCAGGATGCGCAGCGACACGTTGCCGACCAGCTCGGCGTCGAGGCGGTCCTTGACCAGGCGGGCGGTCACCTTGCCGCCCTTGGTGCGACCCACCAGCGGCGAGGTGTTGGTGCCGATGGTCATCGAGATCGCCGGCTCGTCGACGTGGATGAGGGGGAGCGCGACCGGGTTCTCGGCGTCGGCGAGGGTCTCGCCGATGGTGATCTGGGGAATGCCCGCGATCGCGACGATGTCGCCGGGTCCCGCGGATTCACCGGGCTTGCGCTCCAGGCCCTCGGTGACCAGCAGCTCGGTGATCTTGACGTTCTTGACCTCGCCGTCGCGACGCATCCAGGCCACGGTCTGGCCCTTCTTCAGCGTGCCCTCGTGCACCCGGACCAGCGCGAGCCGGCCGAGGAACGGGGAGGCGTCGAGGTTGGTGACGTGGGCCTGCAGCGGCGCACCCTCGGTGTACGTCGGCGCGGGGATGGTGTCGAGGATCGTCTTGAAGAGGGGCTCGAGGTCGTTGCCCTCGGGCATCGAGGCGTCCTCGGGCCGGACCAGGCTGGCGATGCCGGCGCGGCCCGAGGCGTAGACGACCGGGAAGTCGAGCGCGTCCTGGCTGTGCGACTCGTCGAGGAGGTCCAGGAAGAGCTCGTAGGTCTCGTCGACGACCTCGGCGATGCGCGCGTCGCCCCGGTCGGTCTTGTTGACGACCAGGATCACCGGCATGTCGGCGTTGAGCGCCTTGCGCAGCACGAACCGGGTCTGCGGCAGCGGGCCCTCGGAGGCGTCCACCAGCAGCACGATGCCGTCGACCATGGACAGGCCGCGCTCGACCTCGCCCCCGAAGTCCGCGTGGCCCGGGGTGTCGATGATGTTGATGACCATCGGTTGGCCGCCACCGGCCGGGCCCTCGTAGTGCACGGCGGTGTTCTTGGCGAGGATGGTGATGCCCTTCTCGCGCTCGAGGTCGCCGGAGTCCATGACCCGCTCAGCGACGCTCTCGGCCTGGTGCGCGGTGAACGCGCCGGCCTGACGCAGCATCGCGTCAACGAGGGTGGTCTTGCCGTGGTCGACGTGCGCGACGATGGCGACGTTGCGGAGGTCGGTGCGCTCCGTACGGTTCGATGCAGGGCTGGCAGACATGGCGATGCGGTCACTTCCGGTGGAGAGAGTCACGAGACGCCGCCGGATGCCGGTGGGCCTCGTGGAGTCTACGGGCGGGCGGCGCGGCGTACGGAATCCTCAGCCGCTGCACCGGTGTGTAACCGCCCACCTGATCCTCCGAGGAGTCTCGCGCCGGGGGCGACCGGGTCGGGGCACTCGGTAGGTTGAGCCGCATGCCCAAGATCGCCACTGCCGACCGCGTCTGTCTCGCCGACCTTCTCGACTTCGTCCGGCCACGGCACCAGTTCACCCTGTTGACCCACAGGCGCGACGGGGGAGTGCAGCTCTCCCCGGTCTCCGGTGGCGTCGACGAGGACGGCCGGCTGGTGGTGTCGACCTACCCCGACCGGGCCAAGGCCGTGAACCTGCGCCGCAACCCCGACGTCACCGTGCTCGTGCACTCGCAGGAGTGGAACGACGCCTACGTCCAGGTCGACGGCACCGCCGAGGTCCTCGACATGCCCTCACCGGAGGCCGAGGACGCCCTGGTGGAGTACTTCCGCTGCATCGCCGGTGAGCACTCCGACTGGGACGGGTACCGCCGGGCCATGCGCGCCCAGGGCAAGTCGCTGATCCGGGTCACCGTCACCGGGTGGGGCCCGATCGCGACCGGGGGGTTCCCGCCGGGTCGCGCCCCGGCGTGAGCCTCAGCCCGCCAGGGACCCGGCGAAGATCTGCCAGGCCAGGGCGGACTTGGCGCCCAGGCTGAGAACCAGGTAGGCCTGCTCGCCGAAGGCGTAGCTGCGCCACGGACCGATCTCGCGGTACTGCAGCCACTGGTTGACCGCGAAGCTGGTGAAGAAGACCGCCAGCGACACGAAGATGCCGTACACGAAGCCCGGCACGGTCTCGGAGCCCACGAGGTTGAGCGTGATCGCCACCCACGGCGCCGCCCCGGCGACGCAGCCGAACCAGAACGGCAGCATGGTCGTGCGCTCGCGGCCGGGCGGGTTGGTGATCTCCTGCAGCCAGCCGAAGAGGATCATCGAGACGTTGGCCCCGATGATCGTCACCACCGCGGTGACGTCGGTGACCCCGGCGTACGACGCGATCAGCAGGATCATCACGGTCGCGCTGAACGAGTACTCGATCCAGCGGAACCGGTTGAAGCCCGTGGCGAGCTCACGCTCGTAGCGGGCCCGCAGGGCGGTCGCGGTGAGCAGGTGGTCGGCGGCGGCCAGGGCCAGGAAGAACGCGACGGCGTAGCCGATCCGCACGTCGAGCACCGCCTCGGAGGCGGGCAGCCGGGTGCCGGGTGGTCCCTCGGGGTAGGCCGCGGTGAGGGAGATCGCGAAGTCGCTGGCCACGACCAGCACCGCCACGGCCTGCAGCGCGTGCAGCACGGCCAGGCCGAGGTTCCACCGGCGCAGGCCGGCGAGGCGGGCGTCGTCCACACCGGACGCGACCGGGGTGGCGGGTGGGACGGCTGCGGCGTGGCTCATGGCGGTAGTGAACACCCTCGTGCCGACGGGCGACACCTTCTGGGCCGCCGACTGCACCGCTCGTGTCCGCCAAGGTGTCCGGCAGGTGTCCTTGCGGGTGTCGGTGGCCTCGGGTTGGCTGGGGTCATGTCTCGGACCTCGCGCTGCTCGATCGTCCCGCCCTACCTTCTGCGCCAGCTCGCGACGACCACCCCGGCCGAGGCCGACCGGTGGGAGCGGATGCTCGCGGTCGACGCCGACCTGCGGCTGCGCCGCGCCACCGGTCCGGTGCTGCCCGCGCGGCAGGGCCTCGCCCCGGTCGGGCCGGACTTCGTGGTGCACACGGCCGCCAACACGAGCACCCTGCCGGGCCGCGTGGTCCGTACCGCCGGTGACCCGGCGTCCGGCGACCTCGCGGTCGACGAGGCGGCCGACGGGATCGCGGCCGCCCTCGCGCTGTACGCCGAGGTCTGGGACCGCGACTCCTACGACGACGCCGGGGTCACGGTCAGCACCAGCGTGCACTTCGAGCGCGGCTACGCCAACGCGTTCTGGGACGGCAGCCAGCTCGTCTTCGGGGACGGGGACGGCACGGTCTTCGACCGGATGACCAAGGCGGTCGACGTGCTGGCCCACGAGCTCGCCCACGCGGTGACCGAGCGCACCGCCGGTCTGGTCTACGAGGGCCAGTCGGGTGCCCTCAACGAGTCGATGTCCGACGTGGTCGGCTCGTGCCTCAAGCAGCGGCTGCTCGGTCAGGACGCAGGCGAGGGAGACTGGCTGATCGGCGCGGGGCTGTTCCTGCCCGGGGTTCGGGCCCGTGGACTGCGCGACATGGCCGCGCCCGGCACGGCGTACGACGACCCCGCGCTGGGCCGGGACCCCCAGCCCGCCCACCTCGACGACTACGTGGACACCCCCGACGACAACGGCGGGGTGCACCTCAACTCCGGGATCCCCAACCGCGCCTTCCACCTCGCGGCGACGGCGATCGGGGGCTCGGCGGCGCAGGGCGCCGGCCGGATCTGGTACGCCGTGCTGACCGGCGACCTCGACGCCCGGGCCGACTTCGCCACCTTCGCCGCCGCCACCGTGGCCGCGGCCGGTGAGCACGCAGACGTCGTGAGCGGCGCGTGGACGAGCGGCGGTGTCATGCCCGGCCAGCCGCGCCGGGCCGACCGGGGTGGGGTGGCGCACCTGCCTGCGGGCCAGGGCGTCGTCAGCGTGCACCGCACCGGTGGCTTCGCGGGGCTGGCCGCCGACGGCTTCCTGGACCTGCAGAGCACCGACGAACGGGTGTCGGAGGTCCAATCGCTGGTGGAGCGCGTCGACCTGCGCGCGGTGCCGGGCGGGACGCCGCGTCCCGACATGTACCTCTACGACTTCGACCTGTGCGGCGACTGCAAGGCGGTGCCCGAGCACCAGCTCACGCCCGACCTGCGCCGGGTCGCCGACCTGTTGCTCGGCGGGCCGCCGCCGCCGCCGGGGTGACCCGGGGTGAGCCGGGGTCGGCGCAGCCCGACCCGCAGGTCAGAGGACCCGGTGCACCTTGTGCTGCGCGGCCTGTGCCTTGGGGCGGATCACCAGCTCGTCGATGCTCACGTGGGCGGGCCGGGTCACCATCCAGCCGATCGACTCGGCCACGTCCTGCGCGGTGAGCGGCTCGGCGACGCCGGCGTACACCGCGTCGGCGGCTGCCTGGTCGCCGTCGAAGCGGATCAAGGCGAACTCGTCGGTGCGGACCATCCCGGGCGCGATCTGCATGACCCGTACCGGCTGGTCCACGAGCTCGAGGCGCAGCGTCTCGTTGACCACGTGGGTGCCGTGCTTCGCGGCGGTGTACCCAGCGCCGTTCTCGTAGGCGACGCGGCCCGCGGTCGAGCCGACGTTGAGCACCACGCCGTTGCCGCTGGCGACCAGGGCGGGCAGCAGGGCCCGGGTCACCTGCATCAGCCCGATCACGTTCACCTCGTACATGCGACGCCAGTCGCCGCTGTCGGCGGCCGAGACCGGGGCGGCGCCGAACGCGCCGCCGGCGTTGTTGACCAGCACGTCGAGCCGCCCACCCACCGCGGCGGCCAGGTCGGCCACGGAGGCCTCGTCGGTCACGTCGCAGCGCACCGGCGTGCCCCCGATCTCGGCCGCGAGGGCCTCGATCCGGTCGGTGCGCCGTGCGGCGCAGTAGACGTGGAAACCGGCCCCGGCCAGGGTGCGCGCCGTGGCCGCACCGATGCCAGAGCTGGCACCGGTCACGACGGCGTGGCGGACGCCCGGCTGGTCGGGGGTGATCTGCAGGGGTGTGGCAGAGGACGTGGTCACCCGCCCATCCTGGACCCCGATCCGCCGACGTGCCCACCCGGGCACGGACACCGGGACCCGTCTGGGAAGAGATCCGCGGGACCCGCGGTTGTGATGCTAGGACTCGGTTCGGGGCCGGGCGCGGGTAGCACCAGAGGAGGAACCAGGGTGGAGAAGGTCAGACGGCTGGCGATGATCAGCCTGCACACCTCCCCGCTGGACCAGCCCGGCACCGGCGACGCGGGCGGCATGAACGTCTACGTCATCGAGCTCGCCAAGCGCCTGGCCCGCCGTGGCATCGAGGTCGACATCTTCACTCGGGCCACCAGCTCCCTCCAGGCGCCGGTCGTGCCGGCCTTCGACGGGGTCACCGTGCGCCACATCCACGCCGGCCCCTTCGAGGGCCTGACCAAGCACGAGCTGCCGGCCCAGCTCTGCGTGTTCGCCCGCGAGGTGCTCCGGGCCGAGGCCGCCCACCCCGTCGGGCACTACGACGCCGTGCACTCGCACTACTGGCTGTCCGGCCAGGTCGGGGCGCTGGCCCGGGACCGTTGGGGCGTGCCGCTGGTGCACACGATGCACACGATGGCCAAGGTCAAGAACGCCGCGCTGGCCGCGGGCGACCGGCCCGAGCCGGTGGCCCGGCTGATCGGCGAGGAACAGGTCGTCGACGCAGCCGACGTGCTGATCGCGAACACCGACCTGGAGGCCCGCCAGCTGACCGAGCTGTACGACGCCCACCCAGCCCGGGTCGAGGTGGTGCACCCCGGGGTCGACCTCGACGTGTTCCGACCGATCTCCACCGGCGACGCCCGTCGGCAGCTCGGCCTGGCGCCCCAGGGTGACGTGGTGCTCTTCGCTGGCCGGATCCAGCCGCTCAAGGGCCCCGACGTGCTGCTGCGGGCCGTGGCCGCGCTGCTCGAGCGGCGCCCCGAGCGCCGGTCCCGGCTGCTGGTACCGGTGGTGGGCGGTCCGTCCGGGAGCGGTCTGGACAAGCCGCAGGCGCTGGCCCAGCTGGCTCGCGACCTGCACATCGACGACGTCGTGCGGTTCGTGCCGCCGGTCTCGCAGGCCGAGCTGGCCACCTGGTACGCCGCCGCCACGGTCGTGGCCGTGCCGTCGTACAACGAGTCCTTCGGGCTGGTCGCCGCCGAGGCGCAGGCCACCGGCACCCCCGTGCTGGCGGCCGCCGTCGGTGGCCTGACCACGGTGGTCAACGACGGCGTGAGCGGGCTGCTGGTCGAGGGCCACGGCGCGCAGGACTGGGCCGGCGCTCTGCTGCGCGTCCTCGACGACCCCGACCTGCGGGTCCGGCTCGAGGCCGGGGCGCTGGCCCAGGCCCGGTCGTTCTCGTGGGACGCGACCGCGGAGCGCACGCTCGCGGTCTACGAGCTGGCCCGCACCAGGATGAGGGAGTCCGTATGACCAAGCCCGACCCGATCGAGGTGCTGCGCGACTACCTCGACGACAACGACATCGACTACGTCCGCCTCTCCGAGCGCACCTTCTCGCTGTCCCTGCCGGGGGAGAAGAAGCTGCAGACCCCGATGCGCCTCGACGTCGGCACGCACGCGCTCGGCGTGCACGCCTTCGTGTGTCGCAACCCCGACGAGGAGCACGGCCGGGTCTACCGCTGGCTGCTCGAGCGCAACCTCAAGATGTACGCCGTGTCGTTCGCCGTGGACCGCCTCGGAGACATCTACCTCGACGCCCGCCTGCCGCTCGCGGTGATCGACCCGGTCGAGCTCGACCGGCTCCTCGGCGCGGTGCTGACCGCGGCCGACGAGTCGTTCAACACGATCCTGGAGCTGGGGTTCGCCTCCTCCATCCGCAAGGAGTGGGACTGGCGCAAGCTGCGGGGCGAGCCCACGACCAACCTGGACGCGTTCCGGGGCTGGCTGGAGGCCGACGACGCCCGCGACGTCGAGGACGCCACCGACCCCGAGGCCTAGCTAGGCCGGTGGGCGGGCTGCCGGAGCCCTCGACGTACGCCGTGCCACGGCCACGCCCGCCAACGCAAGCGCGCCACCGACGTAGGCGATCGACGGTGGCGTCTCGTCGAGCAGCAGCAGCCCCAGCACGATCGTGATCGGCGGCACCAGGTACGTCGTCACGCCGAGGTTGGCCGCGCTCATGTGGCTCAGCGCGTAGGCGTACGTCGTGAACGCCACCGCGGTCGGGAAGATCCCGAGGTAGACCACCCACAGGACCGATGAGGCCGGTGCCTGCCGAACCTCGAAGACCAGCTGACCGGCGAAGGGCAGGCAGACCACCGCCCCGATCGTGCACGCGATCCAGGTGACGTGCAGGGCGCTGATGCGGCGCAGCAGCGGCTTCTGCAGCACCAGGCTGATCGCGTAGGCGACCGCCGACACCATGCACAGCACCACGCCGAGGACGTCCCGGTCGCCTTCGGGGGACGCCGAGAAACCGATCAGCGCCACCCCGCTGAAGGCCAGGGCCAGCCCGAGCGCGAGGTGCGTCGTGAACCGCTCGTGCAGGAAGACCGCCGCGAGGAGGGCGATCAGCACGGGCGAGACCTGCAGGAGCATGGATGCGGTGCCGGCGTCGACGCGCTGCTCGCCCTCGTTGAGCGCGACGTGGTAGATCCCGAACCACAGCACCCCGATCACCGCCAGGCTCAGCCAGTCCCGGCGCGAGGGCCGGGGCATCGGCCGACCCACCGCCACGACGCCGAGGGCCACGGCGCCGATCCCCACGCGGCCCAGCGACAGCGCGCCGGGGGAGAAGTCGTCGGCCAGGTGCCGGATGGCCACGAACGCCGAGGCCCAGAGCACCAGCGTCACCCCCACCGCGGCGAGCGGGAGCCGGCTCGGGGGCGCCGCACGCCCGGTGGCGTCGGCGGTCGTGGTCGGGGAGGTCATGGGCCCAATCTAGGGCTGCCCCGGGTCGCCCGACACGCGGGTTTCGGACAGCACCCCCCGACATGGCGCCACCGGCGTTCGCCGTGCCAGGTCCGGTGGCGCAGCTGCCGGTTACAGGTCGAGCTTGTAGCCCAGACCGCGGACGGTCACGAGGTACTGGGGCTCGCTGGGATCGGGTTCGACCTTGGCCCGTAGCCGCTTGACGTGCACGTCGAGGGTCTTGGTGTCACCGACGTAGTCCGAGCCCCAGACCCGGTCGATCAGCTGGCCGCGGGTCAGCACCCGACCGGGGTTGCGCAGGAACATCTCGAGCAGCTCGAACTCCTTGAGCGGGAGCCGTTGCTCGTGGCCGTCGACGGTCACGACGTGCCGCTCGACGTCCATGCGCACCGGCCCGGCCTCCAGCGTGACGGGTGCCAGGTCGGGCTCCTGCCCGCGTCGCAGCACCGCGCGGATCCGCGCCACCAGCTCGCGCGGCGAGTAGGGCTTGGTGACGTAGTCGTCGGCCCCGAGCTCGAGACCCACGACCTTGTCGACCTCGTCGTCCTTCGCGCTGACCATGATCACCGGCACGCTGGAGGTCTGCCGGATGGTCCGGCACACCTCGGTGCCGGGGATGCCCGGGAGCATCAGGTCGAGCAGCACGATGTCGGCGCCGTTGCGGTCGAACTCGGTGAGGGCGGCGTCACCGGTCGCCGCGATGGCGACCTCGAAGCCCTCCTTGCGCAGCATGTAGGCCAAGGCCTCGCTGTAGCTCTCTTCATCCTCGACGACGAGTACCCGGGTCACGGGCGTTCCTCCTGCTGGACGGTGGTCGCGCTGGACGGCGCGACCTGGTGTGGGGTGGGGCGGAGCAGCACGTAGCCCTCGTCGGGGTCCTCGTCGGGGTCCAGGCCCCGCGCGTGTGCGACCCGGGGCAGCTGCTGGGGCAGCGTGAGCGTGAAGGTCGAGCCCTGGCCCTCGACGGACCAGACCCGTACGTCGCCGCCGTGGGTGGCGGCGACGTGCTTGACGATGGACAGTCCCAGCCCGGTGCCGCCGGTGGAGCGGTGCCGAGCCGGGTCGACGCGGTAGAAGCGCTCGAAGATACGGTCGACCTCGTTCTCCGGGATGCCGATGCCCTGGTCGACCACCGAGATCTCCACGGAGCCCTCGGCCGCCGTGGTGGACACGAGCACCGGCTGGTCGGGGTCGGAGTAGGACACGGCGTTGGCGACCAGGTTGTGCACGGCCGCGCCGACCTGCTCGGTGCTGCCGAGGACCTTCAGGCCGTGCGAGCCACCGGTGACCACCCGGATCCGCTTGGCCTGGGCGTCCATGGCGACGGTGTCCGCGGCCACCTTGATCACCAGGTCGACGTCGACCTCGCCGGGCGTCTCCAGCGGGTCGTCGGCCTGCAGGCGCGACAGCTCGATGATCTGCTGCACGAGCTGCGTCAGCCGGTCACTCTCGATCAGCATCCGGCCCGCGAACCGCTTGACCGCCATGGGGTCCTCGGCCGCGTCGGCGACCGCGTCGGCCAGCAGCCGGATCGCGCCGACTGGGGTCTTCAGCTCGTGGCTCACGTTGGCCACGAAGTCGCGGCGCACGGCCTCGACGCGGCGCTCGCGGGTGCGGTCCTCGACCAGGGCCAGCACGAGCCGCGAACCGAGCGGCGCGATCCGGGCCGTCACGTGGCGCACCGACATGCCCGGTCTGCTCATCAGCAGCTCGGTCTCGCGGATCTGGCCGTCGCGGCGGACCTGGCTGACCAGGTCAGCGAGCTCGTGGGAGACCAGCTTGTGGCCCTTGACCAGGCCCAGCGCGTATGCCGGCGCCGAGGCCTTGACGACGCTGTCGGAGTCGTCGACCAGCACGGCACTGCTGCGCAGCACCGAGAGCACCGTGGCCACCTCGGGCGGGATCACCGCGGCGTCCGCGGTCGCCACGACCTGGTGCTGCTGCCGTTCGGTGGCGTGCCAGGCCAGCACCGCGGCCGAAGCCACAGCGGCTCCGATCACGGCGGCGAGCAGCGCCTGGGTGGTTGCGTCCACCATGTGATGGTAGGGCTCCGTTCATCCACGGTTGGCCAACAACGTGGCGAGGAGGGGATGTTCACGCCTCGTTCACCCCTCGACATCGGCTGGTCATGTGGTGGCGCCTAGATTGGGACCATGCGTGATGCCTTCCACGACCAGCTCGACACGATCTTCTCCGACCTCGGGCTCATCTGCGCCGACGTCGAGACCGCGGTCCGGTTGGCCACCGTTGCGTTGCTGACCGGCGACGCCGAGGTCGCCGAGCGGGTCATCAGTGCCGACGCCGACATCGACCGGGCCCGCGAGCGGGTGGAGGACAACGCGTTCTCCCTGCTCTCCTTGCAGCAGCCCGTGGCCGGCGACCTGCGCGTCGTGGTGGCCGCCCTGCGGATGGTCAGCGAGCTGGAGCGGATGGGCGACCTCTCGGTGCACGTGGCCAAGATCGCGCGCCTACGGGTGCCGAACGTGGCCGTGCCCGAGGAGGTCCGCCCGACGATGAGCAGGATGGCGATGGTGGCCGAGGACATGGTCAAGCGGGTCGGGCAGATCATCTCCGAGCGTGACGTGGCCGCCGCGATCGCCCTGGGCCGCGACGACGAGGAGATGGACAACCTGCGTCGCGCCAGCTTCGCCGAGCTGCTCTCCGAGGACTGGACCTACGGCGTCGAGGCGGCCGTGGACGTCGCCCTGCTGGGCCGCTACTACGAGCGGATCGCCGACCACGCCGTCTCGGTGGCCAACCGGGTCGTGTTCGTGGTGACAGGCGAGCGGCCGCACCTCACCGCCTGAGCCGGACCTCCAGCCGCCGGGAGCGGGTCAGCGGCCCTGGTTGGCGACCGCGTCCGCCGCGGCCTCCGCGGCCTCGGGGTCGAGGTACTCACCACCGGTGACGGTGGGGCGCAGGTCGTCGTCGAGGCGGTAGACCAGCGGCATCCCGGTCGGGATGTTCAGCCCGGCGATGTCTGCGTCGCTGACCTGGTCGAGGTGCTTGACGATCGCACGCAGGCTGTTGCCGTGGGCCGCGACCAGCACGGTCCGCCCCGCCCGGAGGTCGGGGGTGATGTCCGACTCCCAGTAGGGCAGCAGGCGGGTGATGACGTCCTTGAGGCACTCGGTGCGCGGCAGGTCGTCACCGAGGCCGGCGTACTGCGGCAGGTGGGCCGGGGAGAACTCGTCGGCGTCGTCCAGGGGCGGGGGCGACACGTCGAAGGAGCGGCGCCACAGCATGAATTGTTCCTCGCCGAACTCCGCGAGGGTCTGCTTCTTGTCCTTGCCCTGCAGCGCGCCGTAGTGCCGCTCGTTGAGCCGCCAGGACCGGCGTACGGGGATCCAGTGCCGGTCGGCGACGTCGAGGGACATCGCGGCGGTGGTGATCGCCCGTCGCTGCAGCGAGGTGTGCACGACGTCGGGCAGCACGTCGGCCTCCACGAGCAGGCGCCCGCCGTGGCGGGCCTCCTCGCGGCCCTTGTCGGTCAGGTCGACGTCGACCCAACCGGTGAAGAGGTTCTTGGCGTTCCACTCGCTCTCGCCGTGGCGGAGCAGGACCAGGGTGAAGGTCATTCTTCGGGGTCCTGCTCTGTCAGGTCGCACGAGTAGAGGTCGTCACTGGGCGCCTCGGTCGCGCCGGCCAGCGGCTCGGTGCTCTCCGCCGGGCTGGCCTCGACGGTGGGAGCGTCAGTGGGCTCCGGGTCCGAGGAGACCTCGGGGTCCTCAGCGGACCCGCTCGCCGCGCTCGTCGCAGCCTCGTCCTCGCCGTCGAGACCGGTGTACTCGTCACAGGCCCGGACCACCGGCACGTCGAGGGTGATGGTCTCGCCGCCCTCGAAGCCGAGGGCGAGCGAGATCACGTCGCCGGCGCCGAAGGTGCCGCTGATCTTCACCCCCGAGCCGGCCGCCAGGTTGACGTACCCGCCCGGCGGGATCGTGATGCTGCTGAACTCGGAGGTGGTGACGGGGTCCTCGCCCTCACCGCCGGCGAGCTCGGCGAAGACTGCGTCCTCGGCCTGGTCGTTGTTGGACAGGTTCGCGATGAACGTGCCCGAGTCCGGACCGCTGGCCACCACCGTGGCGGCGACGATGTCGACCGACCCGTCCTGGTTGATGGTGCCGGCCGTGTTGGTGTTCACCTTGTCGGTGTTGGAGCCGAAGCCGCACGAGGTCAGCAGCGGCAGGGTGATCAGGGCTGTCGCCGCGGTGGTCGCGAACGAGCGTCGGACGTGCATCGAGGAACCTTCGCCGGTCGTGGAGGCCGCAGGCGCGGCGGGGACGGCCCCAGCGTAGTGGTCCGGTCCGGCGACGCGACGACGGCGTCCGGGGCCGCAGGCCCGGCCTGCGGTGCTCATGGTCAGAGCCCGCCCGACAGGGTGACGAGGGCGATCGCGGTGACGACCACGCCCAGGTAGGCGACGGTCGCGGCGAGCAGGCGGGAGGAGCCGATTCGGCGTCCCAGCCGCATCGGCAGCGAGCGCCAGCCGTCGGCGTCCTCGGGCACCAGCCCGAACAGCCCGGTCAGCACGTGCACGCCGATGCCCCCGAGGGCGGCCAGCACGGTGACCAGGACGCGCGGCGGGTCACCGAGGGCCTGGCCGCCCCACCCGCCGTAGGAGAGGAAGGTCGGCAGCAGTGCGTACGACGCCGCCCAGGTCACCCAGGACAGGAACCCCTGGCGCAGCAGCACGTTGCCGAGCACGCCGACGAGCACGGCCACGAGATACGCCGAGCCAGCCGTGATGCCGTGCGTGACGGCGAGGGGAACCAGCAGCAGGACGCCGCACGCCAGGGCGAACCAGACCGTGCCCGGGTCGAGACGGCCGTCGGCGACGGGCTTGCCGGGCAGGTGGTGGCGCAGGTCGCGCTGTCGGTCCACGAGGTCGTTGTGCCAGCCCAGGACCAACCCGCCGACCAGCGCCGTGGCGAGGACGAGCCCGACCTCCCGGGGCTCACGACCCGACAGTGCGGCGGCCACGGTCAGGGCGGCGGCGCTCAGCACCGCCAGTCGCGGGTGTCCGGCGCGGACCAGCAGACGCAGGCCGCGCAGCCCCCCGACCGGACCGGGGCGGTGCGACACAGGGCCGGTGGAGGTGCCGGTGAGGGTGTCAGTGGAGGTGTTCGTCGAGGTGTCCGCAGCGGTCCCGGCGCCGGTCGTGGGGGACGCAGCACGACGCGAGCGAGCGAGTCTCAGCATCCCGGCAGTATCGACCACCGCGTCGGCGCCGGTCGCCCCCATCGCGGGCGTGGCCTGCGATTTCGTCGCCGGCGGGGGGCCTACCGGGATGAGAGGTCGAGGCCCGCAGGGGGCTGCGCCACCACATGTGTCGGATTCTGTCAAGCCCCGAACCCGCCTCTGACCTGCGAAAACGCCGAACCGACCGGCTGAGAGTCGTGTTAGAATGGACCCCTAGGAAGGGGTTCATCACATATGACTTTCACTGTCGGCGAGACGGTTGTCTACCCAAATCACGGGGCTGCGGTCATCGAGGATATCGAGACCAGGCAGATCAAGGGAGAGGACCGGGAGTACCTCGTTCTCCGGATCGTCGCCCAACAGGACCTGGTCGTGCGCGTCCCCGCGTGCAACCTCGACCTGGTGGGCGTGCGGGACGTGGTCGACAAGGCGGGCCTGGACCGCGTGTTCGACGTGCTGCGGGCGGCGCACGTGGAGGAGCCGACGAACTGGTCGCGGCGCTTCAAGGCCAACCTGGAGAAGCTGCACAGCGGCGACGTCATGAAGGTCGCCGAGGTCGTGCGTGACCTGTGGCGCCGCGAGCGTGACCGTGGGCTGTCGGCCGGCGAGAAGCGGATGCTGGCCAAGGCGCGCCAGATCCTCGTCTCCGAGCTGGCTCTGGCCGAGCACACCAACGAGGACAAGGCCGAGGCCATCCTCGACGAGGTCCTCGCGTCCTGAGACGTGTCCGACCTGCACTGACCTACGAGACCCCCGGGCCGGCCCCGGGGGTCTCGTCACGTCCGGGGGTCAGGACGAGGCGAGGTTCGAGCCGATGAGCGACCAGGACGACCAGGACGACCGGGACGACCGGGACGAGCTCGATGCGCCCCCCGCCCTCGGG
>JAJAYJ010000091.1 GCA_026786275.1 Nocardioides sp. | reverse complement strand
GTGGGAGCAGGAGCTGCCCATCGCCGGGGAAGGAGCACCCACGGTCGCGGAGTTCTGTGTACCCGAGCTCGCGGCCGTCCTGGGCCTCTCAACCGACGCCGGCCGGGCCTACCTCGGCCACGCCGTCGAGCTGCGATACCGGCTCCCCAGAGTGTTCGCCCGGGTCGTGGCCGGGGACCTGGTCGCGTGGCGGGCCCGCCGCGTCGCGCAACGCACCACCGTGTTGTGCCCGGCCGCGGCCGGGTTCGTCGATGCCCACGTCGCACCGGTCGCGCACAAGATCGGACCGGTCCGACTGGACCGGCTCATCGAGGAAGCCCAAACCCGGTTCGACCCCGAAGAGACCGAACGGCTGCGCCTGGAGGCCGCGGAGCGGCGCCGGTTCGACATCCACGCCACCACCCGCCTCCTGGACGGGGTAGGTGGCATCACCGGGGTCGTGGAGGTCTCCGGGGTCCTCGACCTCGCCGACGCCCTCGACCTCGACACCACCCTGCAAGCCGCCGCAGCCGACCTGGGCGCCCTGGGCGGCACCGAGACCCTCGACGTGCGCCGCTCCATGGCCCTGGGACACCTGGGCCGGTTGGCCCGGGGCCAGGACACCCTCGACCTCGCGCCAAGCGGCACAGACTCCACCACCACGGCGCCCGCGACGCCCGCGACGCCCGCAATGCGCACGATGCCCGCGGCGAGGATGAAGGACCGCCGCCTGGTGCTGCACGTCCACCTGGCCGACACCGCCATCGCCCGCCTGGAGCAGACCCGGGCCATGATCACCGTGGCCCAGGTCCAGTCCTGGTGCACCGAGCCCGCCACCACCGTGACCATCCAGCCCGTCATCGACCTCAACACCAACCCCCACACCAGCGCCTACGAGATCCCCGACCGGATCCGAGACCACGTCATCCTCAGGGACCACACCTGCGTGTTCCCCTGGTGCACCAGGCCAGCACGACGAGCAGACCTCGACCACCGTCAGAACTGGCCCGAGGGTGAGACCGACGCCCGCAACCTCGCCCCACTGTGCCGCCGACATCACCGGACCAAGACCCACACCACCTGGACCTACGACTCACCCGAGCCCGGGGTGCACGAGTGGCGCTCACCCCACGGCTACCACTACCGCCGCGACCCCACCGGCACCACCGACCTCACCTGAGCACCTCAAGATCGCGCGCGCCCGCACGAGGGCATTGCACTGTGGCCGCGTGGTGTCGAGACCTCCTCGAGGCTGACAGGCACGCGCCCACCGGGTTTCGACGACGTGACTCGCTGACGCTCGCCCCTGCTCAACCAACAGGCCCGAGGGTTTCGGCTACGGCGGCCGCTGTCACCCACCCCTGCCGACCAGCGGTCGGGCCGTCGACGACTCAGTCGGCTGCGGCGAGGGCGTCCCGCTCGGCGTACGCCTTGAGGGTCAGCAGCTGCTTGCGGATCATCACCAGGTCGCCCCAGGCCAGCGCCTGTGCCCGTGTGCGCTGAAGACGGGTGGCGCCGGGCACCACCATCCGACACACGAGGCGCGACCCGGGGCCCTCGGGGTGCACGGCGTACGTCACGCCGAGCGTGCCGGCGAGCCGCTGCGCCAGCGGACCGGTCCGGCCCGTCCACTGCTCGCCCGGCGTCACCGCGGTCACGTCGTAGACCATCACCATCCGGCCCCCGACCTCCGGCTCGCCGAGGCCCGGCGTCAGCTCGCCGGGCGAGCGGCGACCCAGGTTGTCGACGAGGTCGTAGGAGTAGGGCGCGAGCGCGGTCTGGCAGAGCCAGCGCCACGAGAGGTTGGCCGGGGCGGCGACCGACACGGCTCGGGTCATCGCCACCGCCGGTGGCGCGACGAGCAGGTCGGCCGGGTAGTCGCGCAGCACCTCGGCCGCGGTGGTGCCCCAGACCAGGGGCAGGCCGCTCACTTCTTGAGCCGTCGACTGCCGGCGTGCCAGTCCTCCTCGACACCGGCGTCGGCCTCCGTCACCCCGAACGCTCGCAGCTGCGGCTTCTCCCGCAGGCTCCGCTTCAGCTCGGCGAACCCCGGGAAGGTCGCGAGGCCGACCACGTGGTCCCACAGCTCGGCAGCCTGCTCGTCGCTGGGCAGCCGGCTGATCACCGGGCCGAAGAACGCCGCACCCTGGGGCGGAGCGATGTGCAGGATCGGCGTGCCGACGTCCTTGCCCGTGAGCGCCAGGGCCTCGTCGGTCTCGGCCTGCAGCTGCTCGTCGCGGGCCTCGTCGTCGAGGTGGCGCACCAGGGACTCGGGCAGCCCGACCTCGACCAGGGCCTGCGTGACCAGTGGAGCCACGTCGGTCGGGTCGTAGTCGGCCGGGTCTACGTCGAAGACGCGGGTGCCGAGGGCGGGGTAGAGCCGGGCCACCGCGTCCGGACCGTGCGCGTCGCGCACGTGTGCGCAGACCCGCAACATCCGCAGCCCGGCCGTGTGCCCGTCCTCGTACTCCGGCGGGAAGTGGGCGTCGTAGTCGACGTCCTTGTTGAGCAGCCGCAGCGAGATGAATCGCCACTCCACGTCCAGGTCGCGCTGGGCCGCGACGGTGCGCACCCACTGGCTGGTCAGCCACGCGAACGGACAGACGGGGTCGAACCAGAAGCGGACGTCCGGACGATCGGTGCTCATCGTGACAGTCTGACACCGCCCGGCGTCGACCGGGCCTGGACGGTCCGGGTGGTTTCGATCATCCTCGGACGGGGCACGACTGACCCGCCACCCCTCGCCACCCCTCGGAGGATTTCCAGATGAGCTACGAAGTCCTGGTCCAAGAGCTCCGCGACGCCGCCGGCGAGTACGACGGTGTCGCGAGCAGCTTCGGGGTCACGCCCGTGGTCATCGACCACGTGACCCCGGATTCGCTGGGTCACATCGAGCTGGCCGCCTGGTTGGTGGCCGTGGCCGAGCAGTGCGGCAACGCCCACACCGCTCTGAACGATGGGTTCGGGGCGCTGGCCCTGGGCCTCCGCACGTCGGCCATTGACTACGAGACCACCGATGACCAGGTCGCCGACTTCTTCGTCGACCCCTTCTCGGGACCCAGCTCCTCCGATTCGCTGTGGCCCTACGGCCTGCCCATGCCCGCACCCGGCTCCGCCGAGCCGCCGTTGTACGGCCCGCCCGTGCCCGGGGCCGGCGAGCGATGACGCTCCCCGCGGGCGGCGCACTCGGATCGACCGAGAACCCGAAAGACCTGATCAAGGGGGAGCCCAGCCAGGTGGGCGCCAACGCGAGCCGGCTCACCGCAGAGGCCCTCGCGTCTCCGGCCTCGCCGACCAGGTGGAGGCCGTCACCGTCGACGGCTGGCAGGGTGGCCGGGGCCAGGCGGCGTACGCACTGTCCCGGGCGGCTGAGCAGGACAAGTGGGCGGTCTACGCCACGCTGCTGGCGAAGGCCGGGGCCACGCTGAGCACCTACGCCGGCCGGTTCACAGCGGCCCAGTCCAAGGCTGCTGATGCGATCGCCCGGTGGACGGAGGGCGAGGAGGCCACCGAGGCGGCGCTCACTCAGCCCTGATCCACCGACGTTGATTCTTGGGCCCTGATTCTCGGTGCCGTCGTACGGCGGCGGCTCGGCGCCGCCGAGCATGGGACCAAGCAGGCCCGGACCGTTCGTGGACCCGGGCGAGGCGCTGGCCCAGACCTTCTCGGCACCGATCTCGACGACCCGGCCCATCACCCTCGATGCGGAGGCCTTCGCCGTCGGGACGCCGGCCACCCACTCGACCTCACGTGCGTCGTCGGTGATGGTGTAGACC
>JAJAYJ010000090.1 GCA_026786275.1 Nocardioides sp. | reverse complement strand
GGTAGTAGATAAAGCAATCTATCGACTTGTCGACAAAACTATCTCAGGGCCGACGTTTGGCGGCACGCGTGACCGCCCGGGCCCGTTTCTCCTCGGCGTCGAGCCGGTCGGCCTCGGCAGGGGTGGGAGCCGAGCCACCGAGACGGGCCGGCACCCACCAGGACCCGGGCGGCTGCTCGTCGGGTGGATAGGCGGCAACGACGTCGTCCAGCATCGAGGTCATCACCCGACGCAGCTCGGCGGTCTCCCCGATCGGGTCCGCACCGGTGGGGTGCAGCGCTCGACCGACCGACAGCGCGATCGTCTTCCCGCGCGAGAAGTCCCGGGGGTGGTCCTTGGTCATCATCCGCTGGGTTCCCCACATGATGACGGGCAGCAGCGGCACACCGGCCGCCGCGGCGATCCGTACGGCGCCGGTCTTCAGCTCCTTGATGTCCATCGACCGCGAGATGGTGGCTTCGGGGAAGATGCCGACCGCCTCGCCCCGACGCAGGAAGTCCACCGCGGTGTGGAAGGACGCCGTTCCCTCGCCGCGGTCGACCTCGATGTGGTGCAGGGAGCGCATCAGGGGGCCGAGGTAGGTGTGGTCGAACAGCTCCCGCTTGGCCATGAAGCGGAGCTTGCGGCCCGACGGGTTGGCCGCGAGCCCGCCGTACGCGAAGTCGACGTACCCCACGTGGTTGCAGGCCAGCAGGACCCCGCCGCTGCGGGGCACGTGGTCGGTGCCGGTGAGCTGGAACGTCTGGCCGAGCCCGCGGAAGCCGGTCTTGGCGATGGCGATGATCGGGGGGTACGTCAGGTCTCGCATGGTCGTGAACCTACCGGCCCGGACCCGTGGCCGATCTAGGTCAGGTCGACGCCCGGAGCGTCGTTGCTGCCGTTCAGCTCGGGCGCAGCGAGGTGGGCACCGAACGTGGTGCGCACCTCCAGCTCGGCCTCGACGACGCCGGCCAGGCGGCGTACGCCCTCGCGGATCCGCTCCGGGGTCGGGTAGCAGTAGGACAGCCGCATCGAGCCGGCCCCGAAGCCGTCGGCGAAGAACGCGGTTCCCGGCACGTAGGCCACCCGGGCGGTGACGGCGCGCGGCAGCATCTTCTTGGCGTCGACCCCGGGGGGCAGCATGAGCCAGACGTAGAAACCGCCGTCGGGCACGTTCCACCGGCACGCGCCAGGCATCATGTCGGCCAGCGCCGAGACCATGGCGTCGCGGCGCTCCCGGTACATCTCGCGGAACTGCTTGATCTGGCCCTGCCAGTCGTGCTGGGCCAGGTAGGCCGAGACGGCCATCTGCGAGAACTGTGGCGGGCACAGGGTGGCCGACTCCTGGGCCAGCACCAGCTTCTCGCGCACCGTGTGGGGCGCGAGCGCCCAGCCCACCCGGAACCCCGGTGCGAAGGTCTTCGAGAACGAGCCCAGGTAGATGACGTGGTCGGCTGAGTCCGCCCGCAGCGCGCGGTGCGGCTCGCTGTCGAAACCCAGCAGGCCGTACGGATTGTCCTCCAGGATCAGGATGTCGGCCTGCCGGCAGATCTCCAGGATCTCGGCCCGGCGGGGCGCGCTGAGGGTGACGCCGGCGGGGTTGTGGAAGTTGGGGATCGTGTAGAGGAACTTGACCCGCTTGCCGGCCGCCTGGACCGCGGCGATGGCCTGCCTCAACGCCTCGGGCACCAGGCCGGAGGCGTCCATCTCGGCGTGCACGACCTCGCATTGGTAGGACTTGAAGACCCCCAGCGCCCCGACGTACGACGGCGCCTCGCAGATCACCACGTCACCGGGGTCGCAGAACACCCGGGTGACCAGGTCGACCGCCTGCTGGGAGCCCACGGTGACCACCACGTCGTCGGGGTGGGCCTCGATGCCCTCGAGCCGCATCACGTCGGTGATCTGCTCGCGCAGCTTGGGAAGACCCTGCCCCGAGCCGTACTGCATGGCGACCGCACCCTGGTCCCGCACCAGGGAGGCGATCGCGTTGCTGACCACGTCGAGCGGCAGTCCGGAGATGTTGGGCATCCCACCCGCCAACGAGACCACCTCGGGCCGCGAGGCGACCGCGAACAGGGCCCGGATCTCGGAGGCGGTCATCCCGGCGGTGCGCGCGGCGTAGCGGTCGACGTAGGGGTCGAGCCGGGTGCTGTGGCCCGTGCCGAGACGAGCAGGGGACGAGCGCGAGGGTGTGGTGTCCATGACAGGTCTAGCATGAAGGATCAGTGGGCACCTCGCACCTGATCACACCCCTCGGACCGGTCACACCGCCCACAGGACCGGTCGCCACCCCGGAGGTGCGGATGTCGCGCAGGACCGAGCCGCTGACGCGCGAGCACCTCGCCGTCCTCGATGCGCCGTGTCGACACTGCGTCTTCTGGGAGGTCGACCCGGTGCGACGCGGGCGCCTCGATGCCGGCGAGGCGGCCGCCGAGAAGGAGGCCTGGCTCGGCGAGGTGCTGCGGGAGTGGGGGTCGTGCGGCCGGGTGATGCTGGTCGACGGACGGCCCGCCGGCTACGCGACGTACGCGCCGGCGGCGTTCGTGCCCGGCGCCGACGGCTTCGCGACCGCGCCGGTCTCGCCCGATGCGGTCCTGCTCACCACGGTGTACGTCGACCGGGCCCACTCCGGCGGCGGGCTGGGCCGGATGCTGGTGCAGGCGATGGCCGCGGACCTTCTCAAGCGGGACGTGGGCGCGGTCGAGGCGTTCGGGGACCTGCGTGGACCCGGCCGGCTGCCCAAGGGGCCCGGTACCCGGTGCGTGGTGCCGGTCGACTTCCTGGGCCGCGTCGGCTTCGTGACGCAGCGTCCGCACCCCACGACGCCCCGGCTCCGGATGGACCTGCGCGCCACCGTGACCTGGCGCGGCGAGCTGGAGGCGGCCGTCGAGCGGCTGTTGGGCGCGGTCCGCCCGGAACGAGCACCGACCCCGTCCCCCAAGGCGACGAGGTCGGTGCGGGTGCCCGGCCGCGAAGCAGCGCAGGGCGGTCGACTCAGATGAAGTCGGCGAGCTCCTTGAGCAGCGCGGCCTTCGGGCGGGCGCCGACGATCGACTTCACGACCTCGCCACCGGAGTAGATGTTGATCGTCGGGATGCCGGTGACCCGGTAGGACGACGGGGTGACCGGGTTCTCGTCGACGTTCATCTTGAGGAACGTGACCTTCTCGCCGTGCTCACCGGCCAGCTCGTCGAGGATCGGGGCGACCTGCTTGCAGGGCCCGCACCACTCGGCCCAGAAGTCGACGAGGACGGGCTTCTCGGACTTGAGGACCTGGGTGTCGAACTGGTCGTCGGTGACAGCGTCGATGTTGCTCATGTGGGTCATCCCTTTCAAAGGAGTTCGGCTGGAAGCCTGTGCTCGGTTGTCTGGGGTCAACACCGCCGCGAGGGGCGTTCATTCCCGACACGAGCACCACCTGCGGCCGTGCCGGCCGGCGCGTAGGGGAGCATGGGGTCATGTCTTCGGTGCGCACCCCCGATCCCGAGCAGCCCGCCTGGCTCTCGCCCCAGGCCCTGGACGAGACCCGCGCACGGGTGCCGATCCTGTACGTCGAGGCCGTGCCGGTGCGCGTGGACTCACTGGGCCGGGTCGAGTGCGTCGGCCTGCTGCTGCGCGGCTCGATCGACACCGGTGCGATCACCCGGACCCTGGTCTCGGGCCGGGTCCTGCTCGGGGAGAGTGTGCGCGACGCGCTGCTGCGCAACCTGGAGAAGGACCTCGGGCCGCAGGCGTTCCCGCGGCTGCCGACGTCGGTGGTGCCGTTCACGGTGGCCGAGTACCACCCGATGCCGGGCCTGTCGTCGCTGCACGACGCACGTCAGCACGCCGTGGCCCTGGTCTACGTCGTGCCGGTCACCGGCGAGTGCGAGCCCCGGCAGGACGCCCTGGAGCTGACCTGGATGACGCCCGACGAGGCACTGCACACCGACGTGCTGCACGAGATGGAGGGCGGTCGGGGTCTGCTGGTGCGCCAGGCGCTCGCCCACCTCGGCGCCCTGCCCGCCTGAAGGCCAGCAGCCCCAGCTCAGGATGCAGCACGCCGCTGCGGGCCAGGGCCCACGGCGGCGTACGGACGAGCGGGTGCCCGATCAGGCCAGGGCCTTCTCGGCCGCCTCGCGGGTGTTGCTGGTGACGTGCTCCAGCTCGGAGAGGTAGCGCTCCGCATCGAGCGCCGCGGCGCATCCCGTGCCGGCCGCGGTGATCGCCTGACGGTAGTGGTGGTCGACCAGGTCACCGCAGGCGAAGACGCCGGGCAGGTTGGTGGCCGTGGAGGGCTGCTGCACCAGCACGTAACCGTTGTCGTCCAGGTCGACCTGGCCGGTCAGCAGCTCCGAGCGGGGGTCGTGACCGATCGCGATGAACAGGCCGGTGGCGTCGAGGTCGCGCTTGTCGCCGGTCACGGTGTCGACCAGGGTGAGCGACTCGAGCTTGTCGGTGCCGTTGATCGTGTCGACGGCGGCGTTCCAGATGATCTCGAGCTTGGGGTCTGCGAAGGCCCGCTCCCGCATGATCGCGGAGGCGCGCAGCTCGTCCTTGCGCACGATCAGCGAGACCTTGGAGCCGAACCGGGTCAGGAAGGTGGCCTCCTCGACCGCGGAGTCGCCGCCACCGACCACGGCGATGTGTTGCTCGCGGAAGAAGAAGCCGTCGCAGGTTGCGCACCAAGAGACGCCGCGACCCGACAGCTCCTTCTCGTTCGGCAGGCCGAGGTTGCGGTAGCCCGAGCCGGTGGCCAGGACCACGGCGTGCGCGGTGTAGGTGTCGGTGGCCGTCTTGACGACCTTGACGTCGCCGGTCAGGTCGACCTCGACGATGTCGTCGGAGACGAGCTCGGCCCCGAAGCGCTCGGCCTGGGCCCGCATCTCGTCCATCAGGGCGGGGCCCGTGATGCCGTCGCGGAAGCCGGGGAAGTTCTCCACCTCGGTGGTGTTCATCAACGCGCCACCGGCGGTGACCGAGCCCTCGAAGACCAGCGGCTCGAGGTTGGCGCGGGCGGCGTACACGGCGGCCGTGTAGCCGGCGGGGCCGGAGCCGATGACGATGACCTGGCGAACGGGGGGCTGCGGGTCGGACATGAGGGCCTTCCGGGCTCGGTGGTGAAGCGTGTTCCTGCCTCGTTCAACCGATCCTAAGCGAGCGGCATTCCTGACCTAGCCGGTCGGGACCGTCGTGCTGCGCAGCACCTCGGCGCTCCCGCACGCCAGCACCTCGACCAGCTGGGTGCCGTCGGTGGGGGGACGCAGGGCCAGTACCGCGGAGGTGCCGTCATAGACCGCGGGCAGCAGGCGGCCCGCGCCGTACGTTGCGGAGCCGCAGGCGGGCCCGGTCAGCGACAGGTCGGAGGAGTCGCCCTCGAGGCTCCCACGAGACCCCAGCACCCGCGTGACGTCGGCCACGAAGGTGGCGCTGGAGAGCACCACCACGCCGCCCGCGGCGGGAGCGGGCCCGGCCGGGGCCGAGGATGGCCCCCCTTCCGGCGCCTCTTCCGGCGCCAACTCCTGCGACTCCCGCGACCCCTGTGCCGGGGATGACTCGGCGGACTCGGCGGAGGAGGCGCCGTCGGCGCCGGAGCGGCTGCTGTCGGAGGCGGTCCCGCCGCCTGGGTCACCGGTGAGCCGGGGCCCGACGACCCCGACCACCACCGCGGCGGCGGCGGCCACCAGGAGCACGCCGCGCCGCTGTCGGCGTCGCTGCGCCAGGGACCCGACCCGGGTCTGGCTCGAGCGGGCCTGCACGAGCTCGCCGAGCAGGGTGTCGAGCCGGGCCGCGACCTGGGGCGGCAGCGGCTCCTCGTGACGTGCCTCGGCGAGCAGGCGGCGTACCGAGTCCTCGCGGGCCCCGGAGAGCTCGGGGTACCCGTCGGGGCGGGGGTCGTCGCTCATGCGGGCGCTCCTCTCGCTGGGTGGGACGGATGGGCGGGGCTCAGCCCGGTCCAGGCGGCCCGCGCGCCGGGTCCGTGGATCGGACGGGCGAGGTCGGGTCGGGGTTCCCGACCACCCCGTGCGGGGGGTGCGGCGGATCCCCGGCGACCAGGTCGCGCAGCGCGTCGGCGAGCCGGGCGCGCCCGCGCGAGCAGCGCGACTTCACGGTGCCGACCGCGCAGTCGAGCATCACCGCGACCTCCGCCACGGGGTAGCCCTCCATGTCGACCAGCACCAGTGCGGCCCGCTGCTCGCCGGGCAGCTCGGCCAGTGCGGCCAGCACCCGCGTTCGGCGTTCGGCGTCCAGTGCGGCGTCGGCCGGGTCCACGGGACGGTCCCGATGACTGCGGCCGACGGGCGTCTCGTCGGGGTCGTCGGGCAGTGCCTCGGCCCGGCGCACCCTGGCCGCGCGCAGCCGGTCCAGGCACGCGTTGACCACGACCCGGTGCAGCCAGGTGGTGACCGCGGACTCGCCACGGAACGACCCGGCCCGGCGGAAGGCCGCGACCATCGCGTCCTGCAGGCCGTCGGCCGCGTCGTCGGGGTTGCCCGTGGTGCGCAACGCCACCGCCCAGAGCCGGTCCCGGTGCCGAGCGAACAGCTCACCGAACGCGTCCGGTTCACCGGCTACGTGGGCGCGCAGCAGGTCGGCGTCGCTGCGCTCCGGCTGCTCCTGGCTCACGGGCGCCAGGCTACGACGCCAGCTCCGGGCGGCTACGGAGAACTGGTCGGGCGTTTCGGTCGCCTGGTGCCCGTTGCAACCCCCACCAGGCGCAGGATCCCCGGCTGACCGGGGATCCAATACCCGCCGACCTCGATAGCCTGCCGCCATGCGCGCTATCCAGGTCGTGACCACCACCGGCCCCGCGGACCTCGAGGTCCGTGACATCCCCGAGCCCGTCCCCGGACCCGACGACGTACTCGTCGAGGTGCACAGCGTGGGGGTCTCCTTTCCCGACCTGCTGCTGAGCCGCGGCGAGTACCAGATGAAGCCGGAGCCGCCGTTCTCCCTCGGCGTCGACTTCGCCGGCGTGGTGGTGTCCGGGCCGGGCTTCGAGCCGGGTGACCGGGTCGCGGGCGTCGGCGGCTGGGGTGGCGCGGCCGAGCTGGTCGCCAGCCCCGCCACGTCGACCTTCGCGCTGCCCGACTCGATCACCTTCGACGAGGGTGCGGCGCTGCCGATGAACTACCTGACCGCCCAGTTCGCGCTGGCCGAGCGGGGCTCGCTGAAGGCCGGGGAGACGGTGCTCGTGCACGGTGCGGCGGGCGGGGTGGGCACCGCGACCATCCAGGTCGCCCGGGGGTACGGCGCCCGGACCATCGCCGTGGTCAGCACGGAGGAGAAGGCCGCCGTTGCCCGGGCCGCCGGCGCCGACGAGGTGGTGATGCTGGACGGCTTCAAGGACGCGGTGAAGGAGCTGACCGGCGGGGCGGGGGTCGACGTGGTGATGGACGTGGTGGGCGGTGCGGTCTTCATGGACTCCCTGCGCTCGCTCGCGCCGCAGGGACGGCTGCTGGTGGTCGGCTTCGCCGGTGGCCAGGGCATCCCGGAGGTCAAGGTCAACCGGTTGCTGCTCAATAACGTCGACGTACGCGGCGTGGGCTGGGGCGCGTACGCGATGACCAGGCCCGGCTACATGACGCAGCAGTGGCGCGAGCTCGAGCCGATGATGGCCTCGGGGGTCCTCAAGCCGCTGGTCGGCGCGACGTACGCGATCGACGAGTTCGGCCAGGCCCTGGTGGACATGGACGCGCGCCGGACGCTCGGCAAGTCGGTCGTGCGGCTGCGGTGAGCCACGCCGTGGGTCTGGAATGGGGCCCGACCGGGGGTGCGGTGCTCGCGGCCGGGGCCGATGTGGTCGTGGTGGTCGACGTGCTGTCGTTCACGACTACGCTCACGCTCGCGGTCGGTCGCGGCATCACGGTGCTGCCGCATCCGTGGAACGACGAGCGGGCGCAGGCCTACGCCGACGAGCAGCACGCGCGCCTCGCCGTCGGCCGGTTGGAGGCCCGATCCGGAGCGGGTGGCCTCAGCCTGTCGCCGGCCGCGATGGCGTCGGACTCCGGGATCACACGACTGGTCCTGCCGTCGCCGAACGGCTCGAGCATCTGCGCAGCGCTCGCCGCCACCGGCGCCACTGTGGTCGGCGCCTGCCTGCTCGATCGGTCCGCGGTGGCTGCGTGGCTCGCGCCGCAGGTCGCGCACGGCGCTCGGGTCGGCGTCGTGCCGGCCGGGGAGCGGTGGCCCGACGGTTCGCTGCGGCCCGCGGTCGAGGACCTGTGGGGTGCGGGTGCTGTGCTGGCCGCGCTGGAGGACCTGGTGCCCGGGGTGTCGATGTCGCCGGAGGCAAGGGTGGCCGAGCGGGCGTTCCGTGCGGTGGCGACGGGGCTGGCCGACGAGCTCGCGGCCTGCGTGAGCGGGGTGGAGCTGATCGACCAGGGGTACGCCGAGGACGTGGCCCTCGCCGCGACGCTGGACTCCTCGAGCGTGGTGCCCGTGCTGGTGGCCGGCGAGTTCGTAGACCGGCAGACCGGCAGACCGGCAGACCGGCAACGGGACCGTGTCCCCGGGGTGACCAACGGGCCGGCCTGGACCGGGAGGGCGGGGAACGCACCCGGGTGCTGCCCGACGACGGCGGCACCCACTCCCGATCGTGGTCTGTGGCCCGACGCCGGGACTGTCGCTGACGCCGCGAGGACCCGGCGTCACGGGTCAGGCCCCGGTCTCGGCGCGCACGAACCCGGCGAACCCGGGCACCGTGAAGCGCAGGGTGCCGCGAGCGGCCACCTCGATCAGCCCCTTGTCGAGCAGCGCCCGCCGCGGCACGCTGAGGTCGTTGGTGCCGACCCGCATCGCCTCGGCCACCTCGCCACGACGCACGGGTTGCTCCGGGTCGCCGCTCAGGCCGGCCATCGCGGCCAGCAGCCGCCGCTCACCGGGTGAGGCCTTGGCCCATCGGGACCGGAACATGGTGTCCAGGTCGGACTCCACCCGGGACCGGGCGGCGTCGAACAGGTGGGGCCCCAGGGTGTCGCCCTCGTCGGGGCCGGCCGCGCGCCACAGGGCGTCGCCGTACAGCTGCAGGAAGTAGGGGTACCCCTGGGACTGCGCCAACACCCTCGCCAGCAGCTCGGGGGACCAGGTGACCCGGTGGACATGGGCCGGCGCCTCGAGCGCCTCGGTCGCGTCGGCCTCGCCGAGGCGCTCGAGGGTGCGGAAGGCGAATCGCTCGCTGAAGGTGACCGCCGCGGTCAGCACGTCGGGAGCGTTGGGCAGCCCGGCCGCGAAGATCACCGCAGCCGGGGCGCCCGGTGCGCTCTGCAGCTCCTGCCACGCGTAGGCCAGGGTGCGCAGGTCGGTGCGGTGGGCAGCCTGGATCTCGTCGACGAGCAGGCAGAGCCCCGCCGAGCCCGCGTCCCGGGCCGCGGTCGAGGCGGCGCTCACGAACGCCCCGAACGCGGCCGAGGCCGCGCTGCTGCCAGGGGCGGCGGGGCCGGAGACGTCGAGCTCCACCCCGGCCTTGGCCGGGCCGACGCCGAGCTCGAGGGACAGCCTGCGCAAGCGTCGGCTCAGCGGGGTGCGCTCGGAGAGGTCGACGCCGATCCCGTCCAGACCGACGGTGAGCGCGGCGACCAGGGAGGCGACCAGGCTCTCGTCAGCCCGGGCGGTGACCCAGGCGGTGACCGCACCGGCCTCCAGCGCCGCCTCACGGATCGCTTTGAGCAGCGAGGTCTTGCCCACCCCGCGGGAGCCGATGTCCACCCGGACCCGGCCCAGGAATCGGCCGTAGTGCGCCAGCAGGGCCAGGTCGGCCTCGGCCGCCTCGACCTGCTCGCGCCGGCCGACCAGGAAGGTGGGTGACTCACCGGGGGTGTAGGGGCTCGGGAGCGGGCTGTTCATGATGATTCCTTATGAAGGGGTGTCTTCATCAGGAACCATAGGGACGACCGCCGACAGTGGTGTCGGCTCACAGCGTGCGCAGCAGCTCCAGGGTCGCCTCGACCGGCTCGAAGCCCATCTGGTCGTTGATCGCGACCATCCAGGAGTTGGTCTCGGCGTTCTGGGTGACCGCCCGGCGCAGGTGCGGGCTGCGCCCCTGCACCGCGCGCAGGTTGGCGACCTTGACGGCCAGCCCCAGCCGGTGGCCCCGGTGCTCGCGGTGCACGAAGGTGCCCCACTGGAAGGCGTCGTTGGTCGACCGGGGCGCCACGATCGTGGTCTGGGCGGCGACGACGCCGTCGGGGGTGACCGCAACCGTCTCGAAGAGGTCGCGGCCCGCGGCCTGGACGGCGGCGTACCGCTCGTCGAAGCGCTGGGGCGTGACCTGCTCCTCCTCGAAGTCGGCTGCGCCGGTCGGGGCATCGACGCCGAGCTGGCCCAGCAGCACGCACAGTGACTCCCGCAGCTCCTCGGGGAACTCGTTGACGTGGGTCTCGATCCGGAAACCACCCTCCCGGCCGGCCTGGGCGGCGGCCTCCGCGGCCCACGCGTCGAGCTGCGCGCCCGGCACCGGCAGGGCGAGGTGCCGGACGACCTCGACGTTGGAGTAGGTGAACCCGTGCCCCTCGGCGAACCGGCGGTAGCCGTGCGTGGTGATCTCGGCGAACGGCACCTTCGCGTCGATCAGGACCTGTGCCCGGCCGTCGGCGTGGGCGATGTCGAGCAGATGCCGCAGCAGCAGGGAGCCGACACCGTGGCGCCGGTGGGCCGGGTCCACGTCGATCTCGAGCCAGCCCTTGTCCCGGTTGTCGAGCAGGAAGAGGTAGAGGATCCCGACGCCCAGGAGGCGACCGGTCTCGTCGGTGCAGCCGACGAGGTCCTGCGACTCACCGCTGTCGGGGGAGCGCTGGTCGGCCACCCAGTCGCGCGGCGAGTACGCCGGGGCGTGCGGCCGGCCCTCGCGCCAGGACCGCACGACGAGCTCGCCGGCGGCGCTCATCAGCGTGTCGTCGGCCAGGTCAAGGGCTCGGATCTGCACGTCTCGACCCTAGGCCGGGCCGGGACCCCGCGACCAGTGGTTATCGGGCGGCCGGTGCCCTCAGCCGAGCGGCGCGAGGGGGTGGATGGAGACCTCCCCGGTGAGTGCCGCACCGAGGACCTCGAAGGCCGTGGCGATGTGGGGCGTGGCCATGTGGGCGTCGAGGTCGGCCTGGGAGGTCCAGGCCTCGACGGTCACGAACGTGCCGGGGGCTTCGGTGGACTCGAACGCGTCGTAGGCCAGGCACCCGTCCTCCTGCCGGGTCGCGGCGACCAGGTCGGCGAGCCCGGCGCGCACGGTGTCGCCGTGGGCGGGGTCAGTGGGGATGGTGGCCACGACGCGCAGGGCGTTGGCGGGAAGGTCGCTCATGTGACGGACGCTACTACCGATCACGGCGCTCGGGGGGCCCTGCTCAACCGGGGATGGTGGGATGGGGCCATGACCGAGCACCAGCACGACAAGCCGGACGCCTCCGACCCCGACAAGAGCCGCAAGGCGGCCCACGTGATCCTCGACGGGCTCACCGCCTTCGACCCCGACAACCCCGACAGCGAGCGCAACCGCGAGGCGATGGAGCTCGCGTTCTCGCGGCTGCTCGAGATCGAGGCCATCGAGCTGCTCTACGACGAGGACGAGGAGGAGCTCGAGCTCGACGTGTCGCCGCTGATCGAAGGCGTGCTGCTGGTCGTCCGACGCCTGGTCGCCGACCTGGCCGCGCGCACCGGCGTCAGCCCGGAGGACGTGGTGGCCTCGGTGCGGTCCTCGCTGGACCCGCCGGCCTGAGCCGGCGTCGGCCCCCGCCGGTAAAGTCTGCGCCGTGAGCATCCTCGACGACGCCCGTCCGGGCATGAACCCCGACATCCGCCCGCAGGACGACCTGTTCGGCCACGTCAACGGGCGGTGGTTGGCGGAGACCGAGATCCCCTCCGACCGCAGCAGCTGGGGCCCGTTCGTGCAGCTGGCCGACGTCGCCGAGGAGCAGGTCCGCCAGATCATCACCGACCTGGCGGCCGCGGCCACCGGTGCGGACGCCGGCCAGGACGCCGGCCAGGGGGTCGCAGGGGACCCCACCGAGGACGCCGACGTGGCCGGGGAGTCCACGAAGATCGGCGACCTGTTCGCATCCTTCATGGACACCGAGGCGATCGAGCGCCGTGGCCTGCGCCCGGTCCGGCCGTTGGTGCAGGCGGTCGAGGGCCTGCGCGACGTACGTGACCTGGCGGCCTTCCTGGGAGAGTTCGAGCGGATCGGCGGGCACGGTCTCTTCGGGTCCTACGTCGACACCGACGACCGACAGTCCGACCGCTACCTGTTCCACCTCGCGCAGGGCGGGCTGGGGCTGCCCGACGAGTCCTACTACCGCGAGGACAAGTTCGCCGACATCCGCGACAAGTACGTCGGCTACCTCACCACCCTCCTGGGCCTCGCCGAGCACCCCGACCCCGCGAGCGCCGCGGCCCGGGTGCTCGCGATCGACACCAGGCTGGCCGCCGGGCACTGGGAGCGCTCCGAGACCCGCGACGTGCAGAAGACCTACAACCTGACCACGCTGGCCGAGCTCAAGGCGCTCTGCCCGTCGTTCGACTGGGACGCCTACGTCACCAACCTGAGCGCGTCGGCGCTGGAGTCGAGCGACCTGGTCGCCGAGTCCTGCGTGCGCCAGCCGTCCTTCTTCGCCCACCTCTCGACCGTGCTCGACGAGGTCCCGATCGAGGACTGGCGCGACTGGCTGCTCAGCCACGTGGTCCGGTCCTCGGCGCCGTACCTGCCGGACGCGTTCGTGCAGGCCAACTTCGACTTCTACGGTCGCACCCTCTCGGGCACGCCCGAGCTGCGGGCGCGCTGGAAGCGTGGCGTGGCCCTGGTCGAGGGAGCCCTGGGCGAGGCGGTCGGCAGGGAGTACGTCGCGCGGCACTTCCCGCCGTCGTCCAAGACGCTGATGGACGACCTGGTTGTCAACCTGCTGGCCGCCTACCGCGTCTCCATCGAGGCCCTCGACTGGATGACCGAGGAGACCAAGGCCCGGGCCTACGAGAAGCTCGCGACCTTCCGGCCCAAGATCGCCTACCCCGACACGTTCCGCGACTACTCCGGGCTGCAGGTCCGGGCCGACGACCTGCTCGGCAACGTCGCGGCGGCGTCAGCGCACGAGACCGACCGCCAGCTGGCCAAGATCGGCTCACCGGTCGACCGCGACGAGTGGTTCATGCTGCCCCAGACCGTCAACGCCTACTACAACCCCGGCACCAACGAGATCTGCTTCCCTGCGGGCATCCTGCAGAAGCCGTTCTTCTCACCCGACGCGACGCCGGCCGAGAACTACGGCGGCATCGGGGCCGTGATCGGCCACGAGATCGGTCACGGCTTCGACGACCAGGGCGCGCAGTACGACGGCACCGGCACTCTCAACGACTGGTGGACCGCGGCCGACAAGGCTGCGTTCGAGGTGAAGTCCACGGCGCTGGTCGAGCAGTACGACGCCTTCGAGCCGCGTGCTCTGCCCGGTGAGCACGTCAACGGCGCGCTGACGGTCGGCGAGAACATCGGCGACCTGGGCGGTCTGACCATCGGGCACACGGCCTTCATGATCTCCCAGGACGGCACCGCCACCCGCGAGGACCGCACCACCCTGTTCCTGAACTGGGCCTACGTGTGGCGCACCAAGCGCCGCAAGGAGCAGGAGACCCAGTACCTCACCATCGACCCGCACAGCCCGCCGGAGTTCCGCGCCAACATCGTGCGCAACCTCGACGAGTTCCACGAGGTCTTCGAGACCGTCGAGGGCGACGGCCTGTGGCTCGACCCGGCGGAGCGGGTACGGATCTGGTGACTGACTGCGAGTGAGGTCGGGCGCCGATCCGGCGCCGCCGGCTCTTGGCACGATCCGGTCGTGCTCTCGAAGAGGTCTCGGCAGGAACAGATGGCCGACGACCAGGCGCTGCGCGACCTGCGCGACCTGATCGGCCTGATGGGTCTGATGGGCCTGATCGTCGTGGTCCGCGCTCGCATGCCATGGACCGTTCACCAGGCCAGTGTAATAATGTAAGCATGATTACAAACGACACGAAAGAGGCGGCGGCCGGCTGGTTCGTCGGGCGTCTGCCCGAGGCCTGGCGCACCGTCGCCCCCGAGATCGCCGTCGACCGTGAGGAGATCACGGTCCTGCTGACCATCCCCGACCCGCAGGTCGAGGGCGGTTCCGACATCGCCCTGTCCGAGGCCCGCGCCGGGCGGGCCAAGGCCTTCCGCGAGGAGACCCGCGAGAGCCGCATGGAGATCGCCCGCGAGGCCCAGCACCGCTTCGACGCCACGGTGTCCTGGGGCGTCGTCGTCGGGGAGCACCGCGAGCTGTGGACCCACGTGTCCACGCCCGTGATGACCCGGCTCCGCCAGCCGCAGCGCCAGGTGCTCGACACCCTCGTCGATGCTGGCGTGGCCCGCTCGCGCTCTGATGCCCTCGCCTGGTGCGTGCGGCTGGTCGGGCAGCACGAGGACGACTGGCTCGTGCAGCTGCGCGAGGCGATGGGCAGCGTGGCCGACGTACGCGCCCAGGGTCCGTCCGCCTGAGCCTCGACGAGAGGCGCCGACGGTCGCCGCGGCCTGTGGAGAGTGCTCGGCGGAGCGTCGGGCGCCACTGGTAGACAGGCGACATGACTTCCACGATCCCGCCCGGCGTCGATGAGACCGACGGTGGCCCGGCCGTGGACCGCGCCGAGGTCCGGGCCCGGGCCGAGGCCCACCTGCGAGCCTTGGTCGGGCCCCGGGACGGGCAGCCCGAGGCGGTGCTGCGCGAGGACCAGTGGACGGCGATCGAGGCGCTCGCCGTCGACCGGCGCCGGGCCCTGGTGGTGCAGCGCACCGGGTGGGGCAAGTCGGCGGTCTACTTCGTCTCGACCCTGCTGCTGCGCGCCCAGGGTGCGGGCCCGACGGTCATCGTCAGCCCCCTGCTCGCCCTGATGCGCAACCAGATCGCGGCCGCCGAACGGGCCGGCATCCGCGCGGTCACGATCAACTCCACCAACATCGAGTCGTGGCAACCCACTCACGACGCGATCAACGCCGGTGAGGTCGACGTGCTGCTCGTCAGCCCCGAGCGGCTCAACAACCCTGGCTTCCGCGACGAGGTCCTGCCCCGGCTGGCGGCGACCAGCGGTCTGCTGGTGGTGGACGAGGCGCACTGCATCTCCGACTGGGGTCACGATTTCCGGCCCGACTACCGCCGGATCCGGACCCTGCTGGACGACCTGCCCGAGGGCATCCCGGTCCTGGCCACCACCGCGACCGCCAACTCCCGGGTCACCACCGACGTGGCCGAGCAGCTCGGCAAGGACGTGCTCGTGCTCCGCGGCTCGCTGGATCGCGAGTCGCTGCGCCTGGGTGTGGTCCGTCTCACGACCCCGCAGCAGCGGCTGGCCTGGCTGGCCGACCACCTGGCCGAGCAGCCCGGCTCCGGCATCGTCTACTGCCTGACTGTCGCAGCCACGCAGGAGATCTCCGACTACCTGCGCTCGCGCGGGCACGATGTTGCCGCCTACTCGGGCCAGACCGACCCGACCGAGCGTGACGGCCTGGAGCAGGACCTGATCGCGGGCCGGGTCAAGGCGCTGGTCGCCACCTCGGCCCTCGGGATGGGCTTCGACGCCACGCTCGGCTTCGTGGTCAACATGGGGGCGCCCAGCTCGCCGGTCTCCTACTACCAGCAGGTCGGCCGCGCCGGCCGCGGCCTCGGCCCCGACCAGGAGAGCGCGACCGTGGTGCTGCTGCCCGCTGTCGAGGACCGCGACATCTGGGCCTACTTCGCTTCCCTGGCCTTCCCGCGTGAGGAGCTGGTGCGACAGACCATCGACGCGCTCGCCGAGGAGGGCCGACCGCTCAGCACCGCAGCCCTCGAGACCCGGGTCGAGCTCAACCGCACCCGACTCGAGACGATGCTCAAGGTGCTCGACGTCGACGGCGCCGTACGACGGGTCCGTGGCGGCTGGGAGGCCACCGGTCAGGGCTGGGCCTACGACCAGGACCGGTACGCCCGGGTCGCTGAGGCCCGGGAGCGCGAGCAGCAGGCGATGCTCGACTACCTGCACACCGACCGGTGCCGGATGCGGTTCCTGCGCGAGCAGCTCGACGACCCCGAGGCCACCGACTGCGGTCGCTGCGACAACTGCGGCGGCCTGCAGCTCTCCGCCTCGGTCAGCGAGGCCGCGGTCGAGGAGGCCCAGGCGCGGCTGTCGAAGCCTGGCGTCCGTCTCGAGCCCCGCAAGCAGTGGCCGACCGCGCTGGCCTCGTTGGGGGTCGACCTCAAGGGCAAGATCAGCGAGGGCGCCGAGGACGGCCGGGCCGTCGCCCGACTGACCGACCTGGGCTACGGCCAGGCGTTGCGTGACCTGTTCCGGGCCGGCACCCCCGAGGGCCCGGTCCCGGTGCCGCTGGTCAAGGCCGTCGTAGAGGTGCTGGGTGACTGGCGTCCCGGGGGCGGCATCGACGGGATCGTGGTCGTGGAGTCGGCGACCAGACCCACGCTGACGGAGGACCTGGGCGCCGGCCTGTCCCGCTACCTCGGGGTGCCGGTGCTGGGCCGGTTCGCGATCGTCGACGCGGACGTCGTGCCCGGCCAGGGCTCGATGAACTCAGCTCAGCGGGTCTCGGCCGTCGGCCGCCGCTTCGGCCTGCAGGCCGACGTGCCCGCGGGCGCCCGGGTGCTGTTGGTCGACGACCTCGCGGTCACCGGTTGGACCCTCACCCTGGCCGCCCGGGCACTGCGCCGGGCCGGCGCCGGCTCCGTGCACCCGCTGACGCTGGGCACCCAGAGCTGACGACGTAGCTCAATGCCGCACGTGCGCGTAGTAGTCACGCGCCGAGCCGTCCCGTTCCATGGTGGCCAGCAACCGCAGGCCGGCGGCCTCGACCGTCCGTGACGAGACCCAGGCCAGGGCCACCGAGGGGATGGCCACCAGCACGGCGGTGAGCAGGAAGTAAGCTCCCGCGCGCGGCTCGGGCAGGGCGCCGAGATGTGCGAGCAGTCGCATCACCGGCTCGTGGATCAGGTAGATGCCATACCCCAGGCCGCCGACCCACGCCAGCGGCTTCCAGGACATCCAGGCCGGCCAGGGCCCGTCGTGCAGGACCACGGCGGCCAGGGCGAGGGCGATCGCGGCGGCGTACATCGGGTGCCACCACTCCCCGGCGACCGTGATCGGCCGACCCAGCACCAGCCAGACCAGGGCACCCAGCCCGCCGATCCCGAGCCCGGCGCGGACCCGGCCACCGGGGCGGACGCCGGCCGCGGCGAGCACGGCCAGGCCCATCCCAATGCCGAAGTCGGCGGCCCGGGAGGGAGCGCTGAACCAGACCGACCAGTTCTCGGTGCGCTGACCGCTCAGGGTGGCCCAGCTCAGGTAGGCCACCGTGACCAGGACGCACAGCACGGGCAGCACCGAGACCACCGCGAGCCGCCCGGCGCGGGTGCGCGCGCGACGTACGCCGGCGGCGACGAACGGCACGGCCAGCGCCATCACCACGTAGAAGTGGAACTCGACCGCGAGCGACCAGGCCGGACCGTTGGTCCAGAAGATATAGGTGTCGCTGTAGATCTGCGTGAAGGTCACGTGCAGCAGCAGGTCCTGCCAGTGTCCCGGCAACGACGGGGTGGACAGCACCCAGACCAGCAGCACGACGGTCAGGTAGAGCGGCATCAGCCGGGCCATCCGGCGTTGCAGCATCACCCGCCCGGGCCGCTGCGCCGCGCCGGACTCGGCCGCACGGGCCACCGGGAGCCAGAGCACCAGTCCCGACAGCACGAAGAACATGTCGACGAAGAGGTCGGAGCCAAGCATCAGCTGGTGCGCGGTGCCCGACCACGGCCAGGCCGAGTCGGCGCCGGCGCGGTTGCGCTGGTAGGCGTGGAAGCTGACCACCGTCAGCGCGGCCAGGCCACGCAACCAGCCCAGCGGGTACGTCGGCCGGGTTGGGGCCGGCGCAGGGGTCGGGGTCGTCGGTGGGGTCGTGGTGCTCGTGACGGTCGTGGGCGTGCTCATGCGGCCTCCTCGAGGGTCTCGTCGGCGGCCTCGGTCGAGGACCCGCCGGTGCTGGACGCGGTGCGGGGCGTGACCACCCACTGGTGCTCACCGCGCAGCTGCTTCATGTGGGCGACCCGGTTCACCAGGTTCTTCAGCTCGGTGTAGAAGAGCATGTTGGCGAACGCGGCGCCCACGAACCACGCCTTGTGCGCGCGCAGCTCGGGCGCGGCCAACCGGTGGGCCGCCAACGTCTGGACCGGGCCGGACGCGGTCACGAACAGGGTGACCAGCGCGAACAGCGGGGAGCCCAGGTCGATCCCACCGTCACGCCAGGCCAGGAAGGCGAGCAGCGGCCAGGCCAGGATGCTGATCCAGGGGTAGATCTCGCGCCAACCCAGCAGGTACGCCGCGCCCAGCTTCTGGCGCAGGCCGAGCTCGGGGGTGCGCAGGATCGGGCCGAGGTGGCGCACCGAGACCTGGAACCAGCCCTGGGCCCAGCGCATCCGCTGCTTCCACAGGGCCCGGAGCGTGTCGGGAGCGAGCTCGTGGCTGATCAGGCCGGGGTCGTTGACGATCCGGCCGCCCGCGGCGAGCACCCGCATCGAGGCCTCGATGTCCTCGGTCAGGTAGGAACCACGCAGCCGGATCCGCTCCAGCGCCGAGGCCCGCCAGTAGCCGTTGGAGCCACCGAAGACGCCGAAGCCGTGCAGCGCGGCCCGGCCGGGGTGCGAGACGGCGTAGATCTGCTCGAACTCCACCGCGACGAGCTTCGCGAGGGCCGAGGAGTCGCCGTTGCGGATCACGCAGTGGCCCTGCACCACGTCGGCGCCGTCGGCGAGCCAGCGCCAGGCGCGGTCGAAGGCACCCGGCATGGGGTGATGGTCGGCGTCGAAGATGCCGACGAACTCGCCGTCGGCCACGCGCAACGCGGCGTTGACGTTCTGCGCCTTGGAGGTGCTGTCGTGCACCTGCAGTACGACGAGGTCGGGGTGCTGCGCCTCGAGGGCACGCAGCTCGGACTGGACCGGCAGCTCGACCGGGGTGTTGTAGGCCAGCACGATCTGCAGCCCGGACTGGTGGTCCTGGGCTAGGAAGGCGTGCACGGTTTCGACGATGGTGTCGGCCTCGTTGGGCAGGTACGCCGCGATCACGGCCGTCGCGCGGGGCGCCCGTTGATCGGGCTCCGGGGGCAGGGCCGGCGGGTCGAGGGCCCGCGAGCACTCCGCCCAGATGCCGAGCGCGGTGATCGACAGCGCACCGACCAGCACCCAGTAGAGCGGCGTGGACAGGTCGATGCCGATCAGTGAGAGACCGACGAGGAGCAGGAACGGCAGCACGACCGACCCGACGGTGGCGAGCACGACCTGGTGGCTCGCGCTCCAGCGGCTGATCCTGGGGGTGCGCTCGTTGTGGTGGGCGCCAAGCTGGCGGGGCTGCAGGTCGCGCTGGCGCAGCGAGTCGTCGGCCGCGTCCGCGGCGTACTCCTCGGCCTGCGCGGGGCCCTGCTTGCCGGTGATCGGCGCCCAGCCGACACCGAGGTCGATCACAGCGCCCTCGCTGGCCGGGCGGCGCTCCAGGGAGTCGAAGGCCTCGATGGCGTGGTAGCCCATCTCCTGCAGCCGCACCGGTCGCGCGGCCCGGTCGGCGCGCCGCAGCCGCAGCCGCAGTCGGCCGTCGGAGGTGGGCGCGACGACCTCGCCGGGCTGCAGGTGCCGGGTCAGCCGCTGCGCCGCGGCCTGCACGGTGGTCGGCTCGGCGCGCACCGAGCTGGTGGGCTCGTCCGGGTCCGCCCACACGGGGTCGAGGACGGCCATGATCTCGCGGCGCCGGCGTGGCGCGCGGCGTCGTGGCGGGTCGGCGAGCAGCTCGTCGGAGCCGACGACACGACCGGCGAACGGGTGGACATCTGAACGGTTCAGCACTGACACGACTGGTTACCCCCTCGGGCGTGGTGGTGGCCCATGACAGCCATGGCCGACTCGCTGCCGAGGTGTCGGCAGGGGAGTCGGAGGGGACCAGCACTGCGCGAGGCCGGTCGAGTTGGCGCGCCCGATGGGTCGCGCCTACCCGTCCACCGTGACGAGAGGGAACCGAGGTGGTCAAGTTCTCCGACGGTGGTGGTGGTCACGTCTGACTCGCGGGCACGCTGTCAGACGGGATCTCCAGGCGGTAAGCAGGCAGGCTTGACGTGCTGAGCGCCCACTGAGACCCCGATGGGGAGGGGTGAGGCCCGCTCAGGTCAGCCCGGCGGCCGCGACGTCGGGTGTCCTGGGACGACCGGTGGCGTCGGGCCGCGTGCGCAGGCCCAGCGCGAGCCCGGCCAGCACAACGCCGATCCCGACCCAGACCAGGGGAGCCGGCACGATGCCGGTGGTCGCGATGCCGAGCGCCGCGGCCGCCACCGGGGCGACCCCGCACAGCAGGGCCGCGCGACCCGAGCCGAGGCCCGACACCGCGCCGTACCAGAGCACGAAGGCGGCTGCCGTCACCACCACCGCCAGGTAGGCCAGGGCGGCCACGTCGGTGCCGGTCAACCGGGACGCGGCACCCGGGCCGTCGAGGACGAGGCCGGAGACGAGCAGCAGCACGGCGGCGATCCAGACGGCGTGCACCGAGACGCCCCACGCGGTGTGCCGGGGCAGGACCGGCACAGCCAGCAGGGTGAACGCGGCCTCGCAGAGCAGGGCCAGCGCAGCCCACCCGACGCCGGCCAGGTCGGTGACCCCGGCCCCGGTGACGAGCACGCTGCCGCCGGTCACGACCACGGCGGCCAGCACGGAGCGGGCCTGCGGCACCCGACCCTCGAGCAGGGGACCCAGCAGCCCGATCAGCACGGGCGCCCCGGCCACCGCGACCGCGATCACGGCCGGTTCGGCGTGGTCGACGCCGCGGACCACGGCCACGTTGAACAGCACCAGACCGGTCACGGCCACCCCTGCCAGCCACAGCCACTCCCGGCCGCGGGGACGCAGCAGCGGGACTCCGGCGAGCCGGGCCATCACCACGAGCAGGACCGTCGCGGCGGCGTACCGCAGGCCCTGACCGGTCAGCAGCGGCGAGTCCACCAACGCGTGGGACACGGCCACGCTGCTGCCGACCATGGTCATGGCCAGCGCGCCGCGGACGATATGGGTGCTCACCCGCCCAGCCTGCCTGCACGGAGAACCGGCACCGGCCGCGCCCCTCCCGTGCCGGCTCGGCAACCCGCCGAACCCGACCTGGAACCGCGAGTCCGGCGCGTCGGTCCCGAGTCCGGTCCCGAGCATGGAGGCGATCGCGGCCATCGGCGGGCGGCGACGGTTCGGGTTCGCACGAAATCCACCCGGTGTTTCGCTGTACGGCGGGTCCGCCGGCCGCTACCTTGTCGCGCATGGGTGCGTCCGCTGTTCTCGAGCTTGGGGCCTTCTTCGTCGTCGTGGCGCTGCTGACGTACACCGTCGGGATGATCGTGCTCCTGATGCTGCGGATCGCCCGACACTGACCCCGCCTCCCGGGTGCAGGGCGCCGAGGTGCACCCCGGGAGCTCGAGGGCAGGGAACTGTCGGCGCCGGGGGTTAGGTTCGGTGCTCGTCCCCGTTCCGCCACCCCGACCGGAGGTCCGCCCGCGTGAGCTTCGTCCCGGTCACCGGCACCGCGCTCTTCCTCGCGGCCGAGCCGCCACGGGACGGCGTGGTGGAGTTCACCGACGAGCGCCGCACCGTCGCCCTCCCGATGCGGGCGGCGCTGCCGTTGCTGACCAGGGCACACGCGCGCGAGGACCTGCACCCCAGCGTCCGGCTGCTCTCGGGCGCTGCGCTGCTCGGCATGCGGCTGGTCGCGGCCGGCAAGTTCGAGCCGGCCGGGCTGGACTCGCCCGAGGCCGCCCCGTGCTGGCGGATCTCGCCGCTCGACACCGAGGACAGCGAGCGGGTCCGGCTGCTGGCCCGGTCCCGGGTCCACGACGACCTCGACGCGCAGGCCG
>JAJAYJ010000089.1 GCA_026786275.1 Nocardioides sp. | reverse complement strand
GTACAGCACCCACCGGGGTCCGACCTTCACCAGGTCGGAGGCCCAGATGCCGTTGCGGGTGGCCCAGGACGGGCGCCGGGTCAGGGCCTTGCCGGCCTTGCGCCACGGGCCCGCGGGCGAGGAGGACTCCGAGCGCGGGGCCAGGCCGCCGGTCGAGACGCCGACGTAGCGGCCCCGGTAGCGCGCCACCGACGGGTCCGCGAAGCTGCGGTGTCGGGCGACCGGCTTGCGTACCTGCGGGCCGGTCTGCTGGGTGGTCTGCTGGGTGTGGGCCGGCGGCGTCGCCCCGGCCGGGACACCCGTACCCAGCCCGGTCATCAGTCCGGTCATCAGCGCCACCGCGAGCACCGCCCGCGCCACCACCCGTGCGGTCGTCCCCGTCATGCCTGCCTCCCGCCGATCCTGACCCGCACACCTTCACCCACGTCGTGGCCCGGGCGCGGGACCGACGCGGCAACCCGGGCGGTGGAGGCCGAATCGTGACCACCTAGCCTGCGAGGATGCCGTTCACCGAGGTCGCCGACCGGGTCTGGGTCGCGCGCTACGCGTGGTTCGACGTCAACGTCACCCTGGTCGGGGGGTGCGACGGGCTGCTGATGGTGGACACGCACTCCTCGTCCCTGGCGGCTACCGAGGTGGTCGAGGACGTGCGGCGCCTCGGCGTGGGGCCGGTCACCGGCGTGGTCAACACCCACGAGCACTTCGACCACACCTTCGGCAACGCCACCGTGCGGGCGGCGTACGGCGCGCTCCCCGTGCACGCCCACGAGCACGCGGCGGCGGCCACCATCGCGGCGGGGAGACGGATCAAGCGTGAGTACGCCGCCAACCCCGACGACCCGCACGCCGAGGAGGTGCTGGCCACCGAGATCGTGGCGGCCGACCACACGTTCTCGTCGGCTCGGGTCCTGGACCTCGGCGACCGCCAGGTCGAGCTGATCCACCCCGGCCGGGGCCACACGGCCGGTGACCTGGTGCTGCGGGTGCCCGATGCCGACGTGCTGCTGGCCGGTGACCTGGTCGAGGAGTCGAACGGGGAGCAGGCCGTGCCGGGTCTGGGCGGCGACTGCTTCCCGCTGGAGTGGCCCCTGAGCCTCGACATCGTGCTGAGCCTGACCAGGTCGGCGTCGGTCGTCGTGCCCGGTCACGGCGCGCTCGTGGACCGGGAGTTCGTGGAGGAACAGCGCAACACGATCGGCATCGTGGCCGAGACCATCCGCGACCTGGCCTCGCGCGGCGTACCCCTGGCGCAGGCGCTGGAGGCGGCCCAGTGGCCCTACCCGCGCGAGGCACTGGCCGAGGCGGTCCGCCGGGGCTACGAGCACCTGCCCCGCAGCCAGAAGCGGCTGCCGCTGATCTGAGGCGTCACCCGCGCAGGTGGGGAGCACCGCAGGGGTGCGGGCTAAGTTCATCGGATGAGCGGCACCGAGGCGACTCCCGACCAGCCCACCACCGGCATCGACGACGACCAGCTGCCCGAGGACCTGCAGCCGGGCGAGGACAACCCGCTGGCCGAGGGTCTTGCGCCCGGCGAGACCGTCGGTGACCTGCTCGGGGACGGCAAGCCCGCCGCGGAGAGCGCGGACCAGGACATGGACCCGGACGCCGACCCCGACGAGGCAGCCGACGCCTGAGCCCCGGCGTGGGCTCCGGCCCGGTGTCGGTGCTGCCGCCTAGCGTTGGGTCGTGACCAACCGCTACTCCTCCGACGTCCTGGCCGGCGACTGGCGCGTGCCCCAGCGTGGCCGGGCCACCGAGGCACCCGCCGAGCTGGGAGCGGTCGTGGAGGAGGTCACCGCCGACTGGGTCGGCGCCATCGTCGCCGTCGACCGGGACCTGCACACCCTGACCCTGGAGGACCGCCGCGGTCGACGCCGCACCTTCCCGCTCGGGCCGGGGTTCCTGCTCGAGGGCAAGCCGGTCATCCTGTCCGCCCCCCTGCGCGCGGGCGCCCCGGCCGAGCCCACCCGCACCGCGTCCGGATCCGTGGCCGTGCCCGACGCCCCGGCCCGGGTGGCCCGGGCCAGCCGGATCTTCGTGGAGGGCCGCCACGACGCCGAGCTCGTCGAACGGGTCTGGGGCGACGACCTGCGGGTCGAGGGCGTGGTGGTCGAGCTGCTCGAGGGCGTCGACGACCTCGAGGCTCAGCTGCGGGCCTTCGGGCCCGGGCCGGGCCGACGCGTCGGGGTCCTGGTCGACCACCTCGTGCGGGGCTCGAAAGAGAGCCGGATCGCCGCCGCCGTCGCTGCGTCACCGCTGGCTCGGCACGTGCTCGTCGTCGGTCACCCCTTCATCGACATCTGGGCGGCGGTCAAGCCCGACCGGCTCGGCCTGCGCTCCTGGCCCGACGTGCCCCGCACCATCGAGTGGAAGAAGGGGGTCTGCGCCCACCTCGGCTGGCCGCACGAGACTCAGGCCGACACGGCGCGGGCCTGGAAGCAGATCCTCTCGCAGGTGCGGTCCTACGACGACTGCGAGCCGGCCCTGCTCGGCCGGGTCGAGGAGCTGATCGACTTCGTGACCGCCGAGCCCGAGGTGGGCTGAGCGGCGCAGCACCGAGGTGAGCCGAGGTCGATCGCAGGCCCGTTCCTCGTCCTCGCCAGGCCCCGATCCTGACCACCTTGACGCTTCCTTGACCGTGCCTGGCCCCTTCTTGACGTGCGTGCCGGTGGCCGAGTGACCCGGCTCTCGACATCCTTCAGCGGGTCTAGGGTGGGGAGCATGACCCAGAGCCCCGAGCCACCCGTGGACCCGACCACGCCGACGGGTCAGCAGCCACCGGCCCCGCCGCCGCAGGTGCCGGCGTACGGCTCACCGCCGGAGCGGGGTGCACCGCAGAGCTGGACGGCACCGCCCGTCCCCGGCCAGCTCACCCCCGACGAGAAGACCTGGGGCTGCGCCGCGCACTGGTCGGCCTTCGTCGCGGCGTTCGTCGCGCTGGCCTTCCTGGGCCCGCTGATCGTGATGCTGACCAAAGGCAACGAGTCGGCCTACGTGCGCCGCCAGGCCGTCGAGGCGCTGAGCTTCCAGCTCACGATGCTGCTCTACATCGTGGTGTCGCTGACCTCGATCCTGCTGCTGGTGGGGCTGGTCTTGGCCCCGATCGTGGGCCTGGCGTGGCTGGTCCTCACGTTGATCGGCACCATCAAGTCCGCGAACGGCGAGGAGTACCGCTACCCCCTGACCATCCGGGTGGTCAGCTGACCGGTCAGGGCAGCAGGTCGCGCACCACGCCGTCGGCGAGGAGCCGGCCACGAGGTGTCAAGACCATCCGGTCGGCCGCCCGCACCAGCAGCGCACGCTCGACCAGGCCGTCGAGGGCCGCGAGTCCCGAGGCGTCCAGCGCGCTCAGCGGCAGACCTTCACGCAGCCGCAGCTCCAGCAGCACCCGCTCCACGCGACGGGTCTCCTCGTCGAGCACCTCCCGGGCCAGGGCCGGGCTGGCGTCCTCGGCGAGACGCCCGGCGTACGCCGCGGGGTGCTTGACGTTCCACCACCGCACTCCCCCGACGTGCGAGTGCGCACCCGGCCCCACGCCCCACCAGTCCGCACCGGTCCAGTAGAGGATGTTGTGCTGGCAGCGGGCGGCCTCGTCCCGCGCCCAGCTGGACACCTCGTACCACTCCAGCCCGGCCGCGGTGAGCAGCTCGTCGGCCACGACGTACTTGTCGGCCAGGTCGTCCTCGTCGGGCACCGGGAGCTCACCGCGCCGCACCCGCCGGGCCAGGGCTGTGCCGTCCTCGACGATGAGGGAGTACGCCGAGACGTGGTCGGGATCGCACGCCAGTGCCGCGTCGAGGCTGCGCCGCCAGTCGGTCGACGTCTCACCCGGGGTGCCGTAGATCAGGTCCAGGCTGATCTGCTCGAAGCCGGCCTCACGGGCCCAGGCCACCACCGCGGGCACCCGCAGCGGGTCGTGCGTGCGGTCGAGGGTGGCCAGCACGTGGTCGACGGCCGACTGCATCCCGAACGACATCCGGGTCATGCCGGCCTCGCGCAGCGCGGCCAGGTCGGCGGCCGTGACCGAGTCGGGGTTAGCCTCGCAAGTGATCTCGGCGTCGGCGCGGAGGCCGAACTCGTCGCGGATCGCACCGATGACCGCCCCCAGCTCGGCGGGCCGCAGCAGGGTCGGGGTGCCGCCGCCGAAGAAGATCGTCGAGACCGGCACGTCGACGTCCCCCAGCGCGACCCGGGCTCGGCGCACCTCGAGCAGCGCCGCCTCGGCGTACGTCGCCCGTGACGACCCCGGGGGGCCACCGGGCGGGCCGAGCTCGTCGGCGGTGTAGGTGTTGAAGTCGCAGTAGCCGCACCGCACGGAGCAGAACGGGACGTGCACGTAGAAGCCGAACGGCCGCTCTCCCAGCCCCCTCAGCGCGGAGGCGGGCAGGGCGCCGTCGCGCGGGACCGGGTCACCCGCGGGCGGCGTGGACGGCATGACGCCAGTCTCCCACCCAGGTCGGTCCGGGTGCCGCCCGGCCGGGTCGTCACCCGTCGCCTCAGGCCGTGAGGTCCAGACTCAGCCGTAGAACGCGCTGATCTGGTCGGCGTAGTTGTGCTCGACGACGTTGCGCTTGACCTTCAACGACGGCGTGAGCTCGCCGGACTCGATGCTCAGGTCCTGGGGCAGGATCTCCCACTTCTTGATCGTCTCCCACCGGTTGACCTGGGCGTTGAGCTGCTCGACGTATCCCTCGACCATCGCGTGCGCCTGCTCGGAGCCGACGATCTCGGCGTACGACGCGCCCTCCAAACCGTTCTCGACCGCCCAGCCGGCCATGGCGTCGGGGTCCAGGGTGATGAGCGCGACCACGAAGTTGCGCTCGTTGCCGAAGACCATGAACTGGCTGGCGTAGGGACAGATCGCCTTGAACTTGGCCTCGATGGCCGGCGGCGCGATGTACTTGCCGCCGGAGGTCTTGAAGAGGTCCTTGATCCGCCCGGTGATGGTCAGGAACCCGTCGGCGTCGATGCTGCCCTTGTCGCCGGTGCGCAGCCAGCCGTCGGACGTCAGCGCCTTGGCCGTCTCCTCGGGCAGGTTGTGGTAGCCGGCCATCACGTGCGGGCCCTTGATCATGACCTCGTCGTTCTCGCCGATCTTGATCTGGCTGCCCGGGATGGCGGGCCCGACGGTCCCCATCTTGTAGTCATCGGGGTGGTTGACCGTCGCTCCGGCCGCGTTCTCCGTCATGCCGTAACCCTCGAGGATCAAGACGCCGGCCGCGTTGAACCACTCAGCGATCTCGCGGTTCAGGGCCGCGGAGCCGGAGATGAAGAACCGGACCCGTCCCCCGAAGCGGTCACGGACCTTGCTGAAGACCAGCTTGTCGAAGACCCCGTGCTGCAGCTTCAGGGGCAACGGGACCGACGCGCCTTGCCGGTTGAGCTCGTCGACCCGCTTGCCGACCTTGAAGGCCTGGTCGAAGATCTTCTTCTTGGCGCCGCCCTCGGTGTCGGTCATCGTCACGATCCGGCTGTAGGCCTTCTCGAAGATCCGGGGTGCCGCCCCCATGAAGGTCGGGCGGACCACCGCGAGGTTGTCCACGATCTTGTCCACCCGGCCGTCGATCGCGGTCGCGAAACCGCACGCCAGCTGGGTGCTCAGCAGGACCTTGCCGAACGAGTGGGCCATCGGCAGCCACAGGAACTGCAGGTCGGTCTCGTCGAGGATGCCCTGCACCTGGATCGCGCAGCCCTCGTAGACCCAGGCGCGGTGCAGGGTGCGCACGCCCTTGGGGCGACCGGTGGTGCCGGAGGTGTAGATCAGGGTGGCGAGCTGGTCACCCGGGATCGACTCGGCGGTCTCCCGGATCACGCCGGGGTGCGCGGCGAGGTACGTGTCGCCCAGCGCGCCCAGGTCCGACATCGAGATGGTCCAGGCGCCGGCGGAGGCGCCGTCGAAGACGACGACCTTCTCCAGCGAGGGCAGCTCGTGGCGGCGCTCCACGAGCTTGGCGACCTGGGTGTCGTCCTCGGCGAAGACGAACCGGCAGCCCGCGTCGCTGAGGATGTACGACGTGTCGTCCGCGTTCGTGCTCGGGTAGACAGTGGTCGTCGCCCCGCCGGCACACATCACGGCCAGGTCGGCGGCGATCCACTCGTAGCGGGTGCCGGAGGCGATGCCGACCCGCTGCTCGCGCTCCAGACCCAGCGACAGCAGCCCGGCGGCCAGGCGGGAGACCTGGTCACCGGCCTGCTGCCAGGTCACCGACTCCCAGCCCTCACCGCGCGGGTAGCGGTAGGCCTCGGCCTGTGGAGCGACGGCGACCCTGTCGAGGAACTGCAGCGCCACGTTCTCGGTCAGGTGGTCGATGAAGGTGGTGTCCGACGTGCGGGCCATGCGCGCTCCTGGAGTGGACCTCGTGCCGGTGCGGGCCCCGGTCGGTCGAGGGTGTCGCGAGTAACCTAGATCACTGCACCAACCCGTGGGGCACACGGCCCGGTAACGGGTCCGCGTCGCGGGCTCCTCGGCTACGCGTCGGCCAGACCACCACCGGTCGGGTGGCCGGGGTCGCCCACGCCATCCGCCGCTCGGCGGGGTCGTGGTGGGAGCAGCCGACCGAGGGTCGGCGACCTCACCGGCGACCGAGCGAGCGCACGTACCCTTTGGCCGTGGCCCGAGCCTCCGGCACCAGGTCGGGCACGGCCAGCAGGGCGGGGAGCAGGGTCCGGTCGGTGACCAGCGCCTTGAACATGGTCGAGACCGTGACGCCGTGGCCCGGATCGTGCACCACGGTGATCTCGTCGCCGACCTGCAGCCGGCCCTCCTGCAGCAACCGGAGGTAGGGGCCTGGACGGGCGACGGCTGCGAACCGCTTGACCCAGGCGCCGGCGTCGTGGCCGCAGTGGCCCTGCCAGGCCTGGAAGGTGTGGCAGGGGGTGCGCACCGAGGTGATCTCCCACAGCACCTCGCCGACCTGCCAGCGGCTGCCGACCTCGGCCTCGTTGACGTCGATGCCGTGGGTGCTCAGGTTCTCCCCGAACTGGCCGGGCGCGACCTTCAGCCCCAGCTCGACGCCCCAGGCGTCGAGGTCCTCCTGCGCGAACGCGTACACCGCCTTGTCCGGCCCGCCGTGGTGCCGGGTGCTGCTGACCTCGTCACCCTCCAGTCGCCGCACCGGCACCGGCCCGGCCACCGAGGTCTTGTCGATCGAGGACCGGCCGATCGTCGCCCAGGGCGCCTCCCGGGGAGTGCCGACGTTGACCGAGACCAGGTGAGCCACGACCCCATCCTCACCCTCATCTGCCTCCCCGGCCACGGACGCCCCGCGCACCGGGGGCACGGCGGGGCCGTCCGCTGGTGATGGGACCCGGCTCAGTCCTGCACGGCCTTGGCGATGGCCACGCACCGGGTCAGCCAGTCCTGGTCGGGTGCCACCGGGTGCCCGCGCAGCTCCCCCAGCGCGAGGTGGACCATCCGGACCACGACCCAGTCCCGGGCCCGGTGCTCGTCGAGGCCGGCGGTGTCCACCAGGGTGTGGAAGCGCCGGCGGACCGCGTCCCGCACGTCCCCGGAGGCGACCACCTCGTCCCACCGGTTCCACAGCATCGGGGCCGGCTCGTAGTGTGGGTCGCCGCTGACCGGCTTGGGATCGATCACCAGCCAGGGCGCTCGCTCGGCGGCCAGCACGTTCTCGTAGTGCAGGTCGGTGTGCACGAGCGTCCCGACGCTGTCGGGGTCGGCGATCAGGTCACGGGTCAGGGCACGGGCCTGCTGCACGAGCCGCCGCGGCAGCGGTGCATCGCCAGGCAGCTCGCCGAGGGCGGCGTCCCAGCGTGCGACGTACGACGTGAGGGTGCGCAGCTGCGGCGGCGCCGGCACGTGCAGGTGGCGGTAGAGTTTGGCCACGTGCTCGCACGCCTCGACGTCCCAGGCGTCGCTCAGGTCGCGAACGGAGAGCCGTTCCAGGAGCAGGGCCCGACGGTGCGGGTCGGCCCGGAGCAGGCGGACCGCGCCCCGACCGCCCCAGCGCTGCAGGGCCAGTGCCTCGTGCTCGGACTCCTCGTCGGGGAACGCGACCTTGAGGACCGCGCTACCCACCGGCACGACCACCGCGGTGTGCCCGTGCAGGGTCGGCGCGCTCGGCGTGAGGTCCCACTCGGCGAGCAGTTCGGACAGCACCCGGGGCAGGCCGGCGACCCAGGTCGCCCACGGCGCGCCCCGCTCGGCGAAGGCCAGCACAGGCGCGGGCACCAGCGGGGATCCGGTCATCGCGACGATCCTTCCACCGTCGAGAGCAACAGCTCCTCCACGGGTCCTCCACAATCGTCGACTTGGCGTGACAAACGCCGGTCGGTGGCCTTGACTCGCTGACGTACGTCTGTCGACGAGGCCTCGGGGCCGACCAGCAGGCGCCCGGCGCGTTCATGGGGGCCGCCGACTCGCAAGACTCCCGGGGGGGACATGGTGCGTGCGCGCCTGCTCAACGTGCTGCCATGGGTCACCAGTGTCAGGCCAGTCCTGACGATTGTCGACCCGATGGCCGTCGTGCTCGCGGGCCTGGTCGCCTTCGCGGAAATCCCGGTGGTGGCGCTCGCCGCCGCCGCCCTGACCGTGGCGGCGGTGGGCCGCGGCACCGGACTGCACCGCTCCCGGCTTACGCTGTCGGTCCTGGAGGACCTGCCGGCCCTGGTGCTCGCGGCCGGTACGGCGGTGGTCGCCCTCGTGGTGGCGAGCCCGACCATCAACCCGGCCCGGCTCCAGGTCTGGGACGACGTCGCGCTGTTCGGGGCGCTGATGTTCGCCGCCATGGTGCTCCTGCGCACGGCGACCTACGCCACGATCCACCTGCTGCGCCTGGTCGGGCTGGTCACCCATTCCCTGCTGGTCGTGGGCGCCGGCCCGACCGGTCAGCAGCTCACCGCTGCCCTGCTCGACCACCCGGAGCACGGACTGAGGCCGGTCGGGATGCTCGCGTGCGGAGGGGAGAGCAGCGTGCGTGGGCTGCCGGTGCCACTCGTGGGCGGGCTCGCCGACCTCGACCTCGCCCTGCGCGACCTGGCGGTGCACGATGTGGTCTTCGCCTGCCCCGAGCCGCCCGGCCCCGAGGTCGCCGCCGCCGTGCGCCGGTGCCTGCAGCAGGACCTCCAGGTGTTCGTGGTTCCCCAGTCGATGGATTCCTGGGGCACCGAGCACCGACGGACCGAGATGGTCCTGGACGTCGCGGTGCTGAGGCTGCGCCGCAGGCCACGCCCCGCCACCCGGCTCGTACGACGCGGCGTCGACATCGTGGCCGCCCTCGGTGGTCTGGTGGTGCTGGCCCCGCTCCTCGCCCTGGTCGCGGTCCTGGTCCGCCTCGAGACCGGACCGGGCGTGATCTACCAGCAGACCCGAGTCACCGACGCCGGGAACACCTTCACGCTGCTGAAGTTCACCACCCTGCAACCGGCGCGCTTCGGCGCGGAAGCCACGACCTGGAGCATCGACAACGAGAGCCGGATCGGGCCCGCGGGCCGAGTCCTGCGCCGCACCGGGCTCGACGACCTGCCCCAGCTGGTCAACGTGCTGCGGGGCGAGCTCAGTCTGCTCTCGCCTCGGCTGGACCAGCCCGTCGCCGGACTGGAATCCTTCCACCGGTCGGCCCGCGGGTCGGCCCGGCGCCCGCTCGCCGGGCAGCGACACCTCACTGCTCTCGGCGGGTCCCGACCAGACGCAGGTACACGCGCGCCAGACCACGAGCCGAGCGGCCCACGTCGTGGTTGAACTCCACGTGTGAGCGACCGTTCCACCCCTCGTCCTCGACCTGGCCGGGGTGCAGGAGCCGCTCCACGACGGCGTCGGCCAGCGCGCTCGTGACGGGGACGATCGCGCCCGCGTCGTCGGGCACGCTCTCGACCATCCCGGTCACGTCGCTGACCACGACGCTGCGGGCGCTGGCCATCGCCTCCAGCGGGACCAGGGCCATCCCCTCCCAGCGCGAGGGCACCGCGACCACGTCCGCGGCGGCGTACCAGCGGGCGACGTCGGTGCGGCGCCCGACGAGGCTGACCCCCCGCAGCCTGCGGGCCTGGCGGACCAGGAAGTCTCGGTCCGGTCCGTCACCCACCAGGAGCAGCTCGGCGCGCGGCACCCGCGCCCTGATCGAGGGCCAGTCGGCGAGCAGGTCCTGCTGGCCCTTCTGCAGCGTCAGCCGCCCGACGCACACCACGGTGGGTACGTCGTGCAGCCCCAGCTCGGCGCGGGCCGCCGCGCGCTCTCGGTCGCCCTGGGGCCGGAAGGCGGCCAGGTCCACGCCGTTCGGCAGCACCGTGGTCGGGCCGACGATGCCGTGCTGCTCCCCCAGGGCGCGCTCGGCCTCGCTGACGCAGACCAACTCGGTCGTCCAGCGGCGCGCGGCGATCCACTCCCACCGGTGCGCCACCGCACGCACCGCGCCCGTGGCCGCCTGGAACGACCAGCCGTGGGGCTGGAACACGGTCGGGATCCGGTCCCGCACCACCAGCCGACCCACCAGCCCGGCGGTCGAGCTGTGCAGGTGCACGACGTCGGGTTCGACGTCGGCCACGATCCGGGCCAGCGCGCGCGACTCCCCGCTCAGCGAACGACCGGGTCGGCGCGTCGCCTGCCACCAGCGGACCTCGGCGCCGGCAATCCTGGCCTCGTAGCCGAGATCGCCGTCGGAGGGGCAGGCCACGGTCACGTGCCAACCGCGATCGACCTGGTCGCGGATGTAGCCCAGGGCCACGTTGGCCACGCCCTCGCGGGTGGAGGCCGACACGTGCAGCACCTTCAGCCGTCGCGAGAGCGGGTCGCCGTGGTGGCCCGGGGTCGTGGCGCGCTCGTCGTGGTGGGGCATGGCGATCAGTCGGCGACGCGCTCGGGGCGCCTGGAGACGAGGACCGTGCCGATCAGTCGGGCCCCGACCGAGCGGACCCGGGCGGCGTGGGCCCGCAGCGCGCCGGGGCTCAGGTGGCCTTCGGGTACCACCAGCAGCAGGGCGCCCCCGTCCATCGCCATCACGCGGGCATCGTCACACACGTCGAGCGGCGCTCCGAGCACGACGACGACGTCGAACCGCTCCTGGGCGGCGGCCATCGCCGACGCGAAGCGGGTCGTGACGAGGCTCTGGGCGGACTCGATGTCCCAGGCGCCCGCGGGCAGCACGGTCAGCCCGGCGACGGGGCCCGGGCTCAGCGCGTCCGAGAGCGGCGTACCGGTCAGCACGCCGTGCAGCCCGGGGGTGTCGGGCTCCTCAGGCCCCGGGCGACCGAACCGTTCTCCCAGCCGTCCGTCGACGAGCAGCACCCGTCGCCCAGAGCCGGCCAGGGCGATGGCCAGGTTGGCGCCGAGCCAGACGTTGACGTCCTGCGAGGTCACGCCGGCGACCACCACCCGACCGACCGGGGACCCGGCGGAGTCGGTCTCCAGCGCGAGGCGCAGCTGCCTGAACACCCCGGCGGCCTGGGTGCCCGGGGAGAGCGCGGGCAGCGTCGTGTGGTCCCGAGGGGGCGCCAGGTGGGCCAGCAGCGGTGCGGCAGTGGCCTGCTCGACGGTGGCCGCGTCCTCGACGGTGCCCGCGCGTCGCTCCCGCCACAGGGCGCCGGCGGCCGCGAGCAGGACGGCCAGGGCGGCGCCCGCCCCGAGCACCAGCCACCGGTCGGGGCTGGTGTAGGTCCCCGCCGGCTCGGCGGGGTCCTCGACGCTGAGGTCGAAGGCCTGGCTGGCGTCCTGGCGCGGCAGGACCCGCGCGACCGCGTTGGCGACGTCGGCGGCGACCTGCGGGTCCCGGTCCTCGGCGGTGATCCGGATCAGGGTGGTGCCGCGGACCCACTCGGCGCGGATGTCGTCGCCCAGGGCCTCGGCACCGCGCACGACGTCCAGCTCACCCTGCACGTCGGCGACGACGCTGCGCGACCCGGCCAGCTCGGCGAGCGTGGCCCGCAGCGTGTCGACATCGTCGATCGCCGCGCCCGCGGTCGGGTCCGGATCGGCCGACACGATCGCGGTCGAGGTGTAGGTCTTGGGCGCCAGCCTCAGTCCGACCACCACCGCGAGCCCTGCGATCACCAGGATCAGCAGGACCACCAGCTTGTGTCGTCCGAGCGCTCCCCCCAGGTCGCGCAGTTCCATCCGGTCCTCATCGTCGGCGACGACGCCGGCTCGCGCCGTCGCCCTCTCGTCGAGGGATCGATCGTCGCGCAGCAGTGCCGCTGCGGACCAAGCCCCCCCCCACCAGTGTCCCCCCAGGACGGCCCCTCCACCTGGAGTTGAGGATCATCGGGCTACCTGTCCAGACCGTGGACCGATCCGGCGTGGAAGCCCGTGCGGCGACTACTGGGCCGAGCGGAAGAGCCAGCCGAGCGGTCGCGACACGGGCTCCGGGTCCCGTGCGGGCTGCGCATCGCCGTCCTCCGGTGTCGTGGCGGCGACCGCTCCGGTCACCTGGTCGCCGCTCGAGCCCGCGGGGGCGGGCCCCGCGTCGGCGAGCTCGTCGGGGGTGGCGTCGTCCTCGGACGCCGCCTGCGGGTCGTCCTCGGGGGTCGCACCGGGCACGGCAGCCAGGGCGGCGGCCACGGCGGGCGCCGGCACCTCGGCCAAGGCCGGACCACCGGTCTCGGGGACCTCGGGCAGCGCGGGACGCTCGGACTCGGGGATCACCACGAAGCCGGCACCGAGCGCGGCCACCTGCGCCGTCGCAGGCTCCGGGAACCGCTCGGCCAGACTGAGCTCGGACAGGTCGACACCGGCTTCGGCCAGGGCGGCCTCGTCCGCAGCGTCCTCGTCATCGGCACCCTCCTCCTCCTCCTCGTCGTCGGAGGCGGAGGCGAAGGCGGACGCGAAGGCGGACGCGAAGGCGGACGCGAAGGGCTCGGTGGGCACGGCGAACGCGGGCGCCTGGCTGGCGACCGCCGGCGGCGGCACGGTGGCGTACGTCGGCGTGGCGTCGTCCTCGGTCCCGATCACCGGCTCGAGGCTCGGTGCGTGGCTCGGCGGGGGCACGAGGACCGGGGCGGTGGGCCCGGCGGCCGGGGCGCCGGAGGAGCCACGCAGTCCGGTGAGGGTGGCGAGGGCCCGACCGACCGAAGCCGTCGTGTTCTCCAGGTTCTCCTCGAGGGCGCGGATCGCGCTCTCGGCGTCGGCGATCAGGGACCGGGAGAGCTCGGTCTCGGCACGCGCCTGCTCTGTCACTGCGGCCGACTCCGCGTGCGCCCGGGCCAGGATGGCGTCCGCACGCTCGCGCGCCTGGACGGTGACCTGCTCGGCCTCGGCCTGGCTCTCGGAGACCAGCGCCTGTGAGATCTGCTGTGCTTCCTCGACCAGCGCGTCGGCCTCGGCGGCGGCGGTGGTGCGCAGCCGGCTGGCCTCCGCGATCATCTCCTCGACGTCGCGGCGCGCACCCAGGGACGCCCTCATCGCCTGGGCCCGCTCGACGGCGCCGCCAGCGGCCGGTGCGGTCGGGTCGGTGCTCGAGTTCATGGTCGATCCCCCTGCTGGTGGGTGCGGATGGTCGTGACGCTCCCGAGTGGACGGAGGGGCCAGTGTGACAAAGAAAGCCTGCCCCCACCGGGGTTTGAGGCACGTGCCGGCCCCCTGCCGGAGGAGGGCCGCCGAGGCGTCCGACCAGGCCTTCCGCGGCTCACCCCGGTCGCGCTGGCTCCAGTGTCGCCCAGCGGGCGCACCGGGTCCAGACCCCCGCCCGGCTACTTCCTACCGGCCTTCTCGGCGGGGCCCGAGGTGGACAGGGCAGCGATGAAGGCCTCCTGCGGCACCTCAACGCGGCCCACCATCTTCATCCGCTTCTTGCCCTCCTTCTGCTTCTCCAGCAGCTTGCGCTTGCGGGTGATGTCCCCGCCGTAGCACTTGGCCAGCACGTCCTTGCGGATCGCGCGGATGTTCTCACGAGCGATCACGCGGGCACCGATGGCGGCCTGGATGGGCACCTCGAACTGCTGGCGCGGGATCAGCTCCTTGAGCTTGCCCGCGAGCAGCACGCCGTAGGAGTACGCCGCGTCCTTATGCACGATCGCGCTGAACGCGTCGACCGGCTCGCCCTGCAGCAGGATGTCGACCTTCACCAGGTCGGCGACCTGGTCACCGGATCGCTCGTAGTCCAGGGAGGCGTAGCCCTTGGTCTTCGACTTCAGCTGGTCGAAGAAGTCGAAGACGATCTCGCCCATCGGCAGCACGTAGCGCATCTCGACCCGGTCCTCGGAGAGATAGTCCATCCCCTGCAGGGTGCCCCGCTTGGTCTGGCACAGCTCCATGATCACGCCGATGAAGTCGGACGGCGACAAGATGGTGGCGCGCACGACCGGCTCGCGCACCTCGGCGATCTTGCCCTCGGGGTACTCACTGGGGTTGGTCACCTCGATGACCGAGCCGTCCTCCATGACGACCTCGTAGACCACGTTGGGCGCGGTCGAGATCAGGTCCAGGTTGAACTCCCGCTCGAGGCGCTCACGCACGATCTCCATGTGCAGCAGGCCGAGGAAGCCGCAGCGGAAGCCGAAGCCGAGGGCACCCGACGTCTCGGGCTCGTAGGCCAGGGCGGCGTCGTTGAGCTGCAGCTTCTCTAGGGCGTCGCGCAGCGTCGGGTAGTCGTCGCCGTCGATCGGGTAGAGCCCGGAGTAGACCATCGGGTTCGGGTGCTTGTAACCGCCGAGCGCCTCGGTCGCGCCGTGGTGCTGGCTGGTGACGGTGTCGCCGACCCGCGACTGGCGCACGTCCTTCACCCCGGTGATCAGGTAGCCGACCTCGCCGACCCCCAGGTCGCCCGCCTTGACCGGCTCGGGGCTGATCACGCCGACCTCGAGCATCTCGTGCACGACCCCGTTGGACATCATCTTGATCCGGTCGCGGTGCGACAGCTTGCCGTCGACCACGCGGACGTAGGTCACCACGCCGCGGTAGGTGTCGTAGACGGAGTCGAAGATCAGGGCGCGGGGCGGGGCGTCCGGGTTGCCGACGGGCGCCGGGGTCTGCCGGACGATCTCGTTGAGCAGCTCGGCGACCCCTAGCCCGGTCTTGGCCGAGGTCTGCAGCACGTCGGAGACGTCGCAGCCGATGATGCCGGCCAGCTCCGCGGCGTACTTCTCGGGCTGCGCGTTCGGCAGGTCGATCTTGTTCAGCACCGGGATCACGTGCAGGTCGGCGCCGAGCGCGAGGTACAGGTTGGCCAGGGTCTGGGCCTCGATGCCCTGGGCGGCGTCGACCAGCAGGACCGCGGCCTCGCAGGCCTCCAGGGAGCGTGAGACCTCGTAGGTGAAGTCGACGTGCCCCGGGGTGTCGATCATGTTCAGGACGTAGTCGCCGGGCGCGGCGAACTGCTCGTTGTCGGCCGGCACCGTCCAGGGCATCCGGACGGCCTGGCTCTTGATCGTGATCCCGCGCTCGCGCTCGATGTCCATCCGGTCCAGGTATTGCGCCCGCGCGGCCCGGGCATCGACGACGCCGGTCAGCTGCAACATCCGGTCGGCCAGGGTCGACTTGCCGTGGTCGATGTGGGCGATGATGCAGAAGTTGCGGATGATCGCCGGATCGGTCTGGCCGGGCTGAGGCAACGACGTCGGGGACAAGGGAATCTTTTCGCTCGGGAACGGGCGGGCCTGCGCCTTATTCTCCCACGCAGCACCGCAGCCGACGATTCGCCCGCACGATCGGGCACCGGGTCCACGCGACGCCACCGACCCGGGGCCAGGGCCGCACCACGTCCGGGCCGCGACACCGGGCAGCCGCCGCACCAGCCGATGCACGAGGATGGTCGGCGTGATCCATCCGGCCTCCCCCTCCCCGATACCCCACGGCCGGACCGCCCGTCGTCTCGAGTGGGCCCACCTGCCGCCGCCGCTGCGCCGCCTCGTCGAGCGCCGCTGCGGCTCCTCAGTCGTCACGGCGCACTCGCAGGGCGGCGGCTACACCCCGGGGTTCGCCTCCGTGCTCGAGTGCGAGGACGGCACCCGCCACTTCGTGAAGGCCGCCTCGACCAAGGCGCAGCGGACGTTCGCCCTGTCCTACCGCGAGGAGGCCCGCAAGCTGGCGCTGCTGCCCGAGGACGTACCGGCCCCGCGGCTGCTGTGGACCCACGACAACGACGACTGGGTGGTGCTGGGCATCGAGCACGTCGAGGCCGCGGCGCCGCAACGACCGTGGCGCGCCCAGGACCTCGACCGCTGCCTCGGCCTGATGAGCACCCTGGCCGAGACGCTCACCCCGCCGCCGGCCGAGCTCGAGCTGGACACGTTCGCGGCCGAGCTCGCCGACTGGCCCTCGCTGTGGGACCACGTGCGGGCCGCCCGTCCCGACCTGGCCCACGCCGACGAGGCAGCCGACCTGGCCGCCCGCTCCGCCGAGGTGACCGCGGGCCGCACCGTGGTGCACACCGACGTGCGCGACGACAACCTGCTGCTGGCCACCGACGGCAGGACCCTGGTCTGCGACTGGAACTGGCCGGTCGTCGGTGCCGCCTGGCTCGACAGCCTCTTCCTGCTGCTGGGTCCTCGCGGCGACGGTCTCGACGTGGAGGCCGTGCTGGCCTCCCACCCGCTGACGGCCGACGTCCCGGCCGAGCACGTCGACGTCGTGCTCGCGCTGCTGGCCGGCTTCTTCCTCAAGTCCGCCGCGGACCCGGTGCCGCCGACGTCGCCGTACCTGCGTGCGCACGAGCGTCACGAGGGCGAGGTCTGCTGGGCGTGGCTGGCCGAGCGCCGCGGCTGGTCGTGAGCGGTCCCCGCACCGGCACGCAGCCGGATTTGGGCGGGTCTCGGCGCCGCTGCTAACCTGGTCCGTCGCGTGTCCTGGCGCCCTGCGCCGCTCGCACCGAGGCTTTAACACTCTCAGCTCGACCGACCAGCACTCCTACAGACGAAGGTTCCCCGTGGCGAACATCAAGTCCCAGATCAAGCGCAACAAGCAGACCATCAAGGCCCACGAGCGCAACAAGGCCGTCAAGACCAACCTGAAGTCGGCGATCCGCAAGTTCCGTGAGCTCGCCGAGTCCGGCGACAAGGACGCGGCCCTCGTGGCCGGTCGCGACGCCGCCAAGAGGCTCGACAAGGCCGCCTCGAAGGGCGTCATCCACAAGAACCAGGCCGCGAACCGCAAGTCCGCCATCGCCAGGCAGTCCTCCTCGCTCTGAGCTGGTCCCACTGAGCCGGTCCCGGAGAACCTCCCCGCCGGGAGGGTCGGGGCCGCTGGTGCGCTGAGAACGACAGGCGTCGATCCCTCGGGGTCGGCGCCTTCGTGTTGCCCGGCCAGGTCGCCTCAGCGGGGCTCGCGCAACCCGGCGATCGTGAGCACCAGCCGCTCCAACGTGTACGGCGCGTCGCTCGCGGCGCCCTTGATATCGGCGTCGGCGCGGGCCACGGCCCGGATCGCGTTGGCCAACCCGGGCTCCGACCAACCCCGGGCCTGGCCGCCCAGGGTGCGCAGCTTCCACGGCGGCACGCCGACCTCTCGGGCCAGGTCGGCCTCGCGCATCCGAGCCGGCGCTCCCTTGAGCCGGGCCAGGCCCCGGGCGCTGCCCGCGAACGCCGAGGTCACCAGCACCGGGGGCGTGCCGGAGTCGAGCGCCCAGCGAAGCTCCTCGAGCGCAGCCCGCGGCTCTCCCGAGAACGCAGCGTCCGCGACCGCGAAGGACTTGGCCTCGGCCCGGCCACCGAAGTACTGCTTGACCCGGTCCACGGTGATGGTCTCCCCCGGGAAGTCGTGCACCAGCTGGTGGGCCGCTGCCGACAACGAGCGCAGGTCCTGGCCGACGGCCTGCACCAGGACGTGGGTGGCGTCCCGGTCGACCGTGGCGCCGCAGATGCGGAACTCACCGGCCGCGAAGCCGGCGTAGTCCGACGCCTTCAGCTCGACCGACTTGACCTCGGTGACCGCAGCGAGCTTGCGCAGCTTGGCGAGCACGCCGCTGCCCTTGGCGCCGCCGCCGTGCACCAGCACGAGGGCGACGTCCTCGGACGGGTCGCCCGCATAGGCCAGCAGCCCCTCCACCGACTCCTCGGGCAGGTTCTCGAACGAGCGCACCACCACGCACCGGATGCTCGAGAACAGCGACGGCGCGGCCAGCTCGCCGAAGGTCGCCAGCGTGAGGTCGGAGGCGTTGGTCTCGGACTGCTCGGACTCGGCGTCGTGGGCCCGGACCACGCTGCGGACCGCGGCGACGGTGCGCTCCCCGAGGAACTCCTCCTTGCCCGTGACCAGCGTGACGTGGCCCAGGACATCGGTGTGGGAGAGGAAGGCGGCCATGGTGCCCGTCAGCCTGCCACAGCGCGCCGACACTGCTCACCGGCCGGTGCCGTGCGTGACGAGCCGCAGTCCGTCACCCTCGTCGACGACCGCGATGTCGCCGTCGAGGTCGGTGCGGGCCACCTCGGCACCCGCGAGCTCGAGCGGGTCGAGAGCACCGGCAGCCGGGTGTCCGTAGTCGTTGTCGACACCGACCGAGACCAGAACGAACCGGGCGGCGAGCGACGTCAGCCAGCGCTCGTCCTGGAAGCGGCTCCCGTGGTGGGGCATCTTCAGGACGTCCACCCGCAGGTCCGGCACCGCCCTGGCCAAAGCCTGCTGGCCGTCGGGCTCCAGGTCGCCGGTGAGCAGGATCCGGACCCCACGAATCTGCGCGAGCAGCACCACGCTCGCCGCGTTGGCGGTGCTGCCGTCGCCCGGGCCGGCTCGCGGCGGTCCCGGTGGCGGCCACAGCTCCAGCAGGGTGACGTCGCCGTACGTTGTGGTGGCGGGCACCGCCACCCGGGGGGCCAGTCGGGCCGATCCGGACACGGCCAGGACCTGAGCGACGCCACCGGGTGGGTCCAGCAGCGACGTGGTCTCGATCCGGGCCACCTCACGCCCGTCCAGGACGCCCGGCAGCCCCGCCACGTGGTCGTCGTGGAAGTGGGTGAGCACCACCAGCGGCACCTGGGTCACCCCCAGCCGGTCGAGGCAGGCGTCGACCCGCTGTGGGTCGGGGCCGGCGTCGACCACCACGGCCTCACCGGGCCCGACCCGCAGGGCCAGGGCGTCGCCCTGTCCGACGTCGCAGGCCACCATGAGCCAGCCCGCCGGTGGCCAGCCAGGGGTGGGCAGCCGGACCAGCGCCACCAGCAGCACCAGCGCGCACGCGGCCGCTCCGGTGGACCTGCGCCGCAGCACCCGCGGCCCGAGCACGGCCACGACGAGGCTCAGCAGCACCAGGGCACCCAGGGCGCCGGGCCCGGTGCCCCAGGCGACGGACGCGGTGGGCAGGTCGGCACCCTGCCGCGCGACGCTCACGATCCAACCCACGCACCAACCGGCACCGGTGCCGGCCACGCGCCCGGCCCCCGGCCAGCCGCGCCCGCCCAGGCCACCGGCCATCCCGAGCACGGTGGCCGGCCCGACCACGGGCGCGACCAGCAGGTTGGCCAGCACCGCGACCAGGCTGACCTGGCCGGAGATCGCCGCGACCAGGGGTGTGCAGGCGAGCTGGGCGGCCGCCGGCACCGCGACCGCCTCGGCCAGCCACCTCGGCAGCCACCGACCGAGTGCGTCGCGCCACCCGGGTGCGAGCACCACGATCCCCCCGGTGGCCAGCACCGACAGGGCGAACCCGACCGACCGGGCCAGGTCGGGCTGGACCAGCAGCAGCCCGGTCACCGCGACCCCCAGTGCTCGCAGCCCGCGATGCCGGCCGTTGCCGGTCATCGCCACCAGCCCGACCGAGCCCATCACCGCGGCCCGCAGCACGCTGGGTTCGGTGCGCGCAAGCAGGACGAACCCCACGATCCCCAGACCCGCCACCAGCCACAGCCGCCGACCACGCACGCCGCACCACCGAGCCAGCACGACCACGAAGCCGACGAGCAGGGTCAGGTTGGTGCCGGAGACGGCGAGCAGGTGGGTCAGCCCGGTGGTGCGAAAGTCGTCAGCGAGCTGCTCGTCGATCCCACCGTCGTCACCGTCGACGAGCGCCGGCACCAGCGCCGCCTGCTCCGCAGGGCGGTGCGCCACCGCGGCACGGATCGACGCCCGGACCCGCTCGGCTCCCTGCCACGCGAAGCCCGGTGCGGCCAGCTCGCGCGGTGGCCCGGTCGGGTCGAGCACCCCGGCCAGGTCGCTGCTGCGCGGCGGCGAGAGGCGACCCGCGAACCGGAGGCGGGCGCCCAGCCTGACCGGCGCACCCAGCTCCTCGACGTCACCGATCACCAGCACCGGGGCGCGCACCTCCCAGCGCGCACCCCGACCCTGTACCTCGGTGACCACGACGCGCACCAGCCGTTGCTCACCGAAGCGACCGGGCAGGCTGCGCACGTCCGTGGTGACGGTGGCGACCAGAGTGACGGCGGCCCGTTCGCGGGCCAGTGCGGCCACCGGACCGGTGCCCACCTGCTGCAGGCGCAGACCGGTGGAGACCGCGAGGGCGACCAGCACCAGCACCGCGGCCGCCCCGGTCCGCACCCATGCGAGCGGGACTGGGCCGCGGGCCAGGACCGCAGCCACCACCGCCGTCGCGAGGACCGCGGACCCTGCGGCCACCAGGACGGGGTTACCTGGCAGCGCGCGCCAGGCACTACCGAGCAGGGCGCCCGCCCACGCGGCCGCGGCGACCAGCGGCATCCGGAGGTCGGGCCGGACCGGTTCCCGCTCCGACGCCGGGTCGGAGTCGGGGCCCGGGCCGGAGTCGGGGTCGGAGTCGGGGTATGGGTCACGCACATCAGACCGTCACGAGCGGAGCGAGCCGGCTCAAGGTGGCCTCGCCGATCCCGTCGACCTCGAGCAGCTCGTCGACGCTGGTGAAGCCCCCGTGCTCCTCGCGCCAGGAGATGATCGACTGCGCCGTGACCGGTCCGACCTCGGGCAAGGTGTCGAGGTCGGCCTCGGTGCCGGAGTTGAGGTTGACCAGCACCCCGGTCCCGGCCGCGGCGGTGACCCCGGGTGGGGCGGAGGCGAGGGCCGACGCAGCCGCGCCCGGTGGGGACGGCACGCCCACCAGGATCTGCTCGCCGTCGACCAGCACTCGCGCCAGGTTCAGCGACGCCAGATCCACCCCGGAGCGGGCCCCGCCCGCGGCCTTGAGCGCGTCGACCACCCGAGCGCCCGGGTCGAGCACGGCGATCCCGGGACGGCGTACCTTGCCGGCCACGTCGACGGTCACCATCTCGGACGCCTGCGCACCCACGGCCCGGGGAGTCGCCACCGCCGCGGACGGGAGCGGAACCTGCACCAGCTGCTGCTCCGGAACCCCGGACACAGCGGTGCCCGCGAGCACCGGGGACCCTGGCACCCCCGTGGACGCCGACCCCGCGGACGACCCCGCGGTCGCGGAGCCGTCGGCGACCGCGGCCACCGGCTCGGGTCGCGCACGGACCACGGTCCAGGCCGTGACGGCGAGACCGATCGCCACCAGGACCGCGACCACCGTGACCTGGGCCGACCCCAGCGCTACCCGGCCCCGCAGGGTCTCGGGCACCCACGCGGTCACGTCCCGGGCCCGGCGCGATGCGTGTCGACCGGGGACGGGCACCCACGGCGGCGGCCCGACGATGTGCTCCGGGGACGACGAGGACGGGGACGAGGTCGGGGACGGGGACGGGGACGGGGAATCCTCGGGCGGGACCACCTGCAGCCGTGGACCCGGGACCCGGGTCGCCTCGGACCACCAGGGCTGCTCGTCCTCGACCGGGGCGTCGCTACGGACCGGCGGGCCCGACAGCTCGGCCCGCAGCAGGTCGAGCCGACGGGAGACCGCAGCCTGGTGCTCGGCGCTGGTGGGTCGGCCGGACCGACCGGGGAGAGAGGGCATGCCGCGACGCTAGGCAGTCGCGGTGGCGCGCGGCAGCCGTCTCGCACCGGTCTGGGGACAGCCCCGTCGAGCGTGCGGTGGTGGACGCGGAGCGGGCCGGTCCGCTCAGCCCGGTGGGTCGGTGAGCGGCAGGCGGGGCGCCACGCACACCGCCAGCATGCCGGGACCGACGTGGGCGCCCAGCACCGCGCCGATCTGGGCGCACCAGATCTCGGCGCCGCCCAGGTTGACGGCCAGGCGTGCCGTCAGGTGCTCGGTGAGCTGGGCCGCCCGGTCGGGACTGGCCAGATGCGCCACGCACACGTCCACCGCCTGCTCGCCCGCCGCTGCCACCGCGAGCTCCTCCAACCGGGCCAGGGCCCGCCCGGACGTCCGAACCCGTTCCAGCGCCCCGCCCCGCCCCTCCTCGATCTGCAGCAGCGGCTTCACCGCGAGCGCGCCGCCGAGGATGGCGGCGGCGGCGCCCCTACGGGCCCCGCGCCCCCGGTGGTCGAGGG
>JAJAYJ010000088.1 GCA_026786275.1 Nocardioides sp. | reverse complement strand
CTTGCAGTGCGTCTTGAGCCCGACCAGGCCGTAGACGACGTGGCAGCCGGCCTGCTCGAGCTTGCGGGCCCAGCGGATGTTGGCCTGCTCGTCGAAGCGGGCCTTGATCTCGACGATCACCAGCACCTGCTTGCCGGCCTCGGCCGCGTCGATCAGGGCGTCGATGATGGGGGAGTCGCCCGAGGTGCGGTAGAGCGTCTGCTTGATCGCCAGCACGTGCGGGTCTGCGGCCGCCTGCTCGATGAAGCGCTGCACCGAGGTCGCGAACGAGTCGTAGGGGTGGTGCAGCAGCACGTCGTTGCGGCGCGCAGCCTTGAAGACGTCGACGGGAGCCGAGGACTCCACCTCCGCCAGCCGCTCGTGGGTGGTCGGCACGAACGCGGGGTACTTGAGCTCCTCGCGGCTCAGGTCGGCGATGCCGTGCAGGCCACGCAGATCGAGCGGTCCGGGAACCCGGAACACCTCCTCGTCGGTGATGTCGAGCTCCGACATCAGCAGCTCGAGGACAGCGGGGCTGATCGAGTTCTCCACCTCCAGGCGCACCGGTGGGCCGAAGCGTCGACGCAGCAGCTCCTTCTCGAGCGCGGCGAGGAGGTTCTCGGCGTCGTCCTCCTCCACCTCGAGGTCCTCGTTGCGGGTAACCCGGAACGGGTGGACCTCGAGCACGTCCATGCCTGGGAACAGCCTGCGCAGGTGCTCGGCGATGACGTCCTCGACCGGCACGAACCGGGCGTTGCCCAGCGGCACGAAGCGCTCGAAGCTCGGTGGCACCTTGACCCGGGCGAAGTGCTGCTTGTCGCTCTTGGGGTTGCGCAGCACCACGGCCAGGTTGAGCGAGAGCCCCGAGATGTACGGGAACGGATGCGCAGGGTCGACGGCGAGCGGGGTCAGCACCGGGAAGATCCGGTCCTTGAAGAGCCGCTTGCAGGCCCTCTGCTCCTCCCGCTCCAGGTCGGCCCACCGGACCAGCGCGATCCCGCTCTCGGCCAGCTCGGGCACGATCGTCTCGCGGAACAGCTCGGCGTGCCGGGTGCCCAGCTCACGGGCGTGGGACCAGATGGCCTCCAGCACCTCGCGCGGCATCAGGCCGGATGCGGCCCGGACGGCGACGCCCGCGGCGATCCGCCGCTTGAGCCCGGCCACCCGGACCATGAAGAACTCATCGAGGTTGCTGGTGAAGATGGCCAGGAACCGGACCCGCTCCAGCAGTGGCAGCTCGGTGTCCTCGGCCAGCTCGAGCACCCGCTGGTTGAAGTGCAGCCACGACAGCTCACGGTCGAGGAAGCGGTCGGCGTACTTCTCGACGGCGGCCAGGGCCGCGGCGTCGGGCACGTACGGCGGCTCGACGTCGTACTCCTCGGTCGTGACGTGCTCGGGCGTCGCCCCGGAGCCGAGGTGCCCGTCGACCAGGGGTGCGTCGAGATCCATGGCGCCAGTGTGGCACCACGGGGTGAACAACCGACGACCCGCGGGGCACAGCCGCTACGGTCGCAGCGTGCAGACCACGAACCAGCTCAGGACCCAGCTCGAGACCGCGGTGTTCCGGGCCGCGCTGGGTCTGCCCGCCCGGGTGCAGCGGCTCCTCGTCGGCGCGCCCGTGGTGCGCGACGGCCAGACGCTGGCCACCGACACCCAGCTGATGCTGCGCCTGCAGCAGGTGGTCCGCGAGCCCGGTGCCGAGACGCTCCCTGTCCCGCAGGGTCGGGTCGCGCTGCTGCGCCAGAGCCGGCTCGCGGGCGGGGACCTGCCGGTCGGGTCGGTCCGCGACCTGACCGTCGCCGGCCTGCCGGGCCGGCTCTACACCCCGGAGCACGCCCCCGAGACCGGTCCGCTGCTGGTCTTCCTGCACGGCGGCGGGTTCATGTACGGCGACCTCGAGAGCCACGACGCGCCCTGTCGCTACCTGGCGGAGCGGGCGCACGTGCGGGTGCTGGCCGTCGAGTACCGACTCGGTCCCGAGGACCGCTTCCCCGCGGCCTACGACGACGGGTTCGCTGCGTTCCGCTGGGCGCACCAGCACGCGGGCGAGATCGGTGCGGACCCGCAGCGGATCGGGGTGGGGGGCGACTCGGCCGGCGCCAACCTGTCGATCGGGGTGGCCGTCCAGGCCGCGCACGCCGGGTTGGCGTGCGCGGCCCAGATCCTGGTCTACCCGGCCACGGACGGCACCCGGGACACCCGCAGCCTCGAGCTCTTCCGGACCGGCTTCTTCCTGACCTCCGAGTTCATGCACCTGGCGACCGACAGCTACGCCGCGCGTCCCGACGACGTGCTCGACCCCCGCTTCTCGCCCGCCTTCGCCGACCTGCCCTCGGGGCTCGCGCCGGCGTGGGTCTTCACCGCCGGTTTCGATCCGCTGCGCGACGAGGGCGAGGCGTTCGCACAGCGGCTCTCGGAGGCCGGCGTGGCGGTGCGGCTCACGCGCTTCCCGGACCAGATCCACGGCTTCCTGAACGTGATGGTGAGCCGTTCGTCCCTGGCCGCCAACGCCGAGATCGCCGTTGCGGTCCGGGTCGCGCTGGGCTGAGCGGCCCGGGCACCCGGCTCAGCTCGGGTGTCGCCAGCGCCGGAGCCGGGCGAAGGAGCCCGTGAGCTCGTCGTCCTCGGTGTGCTCCTGGCGCTCCCGGTCGGGTCCGTGCATCGGAGGCGGCTCCACCGGGTCGGCGTCCGGGTCGTCCGGGTCCGTGGGTGACTCGGAGGCGGCCACGGCCTCGAGCTCGCCGGTCTCGGTGAGCCGGGTCGGCTCGGGTCGCGCGTCGTCGTGCGCCAAGGGCTCGTCGTCGAGGAGGTCGGGCGCGGCGTACAGGCCGGTGCGGGTCACCCCCGACTCGCTCGGGTCCCCGACGCCGGTGCCACCCCAGCGGCTGGTGCGGACGACCCGGTCGCGGTCGTCGTGCGCCAGCGAGTCCCCGAACGGGTCCGGCCCGTCGAGCGGCCGTTCGGTCGGCTCGGGACTGCCGGCCCGCTCGTAGAGCGTGGTGAAGGCGTGCGGCGGCTCCACGTCGTGGGCCCGGGGCAGGTCGGCCGCCCCGCCGAGGGCACGCAGCTGGGCCCGGACCTCGGCCAGCTCATGCGCCAGCTGGGTGGCGCGATACTCGACCGCGAGCCGGTCCTGCAGTGCCGCCTCGACCAGCCCGGCCTGGTGCCGCACCGCGGCCTCGACGGCAGCCCGGTCGTGGGCCCGCTGGGCCAGGCCCTGCTCGGCCTCGGTCCGGGCCCGGATCGCCTCCGCGGCCGCCCCCTCTGCGGCCCGGCGGCCGGACTGGGCCGCACAAAGGCTCTAGAATTTACACTGAGGCACGGCATCCGGGTTTTGTCGCCCAACAGAGAGCCTCCGGTGCGGCTCGAGGAGGGGTCCACCGCCAGAACCGCCACCCGGTAGTCCTGACTCAACAGGTGCATTCCTAGGGCTTCAAGAAAAGTGCTTTTACCGGCTCCTGG
>JAJAYJ010000087.1 GCA_026786275.1 Nocardioides sp. | reverse complement strand
GGTGGCTCCGAAGCTGTCCTGCGAGGGGTCCAGCCCCATGCCGAGCTCGGTGTCGCCCCCCAGCCAGGTCACGAAGTCGTTCTCGGAGGTACCGACGTAGACCTTCCCGGTCGGGATGTCGAGGTCGGCCGCAGAGGTGGCGCTCCCGGCCCCCGGGCTGCCGACCAGGGACAGGGAGTCGACGTTGAGACCCCCGTCGGTGGCCGCGTGGGCCACCGTCGTGGAGCCGTAGCTGTGCCCGATCACGCTGAGGTTGCCGGGGTCGCCCTCGTGCGTGGCGCGCAGGCCGTCGACGAACTGCGACAGGTTCGCGCCGCCCTCGGTGGCCAGCTGCTCGGCTCCCACGCCGGCGATGTTGGGCAGCCTGACGTCCACCCCGACTCCGCCGATCGGGTTGGCGTCCACGTCGACCTCTGGAGCCAGGCCGCCGCTGGGGGCGTCGTAGCCCATCCAGGCGATCACCGCGGTGGACTCCTCGCCCCCCGCGGCCTGCAGCAGGTTGAGCGCATCCTCGCCCTGGCTGGCGATCATCGAGCCGTCGTTGGTCAGGCCCGGCACCACGACCGCGGTGTTGTCGGCGGTGTCGGGGTCGCCGTAGCTGATCGCGACGACGCCGTCGCCGTCGTAGGCGTGGGGCCGGTAGAGGATGAGGTGGGTGTCGACCAGGTCCCCGGTGCGCGGGTCCAGGGTCGTCTCTCCGGCCTTGATGCCCTCGATCGCGGCGTTGACGTTGACCAGGCTCTGCTGTTCGCCGTCGGTCAGGGTCTGGCCGGAGGACTGCAGGCTGGTGAGGTACTCCTCGTCCTTCTCCAGCAGCGAGCGGTTGGCCTCGTCGCGGTCCCCGGTCGGGATGCCGTCGGTGTTGCCGACGAGCCCGGGGTCGTGGATCTTGAGGGCTTCCTGCTCGGCCGGGGTCAGGGCGTTCCAGTAGTCGTTGACCGCGTCCGGCGTCGGCTGCGAGGTGAGCCCGGTGAGCAGCGAGGCTACGTCGGGCCGGCCCGGGCTGGCCGCGGCGTCGGTGGCCTCGGCGTCGGAGTCCACCGCCCGCAGGGCCTGCGCGCACCGGTCCTCGGCGTCGTCGACCTCGGCCCAGAAGGTGATCTCGTCCTGCTCCAGGTCGTAGTGGCGCTCACGCAGACGGGCGGCCTCGGACTCCAGGGCGGCCACGTCCGCATCGGCACCCGAGCCGTCGATGCGGGACCGGAGAGCGTTGACCGCCTGGTTCAGCGTCGTGCGGTCCTGGTCGAGCCGCTCCCGCTCGAGCTCGAGGCCGGTGACGGTGTCGGCGTACACGTCGATGGCCAGCGACGCCTTCTCCAGGGCGGCGCTCACCGCGTCGGAGCGCTGGCCGAACTGCGTGAACGCATACCCCGCCGAGGTGGCGGTCGCCCCGCTCCAGTCCCCTGGGATGCCGTGACCGGACGTGGTCGTCCAGCTGTTGCTCAGGGTCAGGCCCGAGGCCCGGATGTTGGTGAGGACCCCACGGACCGCGCCGGGGCTGGTGCGCAGGGGTTGCATCGGGGCGAGCTGCGCCGGCAGCTGGATCGTGGTCATCTCAGGAGCTCCAGGCGACCAGGCCGGCGACGCTGTCGGCCGCCTGGTCGTCGACGAAGAGCACCTGCAGGGAGAACTGCTCGAGGGCGGCCGCGTGGTCCTGCGCGGTGCTGGCCATGGCCTCGACCGCGCCGCTCCAGTGCTGCACGAACGCCGCGGCGGCCCCGGAGACCCGGGGGCCGCCCAGAGCTCCGGGATCGATCTCGTCGAGCGAGGCGCGGGCGCCCCTCAGCTCGTCGATCTGCGAGCTCCAGACCTCACCGGCCTCGCGCACCGCCGCCGGCACCAGGCCGAACGTCACGACCGGGCCGCCGGCTCGGCCAGGGTGTCCGCGTCGAGCACGAGCGGCTCGGAGGTGACCTGGACCTGCAGCGCGGTGGGGTAGGCGACGGCCCGCACGCTGAGTAGGCCCCGCTCGCCCTCGAAGCGCGGCCGCGGGCGGCTGGACGCCCGCAGCCGCCAGCCCGCGTCCTCCAGCTCGTCGTACGTCGCCCCCAGAGACCGGACCGGGGTCGGCAGGTCGGTGAAGACAGCGCGGGCCACGAACCGGTGCACGCCGCTCGCTCCCTGGCGCCACCACAGCGTGGTGGTGGCCCCGGGCTCGACGCCGACGGTGCCGACGAGGTCGTCCAGCGCGCGGCGCACGCGCTGCTCGAAGGCGCGGACCTCGGTGACCGGGGCCGGGCTCGGCGCGGCCTCGGGCAGCGCCGGTGGCGCCAGCAGCACGAGGGTGACGTCGGGGTGCCGGCGGCGGAGCTCACCGAAGAGGGGGTCACGCAGCGCCGGGTCACCACTCGGGGTCTGGGTCATGTCCTGGTTGTGTCCGCGGGGTCGTGCCCCCAAACACCGGTCCTCACGGTGCGGGGCCCGGCGTCGACCTGGCGGTGGCACACCCGGCGCGCGACGAAGCACGCCGTGGCGGCCCTCGAACTGGGCCGCCCGCTGCCGTTCGCGGTCTGCGCCTGACCAGGACGCGACCGTACGATGGGGGAGTGAACGGTTCCCTCGCCCCGCGCTTCTGGGCCGTGCACCTGCTCGCCGTGGTGCTGGTCGCGATGGCCGGCGTGCTGGGGTTCTGGCAGCTGGGGTCGTGGCAGGACACCCGCGAGCGGGAGGCCGTCGACCTCAGCCGGCTCGCCCCCGAGCCCCTGAGCGGTGTGATGGGGTCCGACGACCCGTTCCCCGGCAACAAGGTCGGCCAGCCCGTCACCGCCGAGGGCACGTGGGTGCCGGGCGGCACCATCTACGTGTCCGGGCGCCAGCACGAGGGCGAGGACGGGTACTGGCAGGTGACCCCGCTCGCGATCGGCGACGCCACCGCTCCGGCCCTGCCCGTGGTCCTGGGCTGGGTCGCGTCCCCCGGCGTTGCTCCGGCCGCGCCGAGCGGCCCGGGCGATTTAGTGGCCTACCTGCAGCCCACCGAGGGCACCGGCCAGGTGGACACCGACCCGTCCGACGACGTGCTGCCCCAGCTGCGCACCGCCGACGTGATCCAGTACGTCGACCAGGACCTCTACGGCGCGTACGCCGTGGCGCGCGAGGGTGTCGGCGGTCTGCCGGCCGCCGATCTCGCCCAGCTGCCGGAGGCCAGCACCTTCACCGGTCTGCGCAACCTGCTCTACGCCATCGAGTGGTGGGTCTTCGGCGCCTTCGCGGTGTTCATCTGGTTCCGCTACGTGCGCGACTCGCTGCGCGCGGAGGAGGAGCCTGGGGAGACATCGGCGGCCGGGACGCCTCGGGTAGCGTCGCAAGCGTGAGCGAGCAGTCGACCCAGCCCCTGGACCAGCCCCTCGAGACCACCGGCTGGGCGCTGACCCGCTACCGTGTGATGGCCACGATCGTGGGGCTGCTGCTCGTCGTGCTGGTCCTGGTCGGGCTGCCGCTGCACTACGGCTACCTGGTCAGCGGCGCCGACTTCCTGGCCGAGCCGGCGATCGCCGGTGACGCCTCCACCGCAGGAGCCGGATGGCGGGCCGGCGCAGACATCTCGCAGTACCTCGGTGTCGCCCACGGCTGGCTCTACATGATCTTCCTGTTCATGGGCCTGCTGCTGGCTCGTCGCGAGCGCTGGACGCCGGCCTTCACGGTCGTCACGCTGGTCTGCGGCACGATCCCGCTGTTGAGCTTCTGGGCCGAGCGCCGGGCCACCGCGTGGGTCCGGGCCGCCGCGGGTACCTGAGGGCACCTGAGGGTCCGGGGGGTCCGGGGGGTCCGCGAACGCGACGAGCCGACCGGGCGGCCCCGGTCGGCGCGCGCCGCGCGTGG